>JBBCHN010000005.1:0-102619 GCA_037200105.1 Candidatus Saccharimonadota bacterium | reverse complement strand
TACTATAAGCTTAAGGTTTTTACACTGTATTACGCAAGTATGACTTCGTTTATGCTTAAGCTTTACAGTATAATCTTTACTATGCTAGACGAAAGACAAAAAGTTTTAATAGTTGGTGGTGGCTTTGGGGGAGTTAAAGCTGCCCTTGATTTAGCCGACGATCATCGTTTTGACGTCACCTTAATATCCAACGAAGCTGAACTTAGATACTACCCAACTCTCTACCACACAGCAACAGGTGGTAGAAGAGCTAATTCCTCAATTCCCCTGTCAGTTATATTCCAAAGTAAAAGACTCGTTATCGTTAAAGATACAGCCGTTAGCTTGGATAAAAAAGCAAGGACCCTAACGACTGAATCTAAAAAGGTCTACCCCTATGACACTCTAATACTGGCTCTTGGAGTAGTTACAAACTACTTTGGTATTCCAGGCCTAGATAAGTTTTCGTTTAGCATAAAGAGTCAGAGTGAAGTAGAGAGACTTAAGAAGCACTTGCACGACCAGCTAACTGCTGATCATAAACCTGACTTAAATTACCTAATAGTCGGAGCGGGACCAACCGGTATTGAACTAGCTGGTAGCCTACCAAGCTATGTCTCTAGAACCATGAAAAGCCACGGCCTACCAATAAGAAAGGTGCACATCGATCTAATTGAGGCTGCTCCTAAGCTTCTGCCAAGACTACCAAAGGATACTTCCAGAAGAGTTGCTAGGCAGCTTAAACGCTTGGGGATTAAGATCCTGACAGGTTCTGTAGTTCAAGGAGAAACTGCTGATTCGCTAATGGTTAACGGCAAACCCATTCAGTCCCACACAGTAATCTGGACAGCTGGAGTAACTAATAACCCATTTTTCTCCAGTAATGGCTTTAGCATCATGAATCATGGCAAGGTAGCAGTTGATGTCTATCTTAAGGCTGACGATAATATCTACGTCATTGGTGACAATGCCAACACCCCATATAGCGATTAGCTCAGACCGCTTTACTCGACGGTGGCTTCGTAGCTAGAAACTTAATACGCCAACTAGACAATAAAAGCCTCAAGAGTTACAAGCCGAAGAAACCAGTTACTGTTATCCCGGCTGGCCCACATTGGGCAGCAGTAGTTTATGGTGCTATTAGAGCCTACGGACTGCTAGGCTGGCTAACTAGGGAGTCTGCTGACTTTATAGGCTTCCATGACCTAGAACCATGGGACAAGGCTGCTAAACAGTGGTTAACTGAATTCGGGAACCAGGAAGACTGCCCAGTTTGTTCTATTGCTAAGAATAGCTAGTTACTAAAAGCTCAGACTATTCTCTAGCGGGTAAGTATAATAGACATAGTGAACTCAGAGTTTAAAACAGAACTTTCGGATCTAAACGACGCTCAAAGAAGAGCGGTTGAGTATATAGAGGGCCCCCTGCTGGTAATTGCTGGCCCTGGAACAGGCAAGACTCAACTACTTAGCCTAAGAGCGGCTAATATCTTATATAAAACTGATGTACTGCAGAAAACATCCTTTGTCTAACTTTTACCGAATCTGGCGCTCAAGAAATGCGACGAAGGTTAATAAAGATAGTTGGCGAGGACGCTTACAAAATAACTATCAGTACCTACCATGGCTTTGGTAGTGAAATAATCCAGCGTAACCCTAGCTACATAGATGCAATTCAAAACTTAAGACCAATAGATGCCCTAAGGGCAGATATTATTATTCGAGATATTCAAAAGTCTCTTAAGTACGATAGTGATTTTAGCTACGACAATGCAGTCAGAAAGCTTAGATACCTAATTAGTGACGCTAAGAGAGCAACACTAACACCTGAGGACCTCCTAAAGATAGTCAAAGCCAACACCGACTTTATATCCCAAGTAAGCAAGCTAACTAAGCCCCTAACAGAATCTCTGGCTAGGATATCGCAGAAATCACTAGCATCCTTTGAGCAGCTATTCCTACCAGAAGTTAGCACATCGTCTCTACAGATGGCATCGAGCCTATGATCAATATCTGGAATAGCGAGCTTAGTGAGGCTATAGAAGACTACAAGGATACTAAGAAAGCCAAGAAGCTATCTGCCTGGAAAGCCAAGTTTCTAGAGAGAGATGAGAACAATCTCTTTATTGCTAAAGGCCAAAAAGAAAACGCTAGACTTGTTGAGCTATCCAAGATATATAGCAAGTACCAAGAAGAACTAAATAGCAATGGGCTATACGACTATGACGACATGATCATTAGGGCCATTGAGGCTCTAAAGAAGAACGATGAACTACGCTTCAACCTCCAGGAAAAATATCTATACATAATGCTTGATGAATACCAGGACACCAATAAGGCTCAAGCCGAACTAGTTGAGCAGCTTACCAATAATGAGGCTAGCGAGGGTAGACCAAACATAATGGCTGTTGGTGATGATGATCAGGCCATCTATGCCTTCCAAGGCGCAAAACACTCTAACATGCTAGATTTCGTAAATGCCTATAGGGATGTTGAGGTAATTACTCTTGAGACTAACTATCGTTCAACTCAAAACATAATAGATTTGTCTTCTCAGACTGCCACACAGATAAAATCTCGAGTAACAGAACTTCTGAGTAATGAAAGCAAGGACTTTAAAGCCAATAGTAAAGATAGCGGTGATATTAGATCGTTAGCCTTAGACAACGAAGTTATTGAGTACGGCTGGTTAGCTAAAGACATCAAGAAATCTAAAGCCGGTAGCATTGCCATAATTGCACCGGAACATAAGTATTTGGAACGAGCCTCTTCCTATCTACTAGCTGAGGATATCCCAATAAGCTATGAACGCCGAGAAAACATTTTAGATGACCCTAAAATAAAACAGATTATAAACTTCATGAGACTACTTAAGGCCATAGCCGATCAAGGTAGCAATCAAACAGATTCGCTTCTAGCCAGTGTCCTTAATTACGATTTTTGGCAGCTACCAACTGAGGCTATTTGGAAGCTATCCTGGAGTTCTAATGAAACTAGATCCTCTTGGTTAGATTTAATGCTTAAAGATTCAAAACTAAGACAGACCGCTTTAATGCTAATAAAACTAGCCGCCAACAGTCTGGAATATCGTTTTGATTTTATACTTGATCAGATTATTGGACTTAGTGACATTAGGCTAACTGACAAAGAAGAGAAGTCTACTCGTTCACCATTCTTGGAATACTATTCCAAAGAAGGTGATGTAGTTATTAGCCAGCTATTTCAGAACTTAATAACACTTAAACAAAAGTTGACTGAGTTTAACGGCGCAAACCAAAGGCCGCTAATGACTGCTGATTTCATAGAATACATTGATCAGCTTCAGCTTTCTGAGGAAAAGGTTACTAACGATCTTAAATATACACAGGCCAGTTCTAGAGTTGAGCTTATGAGTGCTCATGGCGCTAAAGGCCAGGAGTTTGATTCTGTCTACCTTATATCATTCGTTAACGAAGCCTGGGGCGTTAAAGCTGATCGAGGCAAGACTGCTATCCCTATCAACCTGGAATATATAAGGCAGCGGTCTGACGATGCTGATGATGAAAGACTGCGACTACTTTATGTTGCTTTGTCTCGAGCTAAGACTAGCCTAACCACTCTAAGCTATAACCAAGACTACGAGGCTAGAGAGACGACACCTATAAAGTACCTCAGCCTAGATCAAACTAAGCCTAAGTTAAATTTTAGGCCAAACCTTATACCGTTATGGCAACAAGAAGAACGTCAAATAGAAATACCAGCAGACCTTAAAAGCCTACTTAGCCAGCGTCTTGAGAAATATGTCCTAAGCCCGACCGATCTAAGAACATTTACCGACGTTAGTCATGCAGGCCCTCAAGTCTTTTATGATCGAGCACTACTAAAATATAAGACATACACAACCACTCACATGGATTACGGCAGTGCCGTACACAACACACTGGATTGGCTGCAGAAAAGTGTTAACTCTAAAGGCAAAGCACCAGAACTTAAGGAGCTACTAAAGATTTATGAAACCAATCTTCAAAAGCGTCGATTAATGCCTCATGACTATAGCCGGCTCAAGGAACAGGGAATAGACGCTCTCACATCGTTTTACGTCATTAACAAAGATAGCTTATCGGCATCCGACTTGAGTGAGTACGACTTTAGAAACGAAGGTGAAGTAATAAACGGCAATAGGGTTACTGGACAAGTAGATAAGCTAATTATAGATAAAGATAAGAAGCAGATCGAGATAATAGACTATAAAACTGGTAAGGGCGAGCGTAGCTGGACTAGTGAAGCTAAAATGTACCTATATAGAAACCAGCTTTACTTTTACAAACTACTAGCTGAAGGATCAACGGCCTTTAAAGGCTACACGGTAACTAGTGCTCGACTGGACTTCATTCAGGCCACACCGGCCGATACTACAAAGTTCCGTGTTCCACTGGAGTACGATAAACAATTTGAAGAGCGCCTAGTTAAGTTAGTTGATGCTGTTTGGAAGCATATCAGTGAACTTAGCTTCCCAGACATAAGCTCCTACAAACCAAACCTAAAAGGCATCATCCAGTTTGAGGATGATTTAATTAACGGACGAATTTAAAATGCCGCCTATATTTAGACGGCATTCAGAGTTAATTTTTAAGTATTAACTATTTGCTAGATTTCTTTTTTGTAGATTTCTTAGCAGCAGGCTTTTTAGCAGTGCTTGCAGGCTTAGAAACTTGTGCCTTTGCAGTTGCAAGGTTAAAGCTAATACCATTGTCACCAGCGAATAGTAGACCGTATAGGTTAACACCAACAACGGCACCAATAACTGGTCCAAGTACGTAAGTACCCCATACCCATGCTCGTGTACCTAAGGCTAGAGCAGGGTTAGCTAGACCAAGTCCAGCTGTTGAAGCAGCAACCATGGCAAGCATGACAGCTAAACCGATTGCAGGAGCAACTACAGTCTTTGGCCACTTGTTGAATGAAGCGCCAGCCCAAACTAGACCCAATATACCTGTAGCTACAGCTTCTGCAGCTAGAGTGTGGCCACTAAAGTGTCCACCAACATCAGCTAACTTGCTGTTAACAAAGTAGGTGTAGGTGTAGTAAGCAGCCCAGGCACCTAGGAACTCTGCAACAATTAGAACTACAGCTCTAAGCGTTGAAACACGCCTAGCGGTCCATAGAGCAAGAGTTATAGCAGGGTTTAGATAAGCCCCAGATATATCACCAAAGGCAAGTACCATAGCGATTAATGTTATACCAGCGATAGCTGCCACAAAGAATGGCACACCAATTGTCGAACGTTGTACGCTTAGCACAAGAAGAGTTAATATTCCTGTACCCAGAAACTCAGCTACTAATGCAGCTATTTTCCTTTTTCCGAACATTTTTGTAACCTCCAATTATTTATGACATAAGAATAGCTTGAATTAATCTATTTGTAAAGAGTCAGGAGCTGACGGTCCAGGGGTTAAAGTCTAAGCTACTTACAGCCTTAGCTGAGGCTTTAACGACTGAGAAGTAATCATAGGAACCACGGGCAGTATCCTCGGCATAGATAACCGTATAAGCATTACTAGGTATTAAAGCTTCCTCACAACTGAAAACTATGTCTCGCATTAGATCATGGTAGTCTGGGCTTTCGCACCGAAGTCTACTGACTACCACCTCATCAGACAGACTGGCATTACGAATCAATAGACCACTAAGACTTATAACCAAGTCAGAATCAAAATAATCAACCCAGGGCATATCATCATGGCTGAGTTCATGTGTCAGTATGTTCCTAGCAATAGCAGCACCTAGTACATAAGACTGTTTATCAAATCTTTGGGCTAAACCATTTGGTTCTACTCTTTTTAGAATAAAACCTGCTGGATCATAAGCTTCAAGAGCTTTATGAGCCACAAGCATGGAACTAAAGCCAGATTCACCTTGAGAAATTATAGTTAGTCCACGACTTTTAATTGTTTCTCCATCAATTTCAGATAGAACACCATCAATGGAGCCCTCCGGTCTCTGGCTAGCATCATACTTGTGCACCACGAGCCTCCATTGATTTTACCTATGAATATTGTATCAGTACTTGCATAAGTATTGCCTGAAGGCATATAATTTTGTGAGTAATATCACTATCTCCTAAATAGAAAGTAAATTTATATATGGAAAGGCAGCCTATGATTAATGTTAATGATCAAATTTTAGAAACGGATAAGACACCTGAAGCCCTGAGGCTCAGAGAACCGTTTTTTGCAAATAACGTAACTCTCGCTGACCATCCTGTCTTTTGTATAGATGATAGAGCATCCGAGGCCGGCCTATACATAAGTGCTGCTGGCGGCTTACAAACTCTAGTAAACATCTACTCGCTCATGAGAGAAGTTAAAGAACCTGGATCAGTCGACAGTAACTTTGCCAGTGATACAGCTTCCTTAGCAAGAGTAACCTCAGAACGTAAACTACGATTCGGTGTTCACAGTGATGACTCAAACGAAGGCGGCAAGATCCTTAATCATCACAGCGAGAACGACGCTCTAGGTTGTGGCTTTATTGTTAAGTTAAGCGATATACAAAAACTAATTTATGAAAACTCCGATGAACTAATAGACGAAGTGGGACGACTAGCACCAAATATACTAATGGATGCTAAAAATATAGACTTTGCTAGAAATGTTAGCGAAGCTTGCAGGCGACTATCCGGGAGTACTTACTTTAACACTACTCCCAGAGATAGCTAAGTCTGCCGTAGATAATGGAGCACCGTCCATGGTGGTAGATGGGCAACATGAACAGGACTCTATTGGCATAATAAACTGGGATGTAAACAGCACCCTAGACACAGCTAAATCTAACCGAGCCGGCTTGCCAGCCTACAATCATGACAGCTGGAGTATTCAGCAAGCACTAGCTAGCCTAGACTCGTTATACCCATTTGATCCAAACGAAATGGCCATTGTCGATACAATGACAGCTGTAGCTACAATGAAATTACTTGGGGTAAGAGATATCTATCCACGCTTGGCTCTAGCAGCCTAAGGTCTCTGGTGTCGTCTCTTTAGACCAGCAACGTGCAGCCTAACTTCGTGTCTGTCTACCAAACTTTGAGCGTGTTCCAAGCTTATCTGGTCTTTAGCTTCAGTTTTCATTTTCTTAGCTCGCTCTAGAGCAGCCTGAGCTTCAGATACGTTGATATCATCGGCGCTATCAGCTTCATCAACCAAAACTCTAAGTACATTATCTGCAACGTCTATAACACCGCCGTTAGTAGCAAAGAACTCTCTTTGGCTATCTGTATCGGTACGGGTCTTTTCTAACCATAACTACGCCATTAGTAACGACGCTAACTAGCGGCATGTGGTGAGCTAGAACTCCAATTTGGCCATCAAGCGTAGGCAATACAACTTCATAGACATCATCATCAAACTTGCTACCAGAAATTGAGACCAGTTGGAACCTAAACATTAGCTCTCTTTTGTAGTGGCCTTAACGTCAGTAATAGGGCCTTTTAGATAGAATGCACTCTCTGGTTTATTGTCATGTTTACCTTCAAGGATTTCCTTGAAACCTTGGATAGTGTCAGATAACTTAACGTACTTACCGGGGTTATTAGTAAATTGTTCAGCAACATAGAATGGCTGAGATAGGAACCGCTGGATACGCCTAGCTCGAGATACAGTCTGCTTATCTTCCTCGGATAGCTCTTCCATACCAAGAATGGCAATAATATCTTGAAGATCCTTGTACCGCTGCAACACTCTTTGAACTTCACGAGCGATGTTGTAGTGTTCCTCACCAACAATCTCAGGGTCCAAAATAGTTGAAGTTGAATCAAGAGGATCAACAGCAGGATAGATACCAATTTCAGTTAGAGCACGACTAAGTACAATAGTTGAGTCAAGGTGAGCAAAGGTTGTTGCTGGAGCTGGATCAGTAAAGTCGTCAGCTGGCACATAAACAGCCTGTACTGAAGTAATAGAACCTTCTTTAGTTGAAGTTATACGCTCCTGCAATTCACCCATTTCCTGGGCTAGGTTTGGCTGGTAACCAACAGCAGATGGTAGACGTCCAAGTAGGGCGGATACCTCACTACCGGCCTGGGTAAATCTAAAGATATTGTCTACGAATAGCAGCACATCATTACCTTTGTCTCTAAAGCCTTCGGCAATAGTAAGGCCAGATAAACCAACTCGAAGACGAGCTCCTGGTGGTTCATTCATTTGTCCAAAGACTAGGGAAGTGTTCTTAAGAACTCCCGATTCTTCCATTTCGCCGTATAGGTCATTACCTTCACGAGTTCGCTCACCAACGCCAGCAAAAACAGAGTAACCAGAATGGAACTTAGCGATATTGTTAATAAGCTCCTGAATAAGGACCGTCTTACCAACACCGGCACCACCAAACAAACCAACCTTACCGCCCTTAGTAATAGGACAAATAAGATCGATGACTTTAATACCAGTTTCTAGAATTTCAATCTTACCTGATTGGTCAATTAGAGGAGGTGGGTCTCTATGAATAGGAGCAAATTGTTTAAAGCTGCCGCCTTTCTTATCTATAGGCTGACCAGTAACATTAAACATCCGACCCAAGGTCTGTTCACCAACAGGCATAGTAATACCGTGACCAGTATCGATAACTTTAGCTCCACGTTTTAGCCCATCAGTTGAACTTAGAGAGATTGCTCTAATTGAGGACTCGCTCAAATGCTGAGCAACTTCTAGAGTTATAGTTTCGCCATTTAGCTCGACTTCTAGAGCGTTATATATAGAAGGTAATTGATCCTCAGGGAACTCAACATCAACCACCACACTAACTACCTGGCTAATCTTGCCGGTGTTTAATTTAGTTTTTACTTTACTAAGCGCTGCCATCATTTCCTCCTTGATCTAGCCTTCCATTTACAGAACTTCCTACTGGATCCTCATTGAACGTCTCTTTAATAGCGCTCATAAGGGTATACGCTGACACTGCCTCACGAGCAGCTTCTCTTATCATATAGTCTCTGGTCATAGATTCTTCTTTTAGTCTATCTGCCATGGTATCGGCTACTATATCAGCCACTAATCTGATAGTTGATCCGTTATCATCTCTTTCTATGCTCATTGTTGTATTGCCTCCGCTCCACCCGTTATTTCTGCTAATTCCTGAGTAATACTAGCTTGTCTAGCCGTATTGAGCTCTAGGGTATAATCATCAATTAAATCCTTAGCATTGTCAGTAGCATTCTTCATAGCTACCATTCGCATAGCGTGTTCTGAAGCTAGTGACTCCAGTACGGCTTGCCAGATTTCAGCCTCAATAAGTCTAGTGGTAACCTGGTCAACTACGGTCTCTAGATCAGGCTCAAAGTTAGAGACTGTTGGTAGATCCTCGGTTGTCTCAAGCTTATGGGCAGGCAGTAGGGTCATGTCGTTAGCGCTTTGGGAGATAGTCGAATTAAAGACAGTGTAGATAAGCCTAACTTCATCAACATTGCCAGACTTATAGCTATCCATAACTGTATTTAATATTGGACGAATATCGTTAGCCGTTGGGTGATCACCAAAAGAAGGATAAAAAGCTAGAAGTTCAGCGTCACGAATACGTCTAACAAACTGGGCACCCTTATTGCCGATGGCAATAATCTGGTTAGCACTAGGACTACCCTTAAACTGGTTAAGGTCGTTAGTTAAAAGCTTCAAGATATTAGCGTTATACGCACCGGCTAGGCCGCTGTTACTAGTAATAACTACATACAGCCGCTTCTTAACTTCACGCTTAACAAACAGCGGCTGACTCTCAATCTCATTAATGTTACTTAGTCTAACTAGTAGTTCCTGGGCTAACTCATGGTAAGCCTTGGACTGATTAGCATACTCTTGAGCACGTCGAAGCTTAGAGGCTGAAACAAGCTCCATAGCCTTGGTAATCTGCCGGGTACTTTTAATGGAATTAATTCGGCGTTTTAATACGATGGTACTAGCCATTAGCTACTCTTACTCCCACTACCGTCTTTAGTTCGTTCCTTGTAGCTGGCTGCAATAGCCTTAGCAATTTTAAGGACAGTGGCATTATCTGCTTCGTTTGGCTTATCACCGGTATTTAGTCGCTCAGTTAGTTTGGCTTGCTTATTCTTAAGTTCAAGTAGCAGGTTCTCGGTAGCTAGAGCGATCTTGTTTATTGGTACGCTATCAAAGACACCCTCAGTAGCAGAATAAAGCAAGGCATACATTTGCCAGACAGAATACGGGCTATACTGCGGTTGCTTTAGTAGCTCAGTTAATCTTTGACCATGCTCAATAGTGTGTCTAGTTTCAGGATCTAGATCGGTAGAGAACTGTGAGAAAGCCGCAAGCTCTCTAAACTGCGCTAGAGATAGTTTAAGTCCACCACCAACAGCTTTAATTGCCTTAGTCTGAGCGTTACCACCAACACGTGATACAGACTGTCCGACTGAAATAGCCGGCCGTATACCTTGGTAGAAAAGACTAGTTTCCAGGAATATCTGACCATCGGTTATGGAAATAACGTTAGTTGGGATATAGGCACTAATCTCACCGGCCTGAGTCTCAATAATAGGCAAGGCAGTTAGTGAACCGCCGCCTAAATCATCACTCAATTTAGCGGCTCGTTCTAGTAACCTAGAGTGCAAATAGAAAACATCACCAGGATAAGCTTCACGTCCAGGTGGGCGCCTTAGAAGCAAGGACATCTGCCTGTAGGCAGCAGCATGCTTGGACAAATCGTCGTAAATAATAAGAGCATGACCAGAGTTATCTCTAAAGTATTCACCCATAGTACAACCAGAGTAAGGAGCAAGGTATAGCATGGCAGCAGGATCAGCTGGTGAGGTCGCAACAATAATAGTCTGGTCCATAACGCCCTCACGCTTTAGTCGTTCCTGAAGAGCGGCTACTTTAGATAGTTTCTGACCAATAGCTACATAAACGTTAATGACTCCTGTCTTTTGACGGGACTGGTTAATCATAGTATCGACAGCAATAGCTGTCTTACCAGTCTGACGATCACCAATAATTAACTCTCTTTGTCCTCGACCAACCGGTACCATAGCGTCTATAGCCACAAGGCCACTCATCATTGGCTCAAAGACACTCTTTCGGTCTAGTACTCCAGGAGCAGGTCGCTCAATCTTTGCAGTCTTTCTAGCTTTAATAGCTGGACCACCATCCAGTGGTTTACCAAGTGGATCAACAACACGACCAACTAGCTCAGGTCCAACTGGTACTTCTAGCACTCGGCCAGCTAACTTAGCAGTATCACCAGCCTTAATACCAATCTCACTACCAAGTAGCACAGCACCGATCTCATCCTCACCCAAGTTAAAGGCGAAAGCTGTAATCTTCTCACCAGCCGATGACTCAATCTCAATCATTTCGTTATAGCCACAATTAGACAAACCGTAAATCCAGGCAATGCCATCGCCAATTCTGGTAACAATACCAGTCTCTGCTATTGATGGTTTAGATTTAAGGTCCTCAATAGACTTTCTAATATCTCTGGATAAATCTGCGATGGATATTTCTGCCACTTCTTTACGCCTCCTGGTTTGCTAGTTGTTTAAGTTTATTAAGTTTAGCCCGTATAGATAAATCAACGCCGTGGTCAACAACGCTGAGCTTAAGACCGCCAATTAAATCCGGATCAAGCTTTTCATCGAGTGTTATTCTCTTAGCGCCTGGCTTAACAGCCTTAACTAAATCTCTGACTTCTTTTTTAATACCACCGTTAAGCTCATGGGCTGAAATGACTGTAGCTTCAACATTGCCTTCATCTGCCCGTATAGCAATAACGTCTCTCATAATTGAGTTAAGCTCACTGGATCTACCAGAATAGAGTAGGTAGCTAGCAACTTCTTTCGATAGCTTAGATAGGTTCTCGCCATGCTTAAGTCGATCAGCAATAACCACTGCTATTTTCCTTCTGCTAACTTTCATCGCTCAACCCCGCCTGCAAGTGCTCTATCTATTAGCTCCGAATCTTTCTTAGCATCAAGCTTTTCACCGGTAATAACTTCAGTGGCTTCTGAAATTAGACTAACTATCTCGTTCTCCAGTTTCTTCTTAGCTCTAGATATGTCTTGTTTAGTTTGTTCCTTAGCTTCGTCCAAAATACCTTGAGCCTTAGTCTCAGCATCAGCTTCAGCTTTGGAGATAACTTGCTTAGCTGAATCGTTAGCATCAGCTAGAATACCGTCAGCCTTATCCCGAGCATCCTCGATAGCCTTCTCAACCTTAGCTTCAAGCTCAATCTTTTCCTTTTGCATCTGCTCACCCAAACTAACACCTTTGGCTATGGTGTCTCGTCGTTCTTTTAGAATCTTTAGAATTGGACCAAATGCCCATTTCCTTAAAACCAAGTAGGCTAGGATAAAAGTAATAAGCTGAATTAGAAATGAAGACAAACTGAAGCCTAGGGCTCCGATGCCCGAGGAACTGTCTCCCAATGTACTAAGTTCAGGTATTATCACTTATTCTCCTTAACCAACTATAAAGATTGATGCGAAGGCTAGTAGACCAAATAGCTCTACGATAGCCACAAATATTAGGGCCTGACCTAAGAATTTAGCGGCCTCTGGATTACGTCCAACGGCTTGCAAATAATTACCGCCAATTAAACCTATACCGATACCCGGACCAATAAAACCGCCACCAATCATTAGGCCTTTTGCGATGACCTCTAATGCTTGGGGGGTTGTAACTGTTGCTAGTATCATTTATTACTCTCCTTATCCTTTAAATTAACTTTGACTAGCTCTCTTTGCTTTCAACTGGCCCATTGTTTCAGGATCCTCTCCCTCGGTCAAGTGGTCAGCGGCATGATCATTGGCATGATTTACAGCCACCGCCAGATACATGGTGGCAAGCACTGTAAATATGTAAGCCTGTAAGGCTCCAATGAACAATTCAATAAGAGTGAAGGGTAGGGCAGTCAGTGGTGCCAGTATGTGACCCAGGTAGGCAAAAACAGCAATAACAATTTCACCGATAGTAACGTTTAGGAAAAGTCGAAGCGACAAGCTTACTACTCTAGTTAGATCGGTCAGCATTTCAAGACAACCAATAAGTAGGTACAGCGGGTTCTTAGGACTACCAACAAAGAAGTGGTTTAGATAACGTTTCACTCCACCCGATTCTCTTACTGAGGCAGTGTAGACAACGATCATAGTGACTAGCCCTATAGCAAAAGTAGCGCTAAGATCACCAGTTAAAGGCCTAAACAGCGGGAAGTTATTAGACTGAATGCCCTCACCAACAAAAGGCAGAAGCCCTAGCCAGTTATTAAATAGAATAAAGAAGAAGATTGTTACAAAGTATGGGGTATATCTAGCAGCTACTTCTTTATCATCAAAAGCTCCGTAAACCAGATTAGTAATAAAATCGACTCCAGCTTCAACGATTTGTGTAAAGCCACCTTTAGGTTTAACGGTCACTAAACGAGCAACAATTACGAAAGTAACGACTATTACTATGGTACAGATCCAACCATACAAAATAGAGTTGGTTATATTAATGCCATCAATTCGGAGCACTCCACCTGGGGCAACGTGCACAACTGGACCACTGGCAAAGAATCTATCCAGCATGGTTACCAACCTTTGAACTTGTCGTCATATCATTCGCCAACTTATAACTCCTATAAACAACTGCAATACCGAAGAGCAGAGCAATAACAAAACCAGCGATTAAATAATCGTGGTGGGTCTTATAGTGTTTATCCAATTCAACCCCTAGGATGATCGGAACCAGCACTACAATAGCTAATCGCCATGTCATATCTAGCACCATAGAAACAAATACTGTGGTGGGACTAGAATTACCTGCCACCGCCCTAGATTTTTCTTTAGAGCTAGGCGACGGCCTCACTTTCGGCTCACTCGTCTGCTTCATCTCTGTAAATTATAGCATTTGTGACCTATCTCACGCAAGACTACTTCTAGCTATTTTAGAGCTCGGTTATCTTAATCATGCTTATCCTTGCAATAGATCCAGAATATTATAGTATTAGATCTATGTCTGAATTTGAACAGGGGCCAAACGAGCCCCATATTGATAACCCAGAAGACCGTGCCTTCTTTACTGATTTATCAAGAGGAGTGGAATATAACCAAAGGCCAGCTGAAGGATATGTAAGGGCAGCTAATGCGCTTATACAGGCCTGGGATAGACTTGATCCTAGAGACCAGTTATATAGTAAAGCTATTACAGCCTCTCTTATGTCCGGAGTTTACGTCGATGCACTATACCGGAAGCCTACAGCCATAGGTGCTCTATGTTTTGTTACGGGCATAGGTGCAGTTTTTGGTTGGGGTGGTAAGGTTGCTAAGGACTGGTTTAAGGAAAATACCTAGGGCTCAAAACATCTTGTCTAGTCGCCTTAATGACAGCTAGCTTCCGACTAGAAGAACAAAGAGTATCAAAGACAGGCCTAAAACTGCTAAAATATACATATGGCAAATAATGTTACGGTTTACAGCGCTTCCTGGTGTGGCTTCTGCCATGCTGCTAAACAATATCTAGATAAGCTAGGCGTTAAGTATGAAGATAAAGATGTTGACCATGATCCTAAAGCACTTGAAGAGGCCGTAACTAAGAGTGGCCAGCGAGGTATCCCGGTACTGGATATCGGTGGTGACATAATAATTGGCTTTGATCGTCCTAAAATAGACTCTTCTCTCAAATCTCATCAATTAGTGAAATAAATCACAAAGCTGGTTATCTTATAGCGAAAATCTAACAGGTAGTGTATAGATATAGTCCCAACTATTAACTAACGGAGGTAATAGTATGGACGAATCACAACCAAAACCAGGCATAGTACTAAGCTACGAACAACACAGGGCTCTAGCCAATCTAGTTATTGGCACCGACTCCATAAGAAAGAGAGGAGCACCTGATGATCCAGAAATTAGAATGACCGGTAATATAGAGAATGGCACTCTAGCCGAAGTGACAGTAGAAACGCTAGCTCGCATTGGCGGAGTTGGCCCAGATGACCGAGCGGTAGTAACGTCCTACGGTAGGGAGCTGTTCCAGGAGTTCGATAATCTAGAAGATGAACAATATATAGCGCTCGGAGGACTATACAAGGGCACCAGACTAAGCAGACTATACACTCTCTGGCGAGAATACACCGGTAGAGTAACTGGTGAAGCGATAACCCCAGTTTCCAGAGTGGAAAGATCGTTCCGCTTTGCGAGTTTTATGGTGTCCAAAAGCGTTGAGTATATAGAAGCTAGACCAGATGCCGATATTGAAGAGCTACAACCGAACGGGGCAGCAGCTAGCGACTTGCAACCAACTGCCTACTAGTTCAATATTGAGCTATGTCATTTGAGGACTATAAGACAAAGAAGTCTGTGGTGGTGGTATATACCGGCGATGGTAAAGGTAAAACTACCGCTGGTATTGGTTTAATGTCCAGAACTCTAGGCAATCGCCAAAGTGTAGCCTTTATTCAATTTATTAAGTATTGGGGTGTCAGTGAGCATGTCTTTATTAGGGATATAAGGGGTTTATATAAGGACAAACTATTCTTCTATAAAGGCGGCAAGGGCTTCTATAAAGCTGGTGATCTAAGCCCAGAACATATTAGCGATAAGCAACACAAAGACGCAGCCGAGGAGACATACAACCAAGCCATAAAAGCCAGTCAAAATGGCAAGTACGATTTAGTTATCTGTGATGAGATAAATAATGCTGTCCATGATGGCCTTATAACAGAGAAACAAGTCAAAGAACTTATACTAAACAGAGCTCCTGGGACTAGCCTCTGTTTGACCGGCAGAAACTTCCCAGCTAAACTGAAAGGTCTAGCGGATATTATCACTTCTATGGATAAAATTAAGCACCACTTCGACAACCAGTATTTAGCTAATAAGGGTATAGACTTTTAAGTTTATTTATGGTATAGTATACACTCATGTTTACATCAGATGTACAGGAACAGTTTAAGCTACCGAAAAGTCCACTCGACTTTGACGAATCTGTTATTTTCTACAATCCTGCCAGTACTGGTGCTCAACACGTAAAGAATTCCGTTGAATATCGTCTTGATCTTGCCAATGGTGAAATCCCTCCACATAGATTCCTACCAACTTCGGAGGATCCTAAGCAAACTCAGGAAACTTTTAAACGAGAGGTTAACGCCGATCGACTTACGCTCTTGGGCATAATCGGTGGTGACGGCTCAGCCCTTCAGTTTGTCGATTTCCTCGACCGGGACGAATATCCTAACGTTGCGGCCTGGATGGCAGGTGGCGGTAGTGGTGGTAATCTACTGCACTCGCTAGTATCGTCCTATGACCGTGACTTCCCAGACTTTGTCCTACAAACGGGACGCATTGCCAGCTTTAGACCAATGGAAGCCACTATTGAAACTCTTGATGGACAGTCACGAACACTGCGAGCAGCAACTGTACTAGGTTTTAATGCCACTCATAACGGTATAAAAAGAATAAATGAAGAAGGTCATCGATCTTCTCGTGTAAGAGACTTCTCCATAGGTCACTTGCAGCTCGGTAAATATCTTGTAGATGGTCCTGAAATTGGTCGTGGTATCTTCATGGACACTAGACGAAGATACGTAGGTGAAGAGGAAGATGGTTTTACAGACAGCCAAAGAATTATTGGAGAGAATGTATCTTAATGCTCCTCATGTTGCTGAGATTATAAATGCTCCTCAAGTCTCTTTAGAGGGCCCAATACACATGGTGGATATACCCAGACGACGAGATATCTTTAAAACTATTATCCAACTAAAGAAGGGCCAATCACCAGGACACGATTTAACCGAGCCACATACCTTTATAGCTACCGACCCAATCAACTTTCAAAGGGATGGCGAGCATGCTTATGATGGCGTAAACCTACAATTACCTAGAGGAGCAAGAGTTACTGTCCAGCCATCAAAACCACTGGCTGTAGTCCGTGGCCGTTTTACGGATTAGCAGTCAAATAGTTTACAGAGACTGATGCCGAGCATAGAATAATCTAACATGGATTACTCAAAAAAAGCTTTAGATCAGCACTTAAAACTTCGTGGCAAACTAGAGATAAAGGGTAAAGATAAGCTAGACAGCAGAGAAAAGCTTAGCATCTACTACACCCCTGGAGTTGGAGCTGTCTCCAGCTATATCTATGAACACCCAGATAAGGCTAAGGACTATACTTGGCTAAATAACTCTCTAGCTGTAATAAGTGATGGTTCAGCAGTCCTAGGCTTAGGTAATATTGGTCCTAAAGCCTCACTACCAGTTATGGAAGGTAAGGCTATGTTATTTAAAAGCTTTGCAAATATTGATGCCGTTCCAATAATTCTTGATGTCCATACGGTTGATGAAATTGTTGCAGCCGTAAGAGCCATAGCCCCAAGCTTTGGCGCTATTAACCTTGAGGATATTAAAGCACCAGAGTGCTTTGAAGTAGAGCGACTACTAAAAGAACAGTTAGACATCCCAATAATGCACGATGACCAACATGGCACAGCAGTGGTTTGTTCTAGCTGGTCTTATAAACGCTATGAAAGTTACCGGTAAATCCCTAAAAGATTGTAAGATCGTAATAAGTGGTGCTGGGGCTGCTGGTGTAGCTATAGCCAAACTAATTCACGATTATTCCAAAGCCAACATTACAGCTGTCGATAGCCAGGGCATTATTACTGAGAACCGAGAAGGTCTAAATCCTGAAAAAGAGTATCTTGCTACATTAAATAGTATTAAGCATAAAGGCACTAGCCTAAAGGACGCCTTAAAAGATGCCGATATATTTATTGGTGTATCCAAAGCTGGTCTTCTAGACGCTTCAGACATTAAGCTCATGGCTAAAGACCCAATAATCTTTGCGATGGCTAACCCCGTACCCGAAATCATGCCTGACGTTGCCCTAAAGGCTGGAGCAGCTATTATTGCAACTGGCCGTAGCGACTTTCCTAACCAGATCAATAACGTCCTAGCTTTCCCAGGTATATTTAGAGGTGCTCTAGATAACGGTATTAAGAAGATAACTGAGAAACATAAAGTTGCCGCTGCTGAGGCTCTAGCCGCAATAGTTAAAAACCCAACCGCTGATCAGATTATTCCAAGCCCATTTGATAAAAATATAGTGCCTGCAATAGCCAAAGTTATCTTAAGCTAAATCTGCCGGATTAGCTCTAGCCATACTTTGCTTTAAAAGTAGCAACTTAAAACTAAATCGCTGTGACTGTTCGTCAAAAGCCCTGAAGACAATCCTTAGCAGTATATAATTGAATAGGACAATACCAATCAGTGGGTACATGTACCTGTGCTCTCTGGCATCGTGCTTTATATATATCCAAGGGTTCTCAAAAGCATACTTTGTTAAATCAAAGAAGCCACTATCTATTCGCCTAGCAGAGACATTGGCCATAAGCGTAGGATCAAAGATAACCTTCTCATCTATCATCGATAGGTGCAATGACAAATCTAGATCCTCATGAAATCCGTTTTGATGACACAGCTGTCCTCTAACTTTCTGCCAAGAACTTCTTCTAATTGCCATATTAGCACCCAAAAGAAATACTCTGCTGCTTGGTGTCATTCGTCTAGCCATCCAAGCTCGCCAATAGGCATCTATCCCGTCTATAACATCGCTACAGCCAATATCATAAAAGTGTATGCCACCCGAGACAGCCTTTACTGACCTGTCTTCAAATATTTCAATAATCTTCTGAGTCCAATCAGCAGGCAGCAGGGTATCGGCATCTATTCGACCAATAATGTCGCCTCTAGCAGAGTCAAAGCCTTTATCTCTGGCATGTACAAGTCCACGCTTAGTCTGTTTTACAACTCTTACGAAAGAAAACCTCTTGGCAATATCTACCGTATAGTCGGTACACATATTATCAACGACAATAACCTCAAAAGGCTTAACAATCTGTTTAGAAATAGCCTCAAGACAAGCACCAATATGGTCTTGTTCATTGTATGTTGGTATAACTATAGAGATTTTGTAGTCTAGATTTTGCATAAAACGCTTACAATAATTATATGTCAGCTAAGAACAAATTGTATATAAACAAACTTAAACGCAGCTTAGTGAAAGTCCTGAAGTATATTTGGCACTTTCCACGTAACTACTGGCATAAGAATCTTTGGCATAAGATTGTCAGCGTAGTCGTCATAATTCTAGTAATAATTATTGGCATTATGTACGGTATAGCTCGCTGGTATATCTACAGTGAATCGCACATTCCGTTGCAGCTTGGTGTCAGCTTTGATCCAGACTATGCCACCAGCCTAGGCATAAACCCCCAACAAACCATGAAAGCCCTTATAGACATTGGCGTCAAACAGTTCCGGCTAGATAGTCAGTGGAGTGACATGGAGCCAAGCCCAGGTGTATATAACTTTTCAACACTCGACTGGGAAATGCAGTACGCAGCACAAGCTCATGCCAAGGTAATCTTGGTTCTTGGCCTCCGGCAGCCTCGCTGGCCAGAGTGCTATGCTCCAACATGGGCCCAGAGTGAACCCCAAAGTGTCTGGCAACCTCAACTAGAGAACTTTATGAGTAAGGTTGTTGAACGCTATAAGAACGATCCAGCTCTAGAGAGCTACCAAGTAGAAAACGAATACTTTCTAAAAGGCTTCGGTATCTGCACTAACTACAGTCGAAGTCGCCTAGTAAGTGAATACGACTTAGTGAAGAGGCTAGACCCTAACCACACAGTCATTGTCGGTCGTAGCAACAACGCCATTGGTTTCCCGGTAGGCCAACCAACTCCTGATGAATTTAGTATATCCGTCTATAAGAGAGTCTGGGATGCCGGTGTTACACATAGGTACCTGGAATACCCATACCCGGCCTGGTATTACGCTTTTGTGGCTGGAGTTCAAAAGATATTCTTCCATAGAGATATGATCATTGGTGAATTGCAGGCAGAAGCTTGGCCGCCTAATGGCCAAACAATTCCAAACACCAGCCTAGCCGAACAAAACAAGTCTATTGATGCCACTCGGCTAACTAATAGATTCAAGTTTGGTGAGGCTACTGGCATGCGAGATATAGTCATGTGGGGAGCAGAGTATTGGTACTACCGTGATGTAAAACTGCATGACCCATCACTCTGGAATGTTGCTAAACATGAATATAAGGGCTCATTAGGTTAAAATGGCCCTATGGCCAATAAAGCTAAAGGTACAACTAAACGGATATCCAACCGACGAGCCAGATTCGATTACGAACTAGGCGACTCTTTAGTTGTGGGTGCACAACTAACAGGAGCAGAGACCAAAAGCCTTAGAATGGGCCATGGCCATCTTCGTGGTGCATACGTTACAACCAACAGCAATAATGAGCTAATTTTAATCAACGCCACCATTGCCGGTAGCAATGGTATACATATTGATGAATCAGAGCAAACTAGACCCAGAAAGCTGCTAGCTAAAAGAAAAGAGATTGATGCCCTAATAGAAGCCAAAAGGCAGGGCAGAACAATAGTGCCGCTTGAAATACTAACCGCTGGTAGATATATAAAAGTGCGAATAGCTATTGGTAAGGGTAGAAAGAACTACGATAAACGTCAGACTCTAAAAGCTAGAGATGATGCCAGAAGATCAGCTGCAGCTATTAAGAATCGCTAGTTACTACTAGGGCTCACAGACCGCCCCTGGGTCATAGAATTAGTTTTATCCTTAGCATTAACCTTCGATAGATAGTGGCTAATAGCCCACGAGGAAAAACCAACCGCAACTACTATAATCGCAAGTATCAGACCGATAACCCACTTACTGCTATCTTTCTTCCTAGGTGACTGTATTTCTAAAAGAGCGTTAATCTGCTCCTGGGTTAGTGGACTGGAGGGCTGCGAAGGCTTTTCTGTGCCTGTGCTAACAGATGTGTTTACCTTATCCTCCTGCATAAAATTAATTGTACACCAAAGCTCTAGTATTAAGTCTCAATCATTTACAATCTGTTATTAAGCCATTAGAATATACCAAGTTCTTAGATATTCCGGGGTAGCTCAGCGGTAGAGCGCGGGACTGTTAATCCTTAGGTCGCTGGTTCGAATCCAGTCCCCGGAGCCAAGCATAAGCACTTTGATTTAAGTGCTTTTTTATTTGCTATGATAGGTTCATGGATCACATGGCATGGGCGAATAAGTATAAAAAACGAATTGCACGCGAGTTTCTCAGAGAAACGAATTTTGTTAGTAAGGATAATCCAACTGGGATTTTTACCGCTGGGTTACCCGGGGCTGGAAAAACCGAGTTTACCGTAGAGCTGTTAAAGGGCATTACCGATAGACCCCTGAGAATAGACATGGACGAGATTGCAGCTTTGATGGATGGTTATAAGCCTGAGATAGCAGATAGGTTCCGGGGAGGAGCCGGTGTAATACTTGGAAAAATTTATGATGAAACCATCAAGAGCAAAATTGATTTTGTTTTCGACGGCACCTTCTCTCAAGCAAGAGCAATAGAGAATCTAGAACGAGCACTGCACCACGGCTATACGGTAAAAATATACTATATATATCAGATACCAGAGGTTGCTTGGCAGTTTACTAAAGACAGAGAAGTTGTTGAGCATCGAGCCATAGATAAGCCTGGTTTCATTAAGACATACTTAAATTTAGAAAGTAATCTCAGAATATTGTGTTCTAAGCATAAAGATGTTACAATAAGTTTAATTGTTAAAGATCATTCTAACAAGGAAGGCCGACGCGTTGAAGACGTTAAAGACTTGTTCGCAGAATTACCAACTTTTCTTACAGAAGATCAGCTAAATGACATGATATTATAGGTAAACTAAGATGATGAAGATAAAATCCATTATTAAACCGAAGAAAGTAGCTTTGAGTGACGTAGCTTCACCAAAGCCGTCTAGGGCTGCAACACGAGCAATAAGTGGTGCTATTAAGCGTGCATATCTGGATCAAAAAACAGTTAGCCAAGAAGCTCACTCCTTAAGAAGCAACTAAACCTTCCCTTTATGTCCATAACTTCAGCATGATATCTGGTTCTCAATATGTCCGCTATAGGGAGCTAAGCATAAGCACTATGGTAAGAAGTCAGAAATGGCTTCTCTTTTGTTAGTATTAACTTATGGCATTTTTAGCAATCGCATATCCTGTTATTGAGAGCTCAGACTTTGAGTGGATTCAGGACATACGAAAATTGCATGACCGTCAGTTCGATTTAGTAAACCCACACATTACCTTAGTATTTGGTACAAACAAGTTGAATTTGAGTGAGTTCACCAAACATATTCAAAGCAAAGTGCGCACATTTAAGTCATTTAAGGTCACTATGGATTCAGCCAAAACTATTGAAGGTAACTCGATAGACGATTGCCATGCTTTTCTTATTCCTTCAGTTGGATTCAATGAGATCAATGAGCTGCATGATCTTTTATATCAAGATGAACTAGAAAGCGAGTTGAGACGCGACATGCCTTTCATTCCCCATTTAACGATAGGTTCGGGTAGCAAAGAAGAGATGACCGTACTTGTTAACAAAGTTAATGAGCAACGAATTTCTATAAATGGAAATGTGGGTGAAGTCAACATCATTAGTTTCGATGGGTCCAAAGTCAAAGACATTAATATGCTAAGTCTAGTTTAATTACGGTTATAACTTCCTCTATTGTGGTGAGCCAAGCATAGGCACTATGATTTGCTCATGGTGTTTTTTTGTGACAGAAAATAAATCTCATGAGTATAATTCATAGAGCTGGAGTTCATGATGCCCTCAAAATCTACTAAGACTAACCTTATAGAATTTAATTTAAAGATGTCAGATGGCATATATAAGGTATTTTGGGTCAAGGAACAACTCGGTCGTCACCCCGGAATTAGGAGAGGCTTCTTTGGTGAGAGTATGGGTATGCACACAACATTTTATGAAGCCGGTGGCATGCACCACGAGATAGGTGGCGTAGTACTGCCTCATTACGAGGCTTCAACACCTGCTTTTAAGGACATCGCTGAAGCTTGGCAAATAGGTTATTCTGCTATGCCGGTCGCAGTAATACCAGCAAATAACATATCGACTAGAGTTGAGGCAATAGGCTATAACCCAAATAGAATTATTACTCTAGACTTGGAAGATTATTCGACGTCATTGGACACGAGCATTCATTTAGTTAGAAAGACATCACTTCATTCTTTTATAACTAATACTATAGCTACAAAGGATAATGTTATCTTTGGAGATGATTTAAACAGGCTTGTTGGAATGGATATAGTCAGCCTTGAATGCTTCTCAGATTTCAAGTTGGTCATCTTTTTAATTTCCGGAGATAATAACGAGGAAGAGAAGACTATGACAGTAGGAAAACCTTAAAGAAGCTAGTTGATAAGGCTCTAAGAGATACCAACTGGAGACTAATGAGCGATGGCATAAATTACAGGTTAGGCTATTTGAGCGGAAGAGTACGGGCCTATGAAGGTGAAGAAGCTTTGAAGGAGTTAGTTATTAAGAGTGGGCTGAAGCCTCAGAAAGATAGTAGTGAGGTCAGTTCGAAGAAGGGTGATAGGGTTTATGGGACCAAGTCTGGAAGAGATGTGATTCTGTAAGAATGCAGGGTGAAATTAACTAGCCAGGTTAGTTGGAGCAATTGGCTCTAATAGGGTATACAAGTATATTGAGGTCTGGACCACAAACTCTGCTTCATCGGCAGTAGGGTTCCTGCCTTCGCCTGTTGTGTGTTCGCCTCTGATATTTGCTACACCTTGCAATAAACCAATGACTTTAGTTTTATCTGTTAAAAAACTCTCGGCTTTAAAATGCAATCCACTATCATCTTGAGTGAATTTAGCAACTACTTGGCCTACCGTATACGGCCTTGTTCTTCCGCTCCAAAACTTATCTCTGAGCAAGCCTTCCATGAAGTCATTTGCCAAACGAACCGCCTCAGTATAGTCTGGTGGCATTTTGTAACATTCGTTCCAAGCATTGAGCATTAAATCATTTGCTGACAATGCAGGCTCTGCCTGTTGTCTTACTGCCTCTGGTACTCTACGCACCAATCTATACCCACCCAGACCTTCAATATGCCCAGTACTACCCGTTGGCTCAGCCGTATATGCTGAGGAATTTACTCTTAGTAACTCTTTTAACTGTACGACCTGTGCTTCGCTAGCATAGTTTTGAAGCATTAGCGTCAGTAGATCACAAGTTCCTTCAACACTTGATACCCACGAGGCGATGAAGCTTACAACCTGACTAGGTACTGTCCTGCGTATTCTGAATTCTATCTCCCTTTTAAAACTACTACTTATATTATTGCTCTGACCGATATCTGATGTTCGCATTACTGCTCTAACCCAATTTATAATATGTGGCAGTAAATATTCAGGGAAGTCTTCAATCAATACATTAGGATCAAATACATAACTCTGAGAAAAAGGTTGAAAGTCCATATCTAGTATTGTATGCCATCTGGGACTCGAACTAAATGAGTAGTCAGTTTTTGTATAACACTTGTCTCATTTGTCTCGTTTTAAAGGGTTAGACTATAATGACAAAAGAAGCTTGTATTATAAATAGCATAATTATTAGAGGAGAATATAAATGGGACAAATTATTAAAAGTATTGCTGCTACGAATTCAGCAGTTACACGAGATGTGCTTGTATTCGGGCTCGGTGAAGATGGTCTATTATACATATGGAAAGATAAAGAATGGCAACCATACAGTAAGTAGCATTTGTCTTAATAAATTCTAGACCGGTACGCTGAGCCAAGACTCTTATAGTGTGGTCGTCAATTTGTAGAGATAGAGATAAATTCTGGACTGGAAGATTACGGATCCGATTATCATACTTAGCCCAATTAGACCTATCAGTTTAGGTGTAGACGAATTGTGAGGCGCACCGTAGCCAGTGTCAGGCGCATGCGGCGCTGGATCGGTACTTACGGTGGTAGTTGGCGGATCGGTGTTTTGCGTATCCGGGCTAGGCTGCGAGGACAAGACGCCCGGCCCACAGCCGCCGCCGGCCAAATCTGTAACCTGGTTTTGCGAAAGCGCCGTACTATAAATGCGCAAATCGTCGACGTAACCACTAAACGGGTTATTATAATCACCGGAACCGATTTTTATCGGCGAGTTTTCGTAACTTAGCGTAATGCCTGGTAGCGATTGGCTGTTATCCAGATTACCGTCTACGTAGAGTTTTTGGGTTTGGCCGTCGTACGTTACCGTAATGTAGTACCAGGTGCCCGTGTTGATAGTGGCATTACTGGTGAGCGAACGAACGGTATTGTCGTTATCCTCCATATAGATGTGGTTGTTGAACAGCCAGACGCCGTAGCTCGTAACCACCGGCCCTTGCTTGAAGATAATATGCTGGTAGCCGTTGTTGACGGTGTTGGCGTTCATCCAGAAGGCGATGCTGATTTGACTGGTCGGATCCATGCTGGCGCTGTCCGGAATCGAAACATAGCCGCCCGAGCCATCAAAGCTAACGCTGTAAGGATCGCTAAAACAGCTGATAGGTGCTACGTCAGTGGAGTGGTTTACGCCCGTACCGACTATAGTGCCGTCATTAACGTTTTCGGAACTGTCGGCATAGGCGCTACCGCTGGCTTCGTCAAAGTTCCAGTAGCCTATAAGGCCACTATCGGCATAAGCTCTTACGCTAAACGCTGCAAGTATTAACCCAACTGTTAGTAAGATTGCGCTAATCTTTAGGAATATGTGAATTTTTTTCATTTTAGTTTGATTAGCTTACTTGGAACTTATTATAAATTTTGCACCACCATTTGGCAAATGCCATACCGATGGCATAGTCAAACCAGGCACCCTATAGTTGCGAAGTGCGTCCATCCAGAAAGAAATCAGCACGAGATGCATTCGAAGCACTACTAGAGCAGGAAGTCTATGTACTTAGTATGGTACATGAATTAAGGCTCAAGCTAGCTCACTTTAAGAAATTGAATGAGCGAAATAAAACCCTAGAACCAAGTGACATTGAAATACGCAAAATACTCAACATGCTAGCTGAGATTCTATATTTACTTGGCTTTCGTAGGTGGAATAAACCGCACTATATTGAGCAAAATAATAATTCAAGCGACTCAACACAAAACATAATCGATAAATTAGTGCCAAACGACAGAAAGGCTAAAGATATGCGTAAAAGTTATATAGCGGCACGCAATAAGTGGTTTAGTAAATGAGGATAAAAGTTCTAGACCGTTAGGGGTAACCCTTCGAATCTCGTTTAGCCAGGCGTAAAAGTTATTGCAATATTTCAGTTTATTAAATATGGTTTCGAATATCATGATTATCGGGTATAACTAATTATAGCCATGAGATTGAATAATAAAGGCTTCGGGGCAATTGGCGTTTTAATAATAGTAGTGGTTATTTTTGCTATCGGTTTTAGCGGTTGGGCTGTATACCACCACAACCACAAAACAAAACCAGTGGTAACGACAAAGACTACTGCAAACACAAAACAAAACTCTAGTACTAAGAAAACTACGCAGCAGACAAATCCTTATGCGGGATGGCAAACTTATACCTCTAGCGTAGGCTCTTTTGCACTCAAATATCCAAGCACATGGCAAATATCCGGCTTCCAGGGAACAACGGCCGTCACACAAGTTAACGGGCAGGACACCGATATTCGGCTAGTTAATACTGAAAGCAGCTCTAATTCATTCGGTATGGATATAGTCTTATCTAGCAAACCATCTGACACAATGGACGACTACTCTGAGGGAACAGTGACCTCACTATCTAACGGTCTATCGGTTTGGATCCACAATCAAGGAGATCCGTCCGTTGATGGTCGTGTAGCTGAATGCCCTGATATGCAAATTGTATCTGGGCAGACTTTTCTTGCTACCCTCAGTAATGGAACCTCTCTAAGTCTAGACGGTTCATTCTGCTGGAATCAGAAGTCTAACCCTACCTATACGTATTCACAGCAGGTAGATAGCACATCGTTTTCACAGGCTAAACAGATTATAGGAAGTATTACACCAACCAATTAAGTAATAACGTACACCTGGTGGGAGGCTCACGAAAGGAAGATATGAGCCCAGAACTAGCTTACACCTGCATTTGCTATGGTCAACTCCCACTAAAAGGCTAGCCGAACATCAAAGTTTCGAAGTGTACCCGTTTAGAGGGGTAAAACGTTTACGCTCAAGCAATTATTGATAAAAATCGGAACCATACATTGACTTTCATTAAGTTATATGTCTTAATTATAGATTATGACTTATGAGTTTGATGACAATGCAGTAGAAACTTCTGAAGCTATAGAAAAGCTACGTGGTTTCCAAGATGAGGCGACAGAGTTAACAGAATTTGCCCATTTCTTATCTGGAAGATTAAATCCAAGCTTAGTGCCAGAAGGCTTTGTTATGTCTTCAATTTTATCAATTTATGATCTCCAGAATGGTGTTGACGGATTTAGCGGCGAGCCCATAGAAAACGGGCTGGTAGGATTAAGCCAGGGTGGATACGATAGGCTGCAAGCTAGCGTTCCTTACCTGGCACGGATAGCTTTCCCTGAAAACTTTGCGGATTCCGTCATGCGTCAAATGACTGATATGGGCATTATACCTGCACCAGATGCGGCAGAAGTATCAACTCTTGATACATCCGAAATTATTACTGAACCTATAGACAATATCGACGATGCTTATACAAAAATAGTTGAAGATGCAAAACAAAGAGTTATAGATCTAGAATGGTCAAGTCTAGGTCTCAGCGACTCGGAGGTTGGTAAAGGATTCGATGCCGTCTACGGCATATGTTTAAGAAATGCACCTTTTTCTCTGCCTATAAACTTAATGGTAAATGATCCTGATCACGAGGCAGGTTTAATACCAGAACTTATGCCCGAACATAAGAAACAACTAGATGGAAAATACTGGCTAGGCCAAATGATGGATGTAATTCCACCAGAAATGGCTATGTTTGCCAGAGACCACATATTCTTGATGTCAATTGATACAATAGCCCTCCTATACAAAATGGAACCTATGCAGACATTTAAAGTGTTTCATTCAAGAGATATTGATGGACCAGCAACAAGAGCAGCAATAAGAATGAGCACTTTTCTCGAGCAGAATCCAGACGTAGTCAAACGGTAGATCGTAGTAATTCCTGATGGAAATGAGATTAGGGTTGCAGGCATGTCCACCTGCAGGAATTAAGCTTAATAACGATATGCTAACATTGGACCATGAAGCAGGAAACTGAAAAGGAAATTAAACAAATAGGCCTTGATGTAGTAATAGTAATCGTCATCATCGTCTTTACTCTAGCCTTTACGATCGGATACATAGCTAATTAATACACTGAGGGCTAGTATGGATAGTAATGCGAGTACTAGTTATAGGCGGTAGTAGAGGTATTGGAAGACAGACGGTCAAATATGCACTAGAGAAAGGTTATTTCGTTACCGTCTTCTCTCGTAATCCCTCGGCTATAGGTATAACAAACCCCAAACTAAAACTTCATGCCGGCAATGTTCTTGATCCATCTTCATTAGAAGCTGCCATGTCTGACAGCGATATAGTAATCTGTGCCTTGGGCTTATCTACTAGGCAAGCTTTGGGGCCACCATTATCAAAAGCTAGCCATGTCTTGTCTACTGGCACAAGGAATATCTTGAGCGCTATGTCTACTAAGCATGTTAAACGGCTTATCTGTGTAACAGCTATTGGTACCGGTAACAGTGCAGGCCAGTGTAGCTTTATAACACGACTAACTCTACGACATGGACTTCGTTGGCTATTCAAAGAAAAGGACATTCAGGAGCAGCTAATTGAGGAAAGTACTGAGCTGAATTGGACCATACTAAGACCCACGGCTTTAACTAATGGAAAGAGAAAAGGTGCAACCGTTAACGACAACCTAAGAGCTGGCTTTTTTACGCACATATCAAGAGCTGATGTTGCAAGCTACATGATAGACATAATTGATCAGAAAACCACCCATAATAAAGCTCTAATTTTGTCCTATCCTCCAAAGATAGGCGATAGTGTAAGATTCTTGACTGGCTACTTAGGCCTTATCTAAAACAGTTATTGGGTTTATTTGATTTGCTATGATTAGCTTATGGCAAATTTCTTAATACTTCACGGCACGGATGCCACACCAGAATCCAACTGGTTTATGTGGTTAAAGGGTGTGCTTATAGGCCAAGGCCACAAAGTATGGTTACCACAGCTACCTGGGGCTAATAAGCCAGATGCGGAGACTTATACAGAGTTCCTTCTCTCAAATGACAAATTCACATATGACAATCAAACAATAATCATAGGTCATTCCTCAGGATCGGTCGAAGCACTATACTTACTACAAAAGCTACCTAAAACAACTGTCATAAAAGCATCGATTCTTGTTAGTGCATTTAAGGATGATCTAGGCTGGGATACATTATCAGGACTTTTCAAACAAGCCTACGATTTTGATGCAATTAAAGGACACTGCAAACAATTTATTTATGTACATTCAAATGACGATCCCTATGTACCAATTGAACAGGCCGAGTTCCTAGCCGAGAAAACAGGTGGTAAGTTAGTAGAATTTGAAGGACAAGGCCACTTCAACACAGAACTAAGCCCCGACTACAAGCAATTCCCTGAACTTCTATCGATTATTCAAGGCCTCATATAGTTCGGAGTCATACACAACGGCAAACTAAGTATATGAACTATACTTAGAGTGTAACGACCTTGATGTTTATATTCCTAGTTATAGCTCATTGGTGAAATAACTAACCACGTTCAAACATCAAGTAGGCTAGTATATAAGCATAGGCGAAAGAGGGTTATATGAAAGCAGTTATATTTAAAGGCAAAGGTAGAGTCGAGTTTGGTAATCGACCAGATCCTAGAATACAAGAACCTACTGACGCTATTGTACGTGTAGTTCGTGGCTGCGTTTGTGGCTCTGACCTATGGTATTACCGGGGCATAACCTCGCACAAGATTGGTAGTATCGGCCATGAGTTTATTGGAGTAGTAGATAGGATTGGTTCAGATGTTAAGAGCCTTAAGGTAGGTGACTTTGTGATTGCACCATTTAAATCTAGCGATGGTACCTGCGCTAATTGTCTGGCTGGCTTTCAGGCTAACTGTATTAACGGCCAAGGCTTTGGTAATGGAGATACTGATGGCGGGCAGGGAGAGTTCGTACGATCTCCTTTTGCAGAGGCAACATTAGTTAAGGTCCCAGGCAAAGATTTCTCTGATAATATGTTAGCTTCTTTTATGGCACTATCAGACGTTATGTGTACTGGTTACCATGCTGCAATCAGTGCTCGAGTAAAGAAAGGCGACACTGTAGTTGTCATAGGGGACGGGGCTGTTGGACTTTGTGGTGTTATTGCATCCAAAAAGCTTGATGCTAAGCGAATAATAATTCTAAGCCGCAACCCAGCAAGACAAAAAGTGGCAAAAGAATTTGGTGCTACAGATATCGTCAAAGAGCGTGGCGAGGAAGCTGTAAAAGTTGTAATGAAACTAACCAAAGACCTTGGTGTAAATGCGGCTTTGGAATGTGTAGGCACTGATGAATCAATGGAAACAGCTGTTGGCGTAATAAGGCCAGGTGGTATGATCGGCGCAGTCGGTGTGCCATTCTATGAGAAATTTAAGTACCAATCTCTTTTCTGGAAGAATGCTGGTATTAATGGCGGCGTCGCACCAGCCAGACAATACATACCGGAGTTACTGGAAGATGTCTTGAAAGGCCGAATCAATCCGGGCAAAGTATTTGATTTCGAAACAGATCTAGAACATATAAATGAAGCGTACGATGCCATGGACCAACGTCGGGCTATTAAATCAATCTTGCGAGTAAGTGAAGTTTAAAGACCGTATAGGCAAGCTGCAGAACCATTTCGCGGAATTCGCCGCGTAGCGTATAATTTTAGGCATAAGCAAGTATAAAAGAGGGCTAGGTGTCTGGCAAAAAATATAAGGTTGTATCGTTATTCTCCGGCTGCGGTGGTCTCGATCTAGGACTGGAAGGTGGCTTCACCAGCCTAGGTAACTACTTTGAATCCAACCCATTGGAGATAATCTGGGCTAACGATATCAATGTAAAAGCTTGCCAAACAATGGAGCTAAACTTTCCGCACACTGAAGTTGTTTGTGATGACATAACCAAAGTTCTTGATCATAAATTAAAGATCCCTGAAGCAGATATAGTCGTAGGTGGATTCCCATGCCAAGATTTTAGTTTAGCTGGTAAGAGAAAAGGGCTAACAGTAAAACGAGGCCAATTGTACTTAAGCATGGCTAGGGTAGTTAAACAGTTAAAACCTAAGGTGTTTATGGCTGAGAACGTAAAGGGACTACTTAGCTGGGAAAAAGGTCTTGGTATAAGAACGATGGTAAACGATTTTGAGAAGCTTGGTTATAAGGTCGAATATAGACTACTAAACACTGCCAACTTCGGAGTAGCCCAAACACGTGAGAGAGTTATTATCTTTGGAGTTAGAAAAGATTTAAACGTAGACATACACTGGCCAACGCCTACTCACGACAAAGACCAGGCTGAGGGGCTTAAGCCTTGGGTAACTCTAAGGGAAGTTATTGGTGACCTTGAAGATGACAAACTACTAATGCGTTTACCTAACTCAGGCTACTCAAAAGCAAAGCTATTCCCAGGTACTCAAGGTAATACCACTACTAAGGCTGACAGACCTGGACCAACTATGAGAGCTGAGCACCATGGCAATATCGAATTCCACTATTCTAAGCCGAGAAGGTTATCGGCCAGAGAGGCGGCCAGAATACAGTCATTCCCAGATGACTTCGTCTTCCTGCAGTCAACTACCGATGCTTACAGGCAGGTAGGGAATGCTGTTTCACCTATCTTTGGTTGGAATTTAGCTCAGTCAATAATAAGTATGCTTAGTGGAACGCCAGCCTCCGACAAAACTAACACATACGATCAGCTCGAACTCTTCAGCCAAGAGTCTCCGACCTTATCGACAGTTTAGTACCAATCTTTTATTTATAGGGGTTTCTTGCGTACAATTAAGCTATGTCAATTTATAGTGAAGTATTTGAAGACGAGAATCTAATTAATTTAATTAGAGCAAAACTTCCTAGACTTTTCCATTTAGTAGAGCTCGAGAATTCAAGAAATGGCAAGCTAGGCATGGAGGTAGGAACAGCCAGAGAGAAAGTCTTAATTGCACTTCTTATGTATAAATTTGGTGTAGATAATGTCGATGCTGAAATACCGATTACAGAGCACGAGATAGACGTAATAGTAAAGGATGAACCACTCTCTATTAAGACCCTAAAGGCTAAGAGGGCCAGTAGTGTAAAACTAATCTGGACTGTTGACTATGCCAAAGTAAAACTCTTTGCAGACACTTATAATCCAAAATGTGACATGCTGCTAGCACAAGTAAATTGGGATGGTATTGGCAATCTCTATCTATTTTCAATGCAAGCCCAAAAAGACCTTCTAAAAAAACTAGGTAAGGATATCTATATAAAGGTTCCGAAACAAGGCACAAACCCTAGAGGAGTAGAACTAAGCCAAGTGGCTATAGAGCACTTAATAGCTGACAAATCCACTAAATCTATCTCGGTTAACTTCGTTAAAGAAGCAATCGAGTACGACCCCTACAAGCGATGGCTTGATGAATGGGGCGAGAGTTAAGAACGCAGCTATAGGGCTAATGCCAAAATCCTCACTGACGAGCTAACCTAATCAGTGTTAATTTAAATAGGCTAACACTAAGGAGGCTACAGCAATGGTAAAAGTCATAAAGAAAGCTAAGGATAAACTAAACGATGTTGAGAAGACTGCCCATGAACTAAAGGGTAGGGTTCACCAAAAGACGAAAGATATTAAAAAAGACTAGCGTCTTAGTATCTACTTAATTAAGTAAAGTGAGAGATTGTTTGAGTGTTTTTGATATAATTAAAACTCATGAATAAAAAAACAAACAAAACTCCCACATCAGAAACTAAAGGCTTTAACTTTTTCGCAGCAATTGGGCGCTTTTCAGTAAAGTTCCGTTGGCTAATAGTATTAGTCTGGCTAGTTGGAACAATACTAGCTGTCCAAAAACTACCTACACTATCTAGTGTTATTAACTCTAATAACGCTAACTTCCTGCCAGCTAGTGCACCCACCGAAAAAGCCATTAATCTAGAGAAAGCTTTTGGTACAAGCAGTAATACATCACCAGAACCAGTAGTAATTGCTAGCAATTCTGGACAACAATTATCTACTAGTGATCAACAATCTATAGCCGGCTTAATAACCGAGCTAAGTAAGGTACCTACAGTTGAGAAAGTTCAGGATGTTGGACTATCTAGTGATGGCCAAGCCTACCAGCTTGAGGTACTAACTACCGGCGGAGGTGACCAAGACCCAACCACTCTTATCACTAATATGCGCAGTGCAATAACTGAAGCTAATCTACCATCTGATCTACAAGCCCATCTAGCAGGACCAGACGCCACAGCAGTTGATAGTAATAAAAAGTCTGGCAACCAGAATGTCGAGCTAGAGCTTGGCTCAGCGCTGTTCATTATTATTCTTCTAATATTTATATTCAGAGCGCCACTAGCACCCCTAGTTACCCTACTACCACCACTACTAGTAGCAGCACTGGCTGGGCCAATCATTGCTGAAATTGCTCATCATGGTCTAAAGGTCTCACCATTTGCAGAATTCCTACTTACCGTCCTAATAATAGGTGCCGGTACAGACTACGGGCTATTCTTAATATTCCGAGTTAGGGAAGAACTGCAGAATGGACTGCCGCATAGAGAGGCTATAGTTAAGGCACTAAGTCGAGTTGGAGAATCAATAACATTCTCAGCAGCAACTGTCATAGTAGCTTTACTTTCGCTGCTACTGGCTAGCTTTGAAATATATTCAGACTTAGGTGCTCCGCTAGCTATTGGTGTCGCTCTGATGCTACTGGCCGGTCTAACTCTCCTGCCAGCTCTACTGGCAATTTTCGGACGAGCCGTCTTTTGGCCTAGTAAGAAACACAAAACCGCAGGTAAATACGGTCTGTGGGGTAGGATTTGCGCTTCTGTAATTAAGCGACCAGTAACAGTCTTAATAGTCGGCATCATAGTATTCGGTGGACTTGCATTATTTGTCTTTGACTACCAGGCTGGAGGCTTTGGTGGCCAAACCACTGCACCTGCGGGTAGTGACTCTGCTAAAGGCAATGCCATACTAGCCAAACATTTCCCGGAGAGTAGTGCTAACCCTACAGGAGTACTATTTGTATTACCTGAGTCCGTCTGGCAAAATGCAGAGCCTCTAGCAAACTTGCAATCACAAATAGATAAAGCTCAAGAGTTCAAGGGCGTTAGTGGACCACTTAGTGCCGGTACACCTCTTAGTGCAGCTAGCATTCCTCAGCTATACAATCTACTTGGCAACCCTAAGGATCTGCCAATTCAAGAAACGACCACTGCCATAAGTAATGGTTTACCCATGTCTACCTATGCAGCTTATCGTGGCCTAACTAATTACATTAGCCCCGATGGTAAATCGATACAGTTTGCTGTTGGCTTGACTGCTGGTGATCCTAGCACTACGGTTGCTATGAATGCTACACCTGCTATACGGAACGAGGTTACTGCCATAGCACATAATGTTGGTGCTAAAGATAGTGGCGTGGCCGGTGAGTCTACGGCTTTCTACGACATCAGCTCAATTTCAAACCATGATCTACTAAGAGTTATACCTGTTGCCATTATAGTAATCGGTCTACTACTAGCGTTTCTACTACGTAGTCTAGTGGCCCCTCTATACCTGGTAGCATCGGTAGGCCTATCTTATCTTGCAGCACTAGGCATGACCGTGCTAGTTTTCATGAAACTTGGAGGAGAGAGTGGTCTGGTATTTATTCTGCCACTACTTATGTTCCTATTCCTACTGGCTCTAGGGGAAGACTATAACATTCTGGTAATGACCCGTATTAGGGAGGAGGCGCATGGCCTGACTCTCCGGGAGGCCGTTACGCAGGCACTAAATACTACAGGAACCACGGTTACCTCTGCTGGTTTAGTGCTAGCTGGTACTTTTGGAGTCTTAGCGATAGTTGCAGGTGGGCAGTCCACTCAAATCCGAGATATAGGCATTGGCCTAGCTATAGGTATACTAATGGACACCTTCCTAGTTCGTACTCTGTTAGTCCCAGCTATTGTAGTTCTACTGGGTAAGTGGAACTGGTGGCCATCAAAGCATGGCTCTTGGGTAGAAAAGGAATAGCTAACTAGATTGGATAGGGTAGGAGCTATATACCCTTTATATATGCCGCTTGTCCAGCATGCTGAAGATCATCACTAATAATGCTCGCTAATCGCACTGCCAGGGTAACAGGCGGCTCCCAGTTAGCGTCAACAATCCGGCTATAGTCCTCGGTCTTTAGTGTTTTTACATAATTAACTGTCTGCTTATTTACGGCATCAAAATAAGCCAGTAACAGCTTAGAGCTGGCCTTTACTTCAGCTACCTCATCAGCCGACTGGCCATAGCCAGTAGCATCCTTAGAAAAACTAAAACCAAACTTTTCATACCATTCATCCCAAACCTGAGTGCTACCGGTTAGATCAGCAATGTGATCATCTTGAATTCTAGTTAGATGCCAAACTAGCCAGGCTATAGTATTAGCCTCTGGTGATGGCCGAGAAGTTAGATCATCGTCACTAATATCTTTTAGAACCTTATGCACTACATTTTCTATGCGACTAAATAAATCTAAAATAACTTCGTTTGTTAACATTGCCATCCTCCTCTAAACTTAGCTTCTACTAAGTATACAAGTAGTGCTATTTTTTATTGACAAGCAGATTAGTGCCATATATTATTCAACTACATGGTTGAACGTACATACACACTAGACACAGTCTTTGGATCGCTAAGCGACCCGACTAGAAGGGACATATTGCAGCGAATTAGCGACAAAGGCATGAGTATTGGCGCCATAGCTAAGCACTATAAGTTTTCTTTTGCGGGCATAGCAAAGCATCTAGACGTACTAGAAAAGGCTGGCCTAATAATTAAAACTAAGCAAGGCAAAGAGCAGATTGTTACTATTGACCCAAAGGCCCTAGCGGCAGCTAATGAATATCTTGAAACCTACCAGAAGCTCTGGGAACAGCGTCTAGACTCACTGGATAGTTATATAAAATCAGTTAGTAAATAAGGAGGATACCTAGGATGGCAGATAAAGAAGCTAAAAGAGCACTAGACGTAGAAGCAGTAACAAAAGCTATTGCAGCCATGGACGAACCAGATAAAACCATCGGCCAGAAACTACATAAAATTATCACAACTACAGCTCCCAATCTTATGCCAAGAACCTGGTATGGTATGCCTGCATACAGTAATGGTGATAAGATAATCTGCTTCTTTCGTGGTAGACAAAAATTCGGTGAGAGATTCATGACACTTGGTTTTAATGATTCAGCAAAGCTTGATGACGGTTTAATGTGGCCAATATATTTTGCAATAGCTGATCTATCTAAAGTCGAGGAAGATAAAATTACAGACCTAATAGCTAAGGCAGTTAGCTAATTAAATAGGAGGAGAATATGAAACCAGCAAAAGAAGTAACCTTTGAGCGAACATTTGATGCACCGACTGACAAGGTCTGGCAAGCTTGGACTAACCCAGAACTACTTAAGGAGTGGTGGGGACCAAATGACGTCAGCATCCCAGAATGTGAAGTTGATCTACGTGTAGGCGGCAGATTCTATATTGTCATGGAAGCTGGTGAAGCCATGGGTCCTTATAAAGGAACAAGATGGCCAATGGATACTAAATATACGGCTATAGAAAATGGTACAAAGCTATCATACTCGGGCAAGGCTTGGACCGAGGGTGCTGAGGATACTACTGAGATTGACCAGGAAGCTGAACTAACTCTAGAAGACGATAACGGTAAGACCAAAATGAAGCTAAAAGTCACTATTAATAAGGTTGGTCCAGATGCTGGTATGGCTATTCAGGGGATGCAGGCTGGCTTTAGTCAACAATTCGATAAGCTTATAGAATTCCTTAAAGCTTAAGCTGGATCTCATATCACTAACTTGATAGAACACTCATATTATTATATGATTGCACGATGTCTGTAGAGAAGAATATGCCATTTAGCGATGAAGTATTTGCCGATATAGCCGATCAGTTTGGCACTCCTACCTATGTCTATGATGAAGCCGGTATACGAGATAATGCTCGTCAAGTAAACGAGGCCTTTAGCTGGAGCCCTAGTTATATTAACTATTTCGCTGTTAAGGCTACACCGGTACCAGCAGTTTTGCGGGCTGTAAAGTCTGAGGGTATGGGCTTTGACTGTAGTTCTGACACAGAGCTACATATTGTGAAAAGACAAATTGGAGGCAATAACCAGGTATTCTATACATCCAACAACACACCCGATGCAGATTATCGATACGCTGATGGTATTGGAGCGACTATTAACATAGATAAGCTACCTTACTTAGAGCAAGTAAGACGAGCACTTGGCAGACTTCCTACTACAATGGCTATCCGATATAACCCAGGTGAGCTAAAAAAGACTGGTGATGATAACAGTATTGGAGAACCCCAGTACGCTAAGTTTGGTGATACCGAGGAACACGTACTAGATGCTCTAAAACATATGAGAGATGGTGGAGTTGAGGAAATCGGGCTACATACTATGCTTGTTACCAACAATCGAAATCCTGAATCCTTTGCAGAAACAGCCCGCTTACTTCGAGAGCTAGCAGAGAAAGCCGAAATGAGACACGGCATTGATATAAGCTTCATTAATATAGGTGGCGGTATAGGTGTAAATTACCACCCTGATGAACAACCCGTAGATGTAGCAGCCATAGGTGAGGCAGTTGGATCGGAGCTAGGTCCAATGGGTATACCTATTGTGTCAGAGAATGGCAGATACATAACAGGCCCACACGGATATATGTTAACTAGAGTAACTCATGGAATTATAGAGTCACATATCAAGTTTCTTGAAGTAGATACCTCAGTAAATAACATGGCCAGACTAGCAACCGTCTCATCGGCCTATCATGAATTAATGGTACTTGGTCGAGAGGATGACCCTAGGGAGTTAATGACCGTTGTAGGCTCAATGTGTGCAAATTCAGATAAGTTCTTTAAAGATCGTATGTTACCTAAAACCACCAAGCCAGGTGATCTTACTGGTCATACACGATGCTGGCGCCCATATGCAGTCTAACTCCCACAACTATAACGGTAGAACTAGGGCCGGTGGCGTAATCGTCGATTTAGAAGGTAGGGTGCATCAGGCTGTTTGGCCAGAGACGGTATCAGATATTCTAGCAAGAACCCACTCTTTGTAATAGTCCATATAAATATAAGCTCTTTGCTTTTTTAGCGAATTTGTTGACTTATTTATATATTTGGTTTATGGTAGTTGGATATTATGAAGTTAGCTAAAAGATTTGTACTCTTTCTAATAACAACGGCGCTACTTATTAGCCCAGTTGCTTTTGTTAAATTTGCCAGTGCAGCTCCTACCAACCTTATTGCTAACCCATCTGTTGAAACAGCCAGCGGTAGCCAACCACAGTCATGGCTACAAGGTAACTGGGGAACTAACTCTGCAACATTTAGCTACCTAAACACTGGCCACACCGGTAGCCACAGTGTTGAGGTCCAGATGGCTAACTATAGCTCTGGTGACGCTAAATGGTACTTTAACCCGATAACAGTAACAGGTAGCACTAAATATGCTTTCTCAGACTACTACGAATCTAATGTATCCACTGAAGTTGTTGTTCAGTTTGCTGATGCAAGTGGCAACCTTACTTATGATGATCTAGGATCAGTTGCAGCCAGCACCAGTTGGCAGCAAGTAAATGATACCTTTACTACACCTGCAAACACTGTAAACCTAACCGTCTTCCATCTCATTGAGACTAACGGCTACTTAATAACAGATGACTCTTCACTAACTACTGGATCGACTACTACTGCCATTACTCCAACTGTTAGCGTCACTGCACCAACTGCTAACGCTAACGTTACCGGTACTACCAACCTAACAGCCTCAGCCAGCGCCTCAGATGGCATTGCCCAGGTTCAGTTCCAATTAGATGGGCAAAATATTGGTTCAGCTGATACAACCGCCCCTTATCAAGTAAGCTGGGATTCTACAACTGTCGCTAATGGTACACACACATTAACTGCACTAGCTACCGGCGATGACGGTACTACTGCGACTTCTAAATCTGTAACAATAAATGTAAACAATCCGGTTGCCGCTAGTACTAACCTAATCACTAATCCGCTACTTACTACTGCCGACCCAAGCAACTCAGCAGCGCCTTTAGGCTGGGGCCAGGATTCTTGGGGAACTAACACTCCAACATTTAGTTATCTGTCTACTGGCTATGACGACAGCCGAAGTATAAGCGTTACTATGAGCGGCTACAGCGACGGTGATGCTAAATGGGACTTTAACCCTATAAATGTAACTCCAGACACTCAGTACAAGTTCTCTGAGTATTACAAGTCTACTGTTAACACTCAGGTTATGGCCGTCTTTAATATGAGCGACGGCAGCATTATCTACCAGCTCATTGGTCTGCCTAACTCAGCCAGCAACTGGACTAACTTCTCAACTACTTTCTCAATCCCAGAGGGTACAGAGAACATGACCATCTACCACCTTATTGCTTCTAACGGTACTCTAACTACTGACGATTTTTCTCTGACCACATACACCCCAACAAGCTTCAAGGAACCACTACTAACTCTAACTTTTGATGATGGCTACTCAACTACTTACCAGTATGGTCTACCAATCCTACAGCAGTACGGTTATGCCTCAACTCAGTTCATAATCAGTGACCTAGTAGGTGAGACTGGTTATATGACTAAAGCCAATCTTAAGACCCTATATAAAGACAACCAGGAAATTGCTTCACACACAGTAACTCACAGCGATCTTACCCAGGAAACTTCTTCTCAGGTAACTACCGAGCTATCTCAATCACAGAAGAACCTAGAAAGCTGGTCTGGTGACACTTCTATAACAGACTTAGCTTACCCATACGGCTATTACGACTCCAGCGTTATGAAAAGCACTGAAAAATACTATACAGGCGCTCGTGGCGTAGAGGATGGCCTTAACTCTAAGGACAACTTCAATGCCTATGACCTTAAAGTTCAAAACGTTTTCGATACAACTACAACTGCTCAAGTAGCAGATTGATTAAAACAAGCTCAACAAACTAACACTTGGTTAGTACTTGTGTACCATGCAGTTGATCCTAACAACGCTTCTACAATAGATGGCGGTGAAGACAACGTTACTCCAACTCAGCTATCTAGCGAACTAGCAGCAGTAAAAGCCAGCGGCATTAAAGTCGAGACTATGAAGGCTGCTCTAGCTGATGTCAAAACCCCAGATCTAAATATAAAAATGATGCTTATACCTCGGCAAAAGGTAAATAGTTAATAACTAAAAAAGCCCCTAACGGGGCTTTTTATTCAACTCTAAACGGTTGCTCCACTTTTATACTTCATATGCTACCCCTTTTGTTGTAATACAATACCTATGTCCCAAAAATTTTGAGAACACCTAAGATTATAGCACCAAATATAAGCGGATAGAATCCGTAGTTTAGTAACCTCATGGACCTTTCGTATACCTCAAGGTTCATCCTGTTGTGCTGTTATATACCTTTTTTAACATACTCTAGATAGTCTTTTTTGATACAAAGTTGAGAGTTTCAATGTCATCAAATTCTACTGAAAATTCCCAGTGTTTTGGCAGTAAGGCCAGTAGAAGAAAAACCTAGCGACTATAACTAACGCAAAGCCCGCAAAGTAAAATATCATACCATAAACTTGAGGTGGTGGTGGAAAAGAGTGAGATAGCTGAGCCTGCAGAGGGTCTGTACTTTGAGAAAATAAAAACACTAAAGTTAGTAGTCCGCCCCCCAAGTAGGCAAGGGCCCTGTTCTTCAGTCTTGCATATGCCCTATCTAGCCAAGTATGCACCCTCCTTAGTTCCTCTATTGCGAACCTCTAGATTACTATCTTGTCTTCTTCACTTGCAGCGTCAGCTCAAAAAGCTTAATTGCCTCTTTAAGTTTGCTCTTGATATTTTCTAGTGAACTCATGTATCCCCTCACATGCCCACTACATTAATTTGAGAATACTATAACATAACGTAAGATGGTTCTACTAGGGTTACTAAGGTGCTAGTGTGGTATTAGAAAGGAGATATTATGGATTTAGTTGAAACTAGAAAGATCAGAAGAGCTCTTGAGAGGCATTGCTGTTAGTCTAAGCGTCATTGCAAGTAGGGGGGTAGCTACCTTTTCTAACCGACCCCATCCCTTGTCTAGAGTATATAGATGTTCACATAATCATATTTACAGAATAGCTATTTTCAGGTATAATAACTTTAAATATGCCTCTGTGGTGGAGCAGTTTTAGAGTCATTGGGCTTTAAGATTAGAGGATACGCAAGTTAAGAGGTCCGCTAATGGCTAGTACTGTCCCTAAATCTTCTAAATCAAAGACAGCCCAAGATAGGGTCTCTAAAAGACATCCTAAGTTACAAACTAGGGTATATAAGAAGAAATTAGCCCTACTATTGCCAGCTCACAATGAAGAGCTGCTTATTCAGGCTAATATTAAGTCTGCAATCGCTGCAGGACAGAATATCAAGATATCTACGTAGTTAATGATGCCTCAACAGATCAAACCAGACGACTAGCTACAGAGATGTTAGGCAAAGATCATGTCCTAAACGTTAAGCGTAGCGGTAAGGCTATAGCCATACAAAAGGCTATTAAGAGTTTGGCATTATTAAGCGTTATGATTGGCTACATGTTGCTGACGCCGATAGTATCTTCGGTAAGAACTACTTCAAGATCTACAGACGAAGCATTAGTAAAGGTGACTATGTAGTAGCCGTAGGCTTTGTCCAAAGTCTAAGAGGAAACTGGATATCCCACTACCGAGGCCTTTACTTACACCTACTCTCAATAGTTATTCGAAGAGCACAGGTCTTGGTTTAATATGATCTCCGTCTTCCCAGGCCCAATAACAGCCTTTAAAACATCTATTATTGAGGACCTAGAATACGATGTAGGACAGTCTTACCGAGGATTTCGATATAACCCTTCAGGTTTACCGAAAAAGCCTAGGACGAGTTAAATTCATCCTGAAGCTGTTAATTACACTCAGGACCCGCAAACCCTAAAGGATTTCTGTAAACATCAATGCGATGGCAGCGAGGCTTCTTCCAGGGCGTAGTTAAGTACCGAATTGGCACAAAGGACAAACAATAGATTTTAGTATTGGCTTCCAGTTACTAGAAACTAGCCTTGTTCTTCATCCAAATGCTTGTAATTGCCCCCTATTTATAGCCACAACAGGTGATTGGCTGATAGTACCATTCTTCCTAATACTTGATTTCTTTGTTGTAAGCCTGCTGGCTTTCTTCTCTTGTCTTGCTGCTGGTCGACTTAATATCCTAGCAGCTCTGCCATATTATTACTTCCTACGTTGGGTAGAGCTAGGTATCTTCCTAACTGCCTTTACCGAGGTAGTTGTATTAACGTAAGTTTAGAGAAAAGGTCTCTAAAGGTTGGCAACTGAAGGCCGACGTTATGCCCTAAGTGATCTAGCCCTAAAGGATACAGCTTAAGATGAAAAAGACTCTTAAATTAGGTATATCTAGACGCTTCAAAGAGCAGGTGCAACTTTCTATTGCTGTTGTAGCCTTTGTTTATCTTGTCTATCAAATAGCCTTAATAGTAGGCATATTTAAAGCTATCTAACTATATCTATCTTTTGATTCGTTGTTTGAAAGATAATACTACACTAAGTAGTAGGGACAGTAGCACCAATAACTAAAGCAAATATGGATACAGCAAACATAAGGCGGTAGGAACCGCCTGTGTGGTAAGACTGTTACTCCTGTAATACCTTCGTAGCAAATCCAGCACCAAAAGTTAGACCGTGGGCCATATAATCCTCTATTTACTTAGTTATGTGATTCGATAGCTAAGTGAAACTATTCACCTAAGGCTACCCCTTGAAACACTATTGTCTATTTTGTTCTACTATACAGTAAATTAGTTGCTAGGTCAATATTATGACATTAGCGTTATAATTCTATTGGTTTTGGATTCAAATATGGGTAGTAATAGATAGACTTAACATTCATTGATGCTGGGCAGGGCGGAGTTATCTATACCATTACCAGGAATTGAGCTGTATCCTGGCCTCCCATGAGCCCACCTAGTGCAAGGTTCATTACCATATAAAATGGTTGGTCAAATGGCCAGGTAACGTATGTTGAGCCTGCTGGCTTTGTATAAGTAAAGAACGTACTGCCATTAACCTCAAAACTTATGGAGTTAGGTGTCCATATAAGAGAGTAGGTGTAGTACTGAGAATTATTATTTGAAAGCGTTACTGATTAAAGTCACAATAGCATCAGGGTTTGTCTGATTAGTTTGCAGAGTATGTACAATGCTATAGACAATATTCGGGTTAAAGCCGACAGCCTCAACTAGATCTATCTCACCCCCGTTTAGGTAGCGATTTGTATCACTAGGTGGGCTTAAGTCTACCATACTTATTACTTGCTGGTAGAAACCATATAGCAGCCAAGTACCTATGCCATCGGGTACCTCAGCCGTAACATCTATACGGACCCATACAGGAAAGAGACCTTGTTATTAGTATCAACACTGGAAGAAGCATACTGAAGACCATCTGGTTCCGATTGTTTAGTACCCTCTAAAACTAATGCACCATTACTAACCCTTAGATTGGTTGGGCTATTAGTGTAGTATTCTGCTTCCTTATTATCGTTCTGAGGTTGAACCAATATCTATGTTCCAATCACGTTGATTTATAGAATTTAGAAACCATAGTTTGCAAAGTCTTGAGACCAGGTTGGGTATGTAGAGAATTGGCTATCACTTTGCGCAGGGCCTGAAGTAGTAACACTACTTGGTGAACCTTGAGATTGCTGCTGATTTACAATGCTGTTAACAGATACAAGGCCGTTGCTAGCAGATGCGCTAGTTTGGATATTATGCGTAATTAAAAGTGTAGCGGCTATTACTACTAATACAATCAGCACTCTGGATGGTGCGGTTGTAAGTTTAGATAACAGAGTAGATAGCTTAAATGGTTGCTTTCTAGCTTGTTTTTTAGTCGCTTTCTTCTTACTACCAATAAGTGCAATTAACTTCTTAGAAAGTAGTTAGTTTTTTGCTACTTTTCTTCTTAGATACAGGTGTCTTTTTAGTAGTAGGCTTCTTAACTACGATTTTAGTAGACCTTGTAGATCGTTTTACAGATTTACTAGAGGTCTTCTTGGAAGGTTTAGTAGTTTACTTCTGGTTCATAAGCCTAAAATAAAAATAACGACAAACCGTCGATATTCGATTATTATACCATTGTATATACTTTTTGGCAATACTATTTTGAATCAAATAGTAATACTTTTGTGAGATTTTCAATTGCATGAGCATTTTAGTGTAGTACAATTGCCTTGTAATTGGAGGTAACGGCATGAGGATATTAAATAAACTAGTGGTTAGTCTAAAACAACAAAAGATAAAACTATTATTAGGTTCGTTAGCAATAGCTTTTGGTGCTTTAGGTTTATCACTGCCTAGTGCAGCAGCGCCAATAAGACACTTTATGTGGGTCATAACACAGTAGGTAGCGGCAACAGCTGTAACTCACCAGGATACACATCTGTTCAAACAGCAGTTAACGCTGCTCATAACGGTGATACTGTATACCTTTGTGGTACACAATTGCTGAGCAAGTTTTCATTAATAAATCTATTAACCTAACTGGCGACAGCGGTTCTGGTTTGACTGCAACCGGTGTTACATTCTCAACCAATGCTGCAAACTACCCATCGGTATTTACTACTGAAGGATTAGCACTGCCTCAGGCCTCTAGTAGTCTCTACTGGTAGTAATGTTAGCGTTGAAGGCTTAAATGTCTCCGGCCCCACTACCTGGGAACGGCAATTGTGCAATAGATGAATACGGCGTATTGGCCCTTAGTGGTGGATATCAATCTAAAGAATGACAACGTCCACTAATATAGAAGATACAGACTCAAGCCTTAACGGCTGTCAGTTTGGTGTTGGTATTCAGGATGGTCGCACATACTGGGCATAAAACTGATTGGTCATACGCTACACCAAATCCAACTTCAATGCTAACGCTACTATAGACAACGTAACTGTCAGTGGCTACGCCAAGAACGGCATTACGGTTGATGGTGTAGGCTCTAGTGCTAACATCACAAATAGCATCGTAGTCGGTTACGGAGCTACAAACGTAGTAGCCCAAAATGGCATACAGATTTCTAGAGGAGCAACAGGTAGCATCAACAATAACACTGTTACAGATAATGCCTACAGTGGGTGCAGGTGAAACTACTGCAGCTGGTGTGCTAATTTACGGCGGTGACGGCGATCCAATTGCCAGAATGTCCACTGTAGAAAACAACAAGTTTGTAGATAACGACGAAGCAGTAAACTTTGCCAACTACAACAGCGACGGTAGTGGTCAATCTACTTCGGTAACTAACGACGTTGCAGACAGTAACTGGATATTTAGTAGTCACGTTACTAATACGTCTGGTCTTGTTGCCAACAACGGCAACTTTGGCTACCAAGCTGGCATAGAAGACATTGGCGACAAGACAGCGCTTGCCATAACACTATTGCTGGCCCTGGCTATACGGACGAAAGGTACTTACGTTGCTACACCTACACCAACGTTTACCCAGACTGGTCGGATGCAGCATTAGTTCGTGACATAGATGCTGGTTACACTTTCCCAACTACTAACTTTGGTACCTGTAACTACGGCTTTAACTATGGTGGTGGCCACTTCAATTCGAACTAACTTCAAGAACTATGACAAGAAGTTCAACCACTGGTCCTTCCGCTAAAAATAAAAGTATAGACAATTCTGAGCGGCATCAAAGCCGCCTCAGTTTTTAATAGGGACGATCATAAGTGGGGGTATGTTATGGTGACAAGATGGCATTAAATCAACAGCCCGTATTAGCAGTAGCTGCTAAAGCAGCAATTATTAGCCCATCTGGCAAAGTCTTAATTGTCCGTGAATCGTCAATGGATGAGAAACAATACTAAAGTTGGTCAATGGGGGCCTTGTAGGTGGACGACTAAACCCTGGTGAGACATTCAGTGATGGTCTAAACCGTGAAGTAATGGAGGAGATCGGAATAGAAGTAACCACAATCCGGCCAATCTATGTAGGCGAATGGCACCCAATAATAAAAGATGTAGAACACCAAATAGATTGCCATCTTCATGCTCTGTGAGTCTAAGACCGAGGAAGTAAAGCTCAGCAATGAACACGATGATTATAAGTGGATTGACCCTGGCAAGCGACTAGACTACCCAATGATGGAACCAGACTGTTACGTAGTTGATGAAATCGCAGCAAAGACAATAGTATAATAAGTATAGTGAAGCTATACGATACAGCCCAAAATAGATATCTCAAGCTAGAGCTAGGCAAGATAGTAAACATATACGTCTGTGGCATTACCCCATATGATGCCGCTCACTTAGGCATATCTTTACCTTCATGACCTATGACTTGCTACAAAGACGCTTGAAGACCTGGGCCATGAAGTCCACATGGTCCGTAACATAACAGATGTTGATGACCCATTATTTGAAAGAGCAGAGCAGCTGGGAGTTTTATATACAGATCTAGCTAACGAGCAGATTGAATCTTTCCACACGGTTATGACAAAGCTCAACTTTAAACCTTTATTCTCCGAACCAAGAGTCAGTGAATATATAGATCAGATCTCTGTAGCGGTAGCTGAGCTGGTAGACAATAGCTACGGCTACTACATTGGCAAGGATATATATTTTGATGTATCAAAATACAAAGACTTTAAAAATTTCTCCGGCTATAGCAAGAAACTACTGCTAGGCCTGTTCGAACTACGTGGTGGCGATCTTAAACTAGAAGGTAAACGTAACAAACTAGACTTCCTGTTATGGAAGAATGCGGAGCAGAGCGATCCAGCAAGCTGGCAGACCAAGCTAGGCAGAGGACGACCTGGCTGGCATATAGAATGCTCAGTTATGTCCTCAAGCTTGCTGGGCACACCTTTCCGATATACACGGTGGCGGAAGTGACTTAATATTCCCACACACAGCGCTGAGATTGCTCAAAGTTATGGTCTTAGACAACCAGAACTGGCCCACTACTGTCTCACGTTTATCCTATGCTTAGCGAAGGAGAGAAGATGAGTAAGTCCTTAGGCAATCTTGTCTTCGCTAAAGACCTACTGCAGTCACATAAACCCTGCAGTCATAAGGCAGCTCTAATGCACTATCATCATCGAATAGGTGGTGAGTGGCAGGGTAAACTACTGGATGAAGCTACAAGGCTACTGAAGCGTGTTAATGAAGCTAGAAAAACTTACTAGCCAGGAATGTGCCCAAAAGCTCCTAGACACGGTTAGATCGGCTATAGATGACGATATAAACACCTTGAAGTAATAGATGCTCTACATACCTTTGCTAGAGAGACAAAGGACTGCAAATCTAGTGATGGAGCAAAGATAGTAGATTACGCCCTAGAACTGCTTGGACTCAATTGTTAGAATTTAATAATGGCGATTAACCAACCTGTAATATGTGGGGCAAGAGCTACAAGACTTTGGCGCCATACTATTAAGCCCACCAGATAGCGAATCTAAGGTGGTTAAATACCATATCTGCCAAGACTGCTACAAGAAGTTATCGAAAGACCTAGATAGCTATTGACTCCCAAAGTAAAATAGTACACTTACACTTATGGCTAAAACTTTAGTGCTACTACCAGTCGTCAAGAACCTCATTATCATGAGTGTTGACGGGGGAGTGCCAAAGCTAAGCTACTAATTAAGTAAAAGACGTAAGGCGCCTCCCCGGAAACGGGAGGTTTTTTATTGTCAGAAAGGTAAGAAGATGACAGCAGTAGAGAGTAGAGAATCAGAGCTAGACTTTAGCGGCGTTGCCGGTGAAGTAGTACAAGGCGTCAAAGGTGCACACGTCGGCTTTAGCGAATTGCCGGCGAAGTAGCAATGGGCACAGTAGGAAGCCGTAGGAGGCTTATTCCTGTTTGCTGGAAGATCTCTAATTAGATCAGTAAAGCCAAGCCCCGCTCAACGTGATCGCCTTCATGAATGGCAGTTTGGTGACCAAAACCAGCAACCAATAGTAAACCACGATCAAGTAGTCTAATACCGCTAGTGTTTTGATATACTACGCTTATGCTTTTGTCGGAGCAGTTGTATAGAAAAATATTCGTTGAAGAAAAAAAGATACTCAACGACTACGAGTTCAGTAGAGCAGTACGTGGGAAGCGGGGGATTCAAATAGGCCTCTAAATCAAGTGCTTATTGAGCATGCCTATTTGTCTCCAACCCAATTCCTACAGCTTCTAGCGGATCACTTTCAGGTACCCACCACACAGATCTTAAAGTTGGTACGGTTGATACCGAAGTATTAACCAAGATACCTGAGGATTTCGCCAATGCTAACCTGGTCGTTGCCTTTGGAGCAGAAGGTGATGCTATTAAGGTGCCTTCCAAGATCCCTCAAATACAGAGGATGTGGAACAGTTAGGGCAGACCCTCCAGAGAACTGTGGCTCCTTATGTAGCTAGCGAATATGCTATTAGACGAGCGTTGGTCCTATATAGCGAGGACTTAACAAAGCAGATTAGGGATATAGTCACTAAGGTTGAGAGCCATCCTGCAAGTGAGGATAAAATTGCTAACGAAACAACAGAACTACTGACTGCATTGTTGAGACAGCAGTATTGCTTGATGCCTCCGATGTACATATTGAGCCATACGAATCAGAAATAATCGCAAGATTTAGAATCGATGGACAACTTAGAACCGTCGCTACTATACCAAAGAGAATGTCACCATCAATTCTGGCCAGATTAAAGGTATCTCTGACCTTAAGGTTGACCAGATAAGGCTGCCTCAGGATGGTCGGTTCACTCAAGTTATTAAGGGCCAGGAAGTTAACTTTAGAATCTCGACCGTACCAACGCTATGGGAGAAAAGGTAGTACTAAGAGGTACTGCAAGAGAAGCTCATCTTTTCGATTTACATAATCTAGGTCTACTAGATAAAGACTTATTAATTATTAAATCCTATCTAAAGAGACCTCACGGCATGATTCTGGTTACGGGGCCTACTGGATCTGGTAAGACAACGACTCTTTATGCCTGTCTCCAGGAGATAGGTAATGACCGTATTGATGTAGTTAATATAACACCATTGAAGATCCAGTAGAGTACACCATGCCGAGAATCAATCAGATACAAACTCAGGCCGAGATAGACCTGACCTTCGCTAGTGGCCTAAGGGGCACTCCTAAGACAAGACCCAGACATAATTATGGTCGGTGAGATTAGAGACGAGGAAACAGCTGACTTTGCTATACGCTCAGCCCTTGTTGGTCGTTTAGTCCTATCCTCACTTCACACTAACGATGCTACCTCTACAATACTTAGACTTATGGATATGGGCATAGAACCATATCTAATCTCCTCAACTCTAGCACTTGTTATTACGCAACGACTAGCTAGACGTCTGTGTCCTTACTGCCGTATACCATATAGCCCTGATGAAAAAGTCTTATCTGAGCTAATCCGTAACCATGATCTTGAAAATAACCTAAATATACTGAAGGCTTCAAAGATTATTGATGAGTCATATATAGATAATATGCAGTTCTATCAGGCTAAGGGTTGTAAGCGTTGTAATGGTCAAGGCTACTCTGGCCGTACCGGCATTTACGAGATACTACAAATTACAGATGGACTACAAACCGCTATAAACCGGTGCTGATGTTGCCGGTGGAGATGAGCTAATAGCTCAAATAGATAAGGGCATTATTAACTTTGATATCCTAATTGCTACACCAGCCTTTATGCCAAAACTTGGTAAGTACGCTAAAGTTCTAGGTCCTAAAGGTTTAATGCCTAACCCTAAGAGCGGCACAGTAACGACTGACGTTACAAAAGCTATAAAAGAAGCTAAAGGTGGACGAGTAGAGTACCGAGTTGATTCAGCTGGTATTGTTCATTTGTCTGTCGGTAAAGTCAGCTTTGATAACTCTGGCCTAAAAGAAAACATTACAGCTGTAATGAATAGTATTAAGTCTAACAAACCAAATAGCGTTAAGAGTAACTACTTAAAGTCCATGTATCTAGCTACATCAATGGGGCCATCAATTAGTGTCGATATAGCTAGCCTAAACTAGATATTAAATAATTATCTAGTACTACTTGTTAATCTTTAAATATGGTATAACATTTTAAAATGAGCTTCATTCAATTTGAGAGAGAGTATAGATCTCTTGGACACGATCCTGTTACAGAGTTGTGCTGGCGAGCTAGGCAAGTTCTCGGCGGCCATATGTTAGATGCCGTAGATGTCAGAGGTGAAGATTATGAAAAACAAATAGAAGCCTATGATGCTGGGGCAATTGATATCAGTCCAATTGAAGATGACGAGGAAGAGTTTCCTGTAATGCATGAAACGGCGGCTGTCACTATAAACGATAGACAACAAGCTAATTTAAGTAATAGGCCCTTCTTGCTAGACGGCAGCGACCAGATTATTCAATATACTAGCCCCGGATTTGTTGCCCTACATATAGAGCCATGGGGCCTTGAGTACAGCCAGACACCAACATCGTTAGATGGCTGTGATCAAGTCATCTTTAAGTTGCCTCATGATTTAGTGGAGGAAGCTGCCATCTACCGTGGCTTCTCGCTCGATGAAGATAACCAAATCGACCATTTAACTAAAGAGGTACATAGCCTAGAAGACTTTTTAGGTAATCTAAACAAATCACTTATAGATTTAATGGTTAGCAATCAAGGTTACTGGGATGTTACCTACCTCTCTCAAACCCCAGAACCTTCTCTAGACCTGCTTTTAGAAAGCCTTGACCAATCGGATTAGGATCTAGACCTTAGGTGGAATTTAGCTGTAGAGCTCATGGTACGCATTAACGCATTCATAGACTTAGAGAAGCCCCTTACTCCGCCTTGGTAAACCATGTACCTAGACTTCCAGTTAGGCTCATATTTATTCTTAAACCTATATAACCCACTAAACGAGTAAAAGCGATCACCATTAGCATAGGCAAAACCAAGGACATTGCCAATCAGTCCCTTATTCTCATCCTTTTCTAGACCAACTAGTGGTGTAAACCCTAGGTTAATTCGCTTGTAGCCAGCTTCTAGCATCGTTTGGCAGAGGTTCATAAGCAGATAGTCGTTCACATTGCCTAAGGCACTAGAGGATGACCTAAGAAGGTCGTAGGTAACTTCTTCTTTATCAAATTCAGCCGGCACAATGTTCATAAATGCCTGAACTGTTCCAGTTTTATCGAGCAACAGCAATGTCACACATATTCATGTACTGCTCACTGAAGTAACCCATGGCATAACCTCGCTCGGCATGATTACCTCGCTCCATCCATTCATTAGATATCTCCTTAAGCCTAGCTAGTATTTCACGATCATGAACTGGCCTAATTAGCTCAAAGCTGTAGTCTTGCTTTTCAAATCTATTTCTAATGTTCTTAAAGTATTTATCCTTAACGGTTGATGAAGTGAAGGTATATAGATCAACTACCGCTTCCTCGCCAATCTTTTGCATACTAAAGCCTAGGTCCTCATATAACTCTCGTTGGCTATCATCGGCATGAACAATAGCTGGTCGCCAATCATTACCCCAGCAGACATACTGAAACTCTATAAGAAGCTGTTTAAACCTAGCACTCTTACCAGCTGGCCCACTAAGTATTAAGGCTGAGCCGTTACGGACTCTAAAAGCTAGACCACTACTGTCAGTTGAATCAAAAAAGTACTGTTTATCATGTGGCCAGAGTTTAAAGAAGTCCTCACTAACAGCATCATGTTGGTCATTTAAAAGTTCCAAAAACTTAGTTCTTGCGGCCCTCTGATCACCAAAGCGAGCCCTAAGTGGTTGAACGAAAGCAATAAATACGTAGGCAATAGCAAAGATACTAATAAATGTTAGTGAGTCTTTTAAATAACTTAGCTCGGTGGTTATAGGCACGAAGAGCATGATTGGTCGTTATGTTTAGTTGGTCAACCGTATAGTGCATAGCGGCTGGGATAGATAGCTGCTGGTGAAAGCCGCTCTGACCTAGAACATGGAAACCAAGCGTACCGTAAACAAAGGTTACGGCTAGGATAATAAGTGAGGTAATAATAGCCGCTTGAAAACCCTGACTATCACTTTTTACAACATATTTATGTCTGTTAATAGCCAGCAAGAATAAAATTACCAATGGCAGTATAATCGCTCGAATAACCGTTACTAGGCCTAGGTGATGCCTAGACTGCAGAATATCTGTTAGGCCTTCGATATTGGCCCCAAAATAAAAAGCGTAGGCAACGGCCGTAATAATAAAAGCACTACGTTTACGTCTACTGAGCAGTGAGCTTAAATAAATAATCGTTAGACCAAGGCCTAAGTTTATATAGAGCGAATAATCATTGGGCCTAATAAAGTCGTGAGCATGATGACGCATAACAACCTGGCCAATTAAACTAAAGACCACTATGAAGATACCGTTACAGAGCACCAGTATAGATACTAGACGTGGGCCAAAGATATCACTAAGCCTATGGCTAACTCGATCAACTGTATTCATTTGCTATAACCATTGTACTAAAAGCGGTGATCTTACGTAAAAATTTCATAATTACATCATTTTGCTTAAAAAAACACATCATGTTTATGCTTTCAAAATCAAGGAGGCTCCACTACAATAATATTCAGAAATTTTGGAGGGCTAACCGCTAAATGTCGGTATACAGTAATACACAAATTAGACAGGCTATAGATGAGGGTCATATTATCTGTCACCCATTTAACCCAAAGCATGTCGCTCATGCCTCCATGGATGTAACTCTTGGTTATTATTACTACAGAATTGAAAGACAAAACGAACGGACTATATATAACCCTTTCGATAAGGAAGACGTTGAGCGCTACTTTGATGGTCCATACAAAGCTATGTCTCATTCCGAATGGTGTGCTCTAAATGGTTTCCAGATGGCTAAGAACATCCCAGCTGATCACCCAGTTATTAGCCTAAAACCAGGAGAGCGAATCCTAGCCCACACTCACGAATTCTTCGGCATATTGCCACCTGGTGCTTATGAACTTAAATCACGCTCTAGCTGGGGGCGTAATGGCGTAGCAGTTTGTTTTGATGCTGGTTGGGTAGACCCAGGCTACATAAATCGACTGACTCTAGAGATATACAACCTTAACGACCGAGAAACGGTTCTCCTACCAGTTGGCGAGCGAATAGCTCAGGCCGTCTTCCACGAAACGGGTGAGGTTGAAGGTAACTACGGTAAAGGCAGGGATAACGGCTTTAGCGGCAAGTACCAGCAAGGTACTGACCTTGAGACCATAATTAAGACCTGGTCACCAGATAAGATGCTACCCATGGCCTACAAAGACAAGCGAGAGCTACCAGTTAAAATCGAAGGACTACCTTACTCTAAGGGTTACGCTATGAGCAGAACAGGCAAATATATAGTCATCGAAGGCCCAGAAGGTGTTGGCAAGTCTACTCAGGTTGCCGAACTAGGGCGACGACTTGCAGCCGCTAACCTGCCTTATAGGCTACTTAGAGAGCCAGATAGCCAAAGCGATCTAACGGCTCGAGCCATTCGGCAGTTAACTCAAGATCCTCGCTACCCCATGAACACCAGAACTGAGGTTCTGTTATATAACGCTGCTCGCTCTCAAAGTCTTCAAGTTATTAAACAAAGTATCGAGCAAGGCATTATTTGTATAGTCGATCGAAACTACCTGACAACTCTAGCTGTTCAATATTATGGCCGGGGTGATGTACCGGATTACAACACTATTAACAGCATTATCAGCTTTGCCGTTGGCGGTGTTGAACCAGATCTCTGTGTGGTAATGGATGCCCCTGCTCAAGTTTTAAAAGCCAGAACTGACGATAGAGCCCTAGGTGAGCGTTTCGATAACCTGGCAATAGATATGCTGGAACGTATCAGGGCAGGCTATCTATGGGAAGCTAATCAAAGAAAGTATCGGTAGTCTTTGCTACTGAAGGACCAGAAAAGGTAGCAAATGAAATTTGGAAGCATGTTGCTGAGGCTCTAGCCATTAAGGGCTCCAAAAGTCTAGCAACCCAAGCAAGCGAACCGGAATCTATAGCTGAGATAATAGCTAAAGCACCTATTAGCTCTGAACCAAAAGTTAAAGCTGCCGAGGAGCAAACACTAGCTAAGGAATACGTCACTAAGAACGAGGATGGCCTTTTCGAGGTAACTGAGGATGGCAAAGAATATCTAGATAGAGTAGTTACTAACTCAACTGGCAATGTTTATGCCTTTAATAGTGAGCTGAGCCCCATTACTATCGCCGCCGCCATGGCTAGATTAAGCCGTCGTGGTGATGACATGCGTATTACTATTCTTGATGAATTTGCTGGTGCTGAGGGTAAAGACCAGAAGTTATTGCAGAGAGTTATAACAGCTTATGGCGATGATTCTGTTCAGCAACTTAGTGGTATCCACTTTGTTATAGAAAACGCTTCAAATCTACTAACTAAAAAACTTGAATGGGGCAGACTAGCTGCCTATCTAGAACAATCTACAAGATACATCTACTACGACCAGAAAGATAAAGACGGTAACTACAAGTACTACACTCCAGAACATCTAAAGCCAGCTATTAAAAAACACTACAAGACTCAAATGGATACTATCTTTGACAACTATTCATACATGGTTAGAGCCTTAACCGATTACATTAGAAAGAATTCCACTGTACCTAAAGCCGAGCGAGATGCTGCTTGGAATGGTGCTACCCGTGCTCAGGCCTGTGATGCTATACGGCCAGTGCTACCGGTAGCAACTAAATCTACAGTCGGTGTATTTGCCTCCGGACAGGCTTTAGAGAGCCTAATTTATCATCTGCTTAGTGACGGTGTACAGAGAGTCGCCTAACAGGTGAGGAACTCTTAAGGGAAGCTCGTAAGATTATGCCAATGTTCCTAGAGCGAGCAGATAAGCCAGAACGAGGTGGCGCTTTCGTAGCTTACCGTGCAACTAACGAAGCAAAGATAAAAGAACTAGCCAATAAGTATCTAGACGACAGCTATCCAGCCGGTGAACCAGATGCCGTAACCCTAACTGGACTACTATCCAAGAAATGAGCTAGATCTTGTTCCTGACATGCTATATAGCAACTCCAGCTTAAGCCTAAACCAGATTAAAGAAGAGCTATCGTCAGTAAGCTATGAGGACAAACTCAAGATCTTTAATACCTACATGGGTGAGCGACTTAATCGCCGTCATAGGCCTGGAAGAGCCCTAGAGAAAGCCCATTACTCATGGGATCTAATCTGTGACTACGGCATCTTTAGAGATCTTCAGCGTCACCGTATGGTTGACGACCTTGAATGCGCAGCAACTAACTCCTCGTTACGGCTATGAAGTACCAGAACTCGTACAAGAAGCTAATCTAACTGACCGGTTTGAGGATTGTTTCGATATTAGCTTAGAGCTACATAGTAAGATGCAGAAAGCTGGTTATGACCTAGAATCTCAGTACGCAACATTACTTGGACATAAGATGCGCTGGAAGATTACATATAACGCAAGAGAGGCTATACATTTGCATGAACTACGAACCAGCCCACAAGGACACCCAGGCTACAGAAAGCTAGTTAAACAAATGCACGACAAACTATATGAAGTCCACCCCTTAATAGCAGACACCATGAAATTCGTAAATAAAGACGAGGATCCTGAGTTAACCAGGCTAGCAGCTGAGAGATACACCCAGTTCAAGCTAAAACAGCTAAAATAACCGGAAAGAGAGTTTACTTAAGTTGAGCTGGCAAGAAAGAGCTGCCTGTAGAAATACAGACCCGGAAATATTTTTCCCTCTAGGCGCTAAGTATGGTACTGACCCAGAAGCCCAACCAGCTTTAGGTTTTTTGTGATGTATGTCCTGTAGCTCGGCTTTGCTTAGAGTATGCCCTAGACCACCGTGAAAGAGATGGTATATGGGGCGGGACAACTGAGTATGAAAGAAGGCAAATAATGAGACGAGGAAGAGCTGGTTTAGATAGCTAATCTGTTATAGGGAAGCTCTTAAATGCCTTTTGCAGCTTAAGTAACGAGCTAGCTTTTTTGACAAACTAATTATATTATTACAACCAATATGTCGTTACCTGAATGGCAACCAGAACAGTTAGAAGCTGACTTAGTATCTGCATTATCCGGGCTATCGGAGCCCGAACCTTTTGAGCAGGCTATAGTTCTGCCGAAGCTAAAAAGTTGGGATAACGTTGACGACACTTTTGGTCAACAATATAGAGCATTCTTTACTATGTTTGATCAGGCTAGATCACAAGAGTTTGAGGGCAGGCGCCTTGTAGGCCCAACATACGAACCTATTAGAGAGATCCTTGCCGAAGCTGATGAGCAGTTAAAAGAGATTAACCCTAGCCTAAATCCAAGTGTCCTCTTTGATCCAGGCTATCAGCCCTTAGACACTTTTCGTAGCTATGCAGATTTGTCTAGACCACAAAGAGATCAAATAGAGAGGATAGTACGATTAAGGGCCAGAGAACTACGTAGCCTAGGTATAGATCTTGCTACTGACGAGCAAGAAACGGTGCTAGAGGACGGTCTATTAGAGCATCCGGAACTTAGATACCAAGGAGAGCATGAATCAGTTGGCTTTGGTAAGAACTGTTTTAATGCTTGCTATAGGATGGTTTTAAACGGCCTAGTAGACTTCACCCCAAACGAGATTGCATCAGTAAGAGCATCTACTAAAATCCATAGAACCATACCTATACCTGACGACGAGTACTTGAAGACCTTCTATACTCCAAAGTTTAGCGAAATATCCGAACGGCATGTAGATGTTATATCAATAAATGGCGGCAGTCTCTCAACGATCGGCAATATAGCAAGAAAAGTAGGAAACAAAAATCCAGATGCTACCGTTTCTTGCATAGTCAATCTACAGTCAGAAAGTGCAACAAACATCTGGCATACAAATGTACTAACTGGCTGCGATGAGAAAATGATTTACTGCCTTGACCCACGAGCCTATGCTGGCCATAGATACGACCGTCACGTTAACACTCCTAGGGCTATACCGAAGTTTGAATTCTATACACGTTGGACCGTAGCCTACAACAGAGCACACTTGATTGTTGCGCAATAAAATACAACTCTTTGCAAAATAGCGCATTTCTAGTAGAATATAGCTTAGCGTTGCCAAAGACAGCGACGGGGTTAACTCCCTTGATAATGTCGCCGAGGTTAATAAACTCTTAATGTCTTTGGATTTTATCTAAGGACTTTTTATTTAGGCAACGAGGTAGGTAACCTGGTCGATAACCCACCTAAGATAACAACATAAGGAATAACTATGGCATTAACCAAAGATAAGAAAGCCGAAGTAGTTAAGAGGTCAGCGAGCTTCTAGATAACTCTAAGCTAACAGTGGCTGCTAAATATAGCGGTACACCTGTTAAAGCTATGCAGCAGTTAAGACGCTCAGGCAAGGAAAATGGTACGGTTGTTAAGGTAATTAAGAACCGTCTAGTCGTTAAGGCTCTAAAGGACAGCTCCAAATATAAGGATGTTGATACTTCAAGCCTAAATGATATGCTCATCTACGCCTTTAATGGTGAAGATGAAGTTGCCCCAGCCCAAACTCTAGCTAACTTCGCTAAAACCAGTCCAACAATTGAATTTGTTGGTGCTTTTACAGCTGATGGACAGTTCATGTCACCCGAGGACGTTAAGGCTCTAGCTAGCTTGCCATCTAAGGAAGTTCTTAGATCAATGCTGGTTGGTACCCTAGCCGCACCTCTAAGTGGCTTTGCAAATGTCCTAGCCGGTAATGTAAGAGGCGTTTTGAACGTATTGAATGCTAGAAGTGAACAGATAAGTAATTAAGGAGAATAATATGGCAGATACAGAAGACAAGAAGGTAGCAGTACCTAAAGAATTTGAAAGCCTAGTTAAAGAACTAGACAAGTTAAGTGCACTAGAGATCAGCAAGTTCGTTAAATTCCTAGAAGAATACTGGGGAGTTAGCGCTGCTGCTCCAGCAGCTGCTGTAGCCGCTGCTCCTGCAGGCGCTGAAGCTGGTCCTGCCGAGGATGAAAAGTCAGAATTTGACGTTATCCTAAAGGACCCAGGTGCTCAGAAGGTAGCTGTAATTAAGGCTGTTAAGGAAATCACTAACTTAGGTCTAGGCGAAGCCAAGGCTATAGTTGATGCTGCTCCAAAGCCAGTCCTAGAAAAGGCTAAGAAAGAAGACGCTGAAGCAGCCAAGAAAACTCTTGAAGACGCTGGCGCAACAGTAGAACTAGCCTAAATATTTAGATATGAAATCAGCGGTAATATTGCCGACTTTCAATGAGGGTGAGCGTGTATTAGCTGTCGCACAGGCTGCGGCAGCTAACGTTAACGTTGGCGATATTATTGTAGTTAATGACGGATCTACGGATAATACTTCTGATCTACTAGCTAGAGAGAATTATTATAAAGTAATAACTCACCCTGAAAACAGGGGAAAAGGTGAAGCTCTAGATAGTGGCATGCAACATGCTATCGATAGTGGTTATGAATCAGCAATCTTTTTAGATGCAGATTTACAGGGTATAGAGCCACACCACATTGATGATCTACTCGAGCCACTAAGTTCCGGGAATCTCATGGCTATAGGCTATTTAGGACTGAGAAAAACAGTCATTAAGAAGACCATGCTCCAACAATGGGGAGCTTTAAGCGGACAAAGAGCTCTAAAAACAGAAGTATGGAGTCTTCTAAACCAAAGGGATAAACATGGCTTTAATATAGAAGCCGCCTTAAATGCAAGGATGAGAAAAAATCATCTACATCACGCCATATCAAGAGTAGCTCTTGATGGTTTAGGCCATATAGGTAAGCATGAGAAGTTAGGCAGTTGGCCCAAGGCGCTATGGGGCTACACAAAGACCTACAGTGCAGCTTGGGCGACGTACGCTAGGATAGAGCTAGGGGGCTAGATACTACTTGTTCTGACTACATACTCGTCACTTATCCACAGAAAAGTGCTTAACTTTGACGATTTTACCTAAACATGGTATTTTTTAGGAGACAGGTGCACTTAGCAATTGACTTATGTGAGGAATAATAAAAGTCGCTATCAAGCGAAATGAGAAATAAATGGCTGACGTACCAGAAAAGCAAATCAAACGCCTGCGAACACTAATCCAAGAAGCAGAAACAAACTTAGCAGCAGCTACTGAGCTACTACTTAGTTTAGTTGGTGATGACGAGAAGATAGCTCCTGTAGCACGGGAGGAAACCCTAGGTAAGATTATCGAGGGTGTTTTTGACGGTCAAAACATGGTCGGAAGTGACAGTAAGACCTACCCAATACCTGCTAACTACGCTTCTAAGTCCAAATTAGTTCAAGGAGATATCCTCAAACTGACAATCGCTGATGACGGTGCCTTCCTTTATAAGCAAATTGGTCCAATACCACGTAAGCAGGTTGTTGGCACTCTAAAACTAGAGAACGGCCACTACTTTGTAGATGTAAATGGCAAGAATTATCGAGTATTACTAGCTAGCGTTACTTACTTTAAGGCTAAACCTGGTGATCAGGTAAGCGTTAATGTACCTGAGGATGATAGCATTGCTGAGTGGGCTGCCCTAGAAGCCGCCCTCTAAGATAAAGTCTATGTATTTACAGATCTCCTGTTTCATGTTAAAATAGTGTTAATATGGGCCTTAAATCATTTAAATCTGTTGAGCAAGATGACATACTTACTCTTCCAAACGCCGTGTCAGTGGCACGAGGTGTTGGGGGAGTAGTCTTAGGTACACTTTTAGCTACAAAGGGTATCGATGCTACCTCGGCCTTTAATGTTGGTTTCGCTCTAGCGGTTAGCGATATGGAAGGCAGTACGATAGCTCTTACTTCAAAGTTCCCAAGACTACAAAAAGCGCTACGTATTATCCCTAGCTCTGCTGGACGATACATAGACCCAGTTGCCGATAAAGTCTTCGCAGTTAGTTTCATTACTGGCGCTACCATTGCAGGCTATGAACCACGTTGGCAGGCTGCTGGTATACTAGCTACAGAAACAGCTACTGCAGGTGTAAGTATCTATAAGAAACATAAGGGCGGTGATCCTGAGACGTCTAAGACGGGCTCTGTTGGTATGGTTGTAAGGTGTCTATCCGTTGCCGCTAATATGGCAATACCAGCTTATGCTGGCACTAGCGAGATCGCTCACGATGTTCTATCTACTACTGGCAATGTTACTAGTGTTGCAGCTATAGGCTTAGGTGCAATTAGTTGCGCCATGCTCTCAAGAACTCCAACAGACAAAACCCCAGAGTTATTACCAGACATAACAGCAAGCTAAGGTATACTGTTACCTAAGAGCGATAGAAACATTATAACTAGTAGTACCGGCTCAAAAAGCTACTGGCTAAGTCCGTATATTATGGTTTAATTTAAATATGACTACAGTTACACGCCAACAAGAATCACTAAGTCCAGAGCCGCAAGCACAAAATCGTGTCAACAGCGGCAACGTTGAATCATTTTTCGCTGAGACTGGTATTGTTGCAGCCTCAGTCTACCTACTAACCCACGACAATGATCCAGTTTCTAAGGGCATAGCAGCTCTAGCTGCTGCTCGCCAGGTTACCGATGCAGCTTTAGCTATATCCGATCGAGAATTAAATGACGATACTTTTGTAGTAGTTACTAACGAACACCTTAATTCACTACGCTTAACAGTGTTAGGTTTAGGCCTTTCTGCTGTCGGCAATAAAGTTAGTGAGACAAACCCAACCATTGGTAGAGCCATGAAAGTTGGTGGTCTAGCTCTTGGAGTTGCCGGACTAGTACGTAGCGTGCCCGCAATCAAAGATCACTGGCAAGCCTTAAAGACCGGTTTAATGCAGCCTATGAGTCAAGAACGAAAACAAAAACTCAGGCTCGACGAGTATAATAGATAGTAACAATGGCGCAGGTACTGTACCGAAAATATCGGTCTAAAAATTTATCTGAAATAGTTGGTCAAGAACATATCACTAAGACACTTAGTGAAGCACTAAAGTCTGGCCGTATTAGTCATGCCTATCTGTTTACCGGGCCAAGAGGGGTAGGTAAGACCTCTATTGCTAGGATCCTAGCCCATGAAGTAAATGGTTTGCCATATTCCGATGATCAACCACACATAGACATTATTGAAATAGATGCCGCTTCCAACCGTCGTATTGATGAAATACGAGACCTAAGAGACAAGGTCCATATCTCACCAGCTAGCGCTAAGTACAAGGTTTACATAATCGACGAGGTTCACATGTTAACCAAGGAAGCTTTTAATGCGCTTTTAAAGACTCTAGAGGAGCCACCAGCCCATGTTATCTTCATATTGGCTACAACCGACCCACATAAGCTCCCAGACACTATAATTAGCCGTACCCAACACTTCAGCTTTAAACCCATAGACAACATATCGGCCGTCGACCACCTAAAGTCGATAGCAAAAAGTGAGAACATTAAGATTAACGATAAGGCTCTTCAGCTGATAGCTGAACATGGCGAGGGTAGCTTTAGGGATAGCATTAGCCTACTTGATCAACTAGGTAATGGCTCTAGTGAGATAACTGATGATGATGTTAGAAGGATTCTAGGTATACCATCGGCTGAGGCTATAGACAGACTAGTTGAGTTAATAGATGGTCCTAAAACTTCATATAAAGAACTATCCGATCAGCTTAATACACTACTAAACCAAGGTTTTAGCCCAGCACTACTAACTAAGAGGCTAATGAACGAGTTAAGAGATAAGCTCATAAATAACCAGCTAAACATGTCAGCTAGTAGGGCTGTTGATCTATTAAAAGAGCTACTTAATGTCGGTTCTGCCAGCGATCCTAGTTCATACCTACTGCTAACCTTAATAAATAGCTTGCCCTCCAACCCAGCTACCGCAGTAGTACCAACGCAAGTAAAGACTATGGAACCTGTCCTAGCTAAGTCAGAACCAGCTAAACCTATTGGGGAGGAAGCTAGACCAGAGCCCGAACCAGAACCAGAAGTTAAAGAGGCTCATAACAAGAAGCCTTCAAAGAAAATGAAAGTCAGTGATGACCTATGGCCAGAAGTTTTAAATGAACTTAAAAAGCACAATACACTCTACGGCATCATCCGAATGGCTAAGCCAGTCTTTAAAGAGAACAACCAGCTCGATCTAATCTTTGATTTTGCTTTCCATAAAAAGCAGGTCTCTGAATCTAAGAACAAACAGATAATATCTGACGTACTAACTAACTTAACGGGGCAAAACTTCCATATTGAATGTCTACTTAATGAGTCACCTGAGAAGATAAAACCTATCGATATAAAGCCTAAAGATACTCAAGAATTAAACGCCATCAGTAAGATATTCGGTGGTGGAGAACTTGTTGATTAACCTAGTAAAACTAGGCCTGTAATCTAAACCGTTAAGCTTTGTTGCGAGAACTAAACCCTATATAATAAGTTTCACTTTATGGGGCAATCAAATATCCGAGTAGACGGGCTTAAGGGCTCACCAACACCACAAAATCTAGAGGCTGAAGCCAGCTTGCTTGGTGCCTTACTTATTGATTCTGAGGCTATAGTTAAAATAGCCGATGGCCTCTCTGGTGAGGACTTTTACGATAAACGACACCAATATATATATGAAGCCATCCTGCAGCTATATAACGATCACAGCGCTATAGATGTCCTAACTCTAAGTGACAGATTATCCAGCAACGGTCAGATCGATGTTATAGGCGGCCCAGGTTATCTAACGGAACTCACTAACTTCGTGCCGACAGCTGCTCACGTTGAGCAGTATGCCGACATCGTGGCCCAAAAAGCCCTAAGAAGAAGACTGATTAGAACATCAAAGGAAATAGCTGAGCTAGGACAGGACGAAACTAAACAGCTTAAGGAATTAATAGAGGAAGCCGAGAGCAGACTATTTAATGTCTCTCAGCAACACATTCGGCAAAACGTTATTAGCTTGGAAGCTATTCTTGCCGATAGCTTTGAGAGACTAGATGATTTACATAAAGACAAACAAAAGATTAGAGGCATCCCAACTGGCTACAAAGATCTAGATAACACCCTAGCTGGCTTCCAGCGTTCCGACCTTATTATCCTAGCTGCCAGACCTAGTATGGGAAAGACGGCCTTAAGTTTAAACTTTGCCCATAACATTGCTAGCCAATCTAAAGAGCCAGTATTAATATTCTCTCTTGAAATGAGTAAGGAACAGCTAGTGGATAGGTTGCTGGCTATGGAATCCGGTGTAGATGCCTGGGCTCTTAGAACCGGTAACCTAACAGACAGTGACTTTGAGAAGATAGGCCGAGCTATGGGCAACTTATCTGAAGCACCAATATATATAGATGACACACCCGGCCTAACAGTTAGCGACATTAGAACTAAGGCCCGTCGTGAAGCCCACAAACATCCTCTAGGTCTAATAATAGTCGACTACTTGCAGCTAATGAGTGGCGGGGGTAAGTATGCTGGAGATGGTAACAGAGTACAGGAAGTTTCCGAGATATCTAGAGGTTTGAAGGGTATAGCTAGAGAGCTAAACGTTCCACTACTAGCCCTAAGTCAGCTTAGCCGTTCAGTAGAAAGCCGTAGCCCACAAATTCCGCAACTAGCTGATCTAAGGGAAAGTGGTAGCATCGAGCAGGATGCTGACGTTGTAGCCTTTATCTATAGGGAGGAACAATATAACCCCGAGACAGACCGTAAAAGAATTGCCGATATCTTAATTAAGAAACATCGTAATGGCCCTACGGGCGGAGTTGAGCTATACTTCGATACTGACAAGCAGCGTTTCCGCTCAGTTGACACTAAACATCTTGAACCTAAGGAATAATATATGGCCAAAGCTAAGCCCAAGTCTAAAAGCTCCAGTATTAGTTTCTGGCTAGTGATTGGGGTTGTCGTTGGCCTAGCAGCAGTCGCTTTTCTAATGTTCTATAAGCTGGGCTCCATAATGCCTGGCATTACGGTTAGCGAGAAAGCTTTTTACAACGCTCCTCTAGGATGGCATGGCATATATAAGGACCCACTTAACCTGCCAATGAACATACTGTGGTCTTTAGTCTTTAAACTTATGTCACCAGTTGGCATCTTCCTGCTTCGTGCTCCTGCCGCTCTTACTGGTGGTCTGACAATTATTGCTTTCTACGCTCTACTTCAGTTATGGTACGGCACTAGAACGGCTGTCTTTGGCAGCATTCTATTTGCTACCTCAGCCTGGACATTGCACGTTAGCCGTATTGCCGATTACAACGTTGAATACCTAGCGGCCATCGTCTTCTTTATGCTATCGACAGCCATCTTACAAAAGCGCTATGAATCTAAGTACACCTACTGGCTTATAAACCTAGCCTGGAGTCTACTGCTATATGTACCGGGTATGGTTATCTTGATTGCATACAACCTCTACAGACAACGCAAGGAAGTAGCTTTTGGTATGACTAAGCAAACAAGCTTACTGGCTAAGAGTGCCTACGTAGTATCTGGCCTTATATGGATACCGCTGCTTCTTAGATTCTTTATCCGGGCCCCAAAGAATGTACTGTTATGGCTAGGCCTACCAAGTAGCTACGATAGCCCACTGCATATTATTAAGGAATTTGGTTCTGTCTTTTACCATATATTTGCCAGAGGACCATTGCTGCCAGGTCTATGGCTAGGTCGTATGCCGCTACTAGATATCTTCGGCATTATTACCGCTCTAGTTGGTATCTACTTCTACATAACTCATATTAAAGCTACTAGAACCCATTTACTATTTGTCAGCTTTATTGTTGGCGTTGTCTTAATCGCTCTCGGTGGGGCTGTAACTATCAGCTTTGTTATACCAATAATCTACGTCTTTGTAGCTGCTGGTGTAGCCTACCTATTATCCCAATGGTTAAGCATCTTCCCAGAGAACCCAGTCGCTAGATCAATGGGCTACATATTAATATCTCTAGCTGTAGCCGCCAGTGTTATATATAACGTTAGGTCATACTTTGTGGCCTGGCCGCACAATACCACGTCAGTTAGCGTCTTTGATGTAAACGACAAGGATTGGCGACTATCCCTTCATAGCAAGTAAATAATACTTATGGTACCAAAAACATAAGTATTATATGATCATGTCAGTGCCCGCAAAAATAGACCTAATATATAAACTGGATGATGTTGACGCCAATGAGGGCGTTGACCTATTTGATATAGCCCCTATTCTAATGAGTTTTGGTGACCTAATCAGGTCAGCAAATAGCGTACTAGGTGGCGAGCAAGAAATCGAAGTTAAAGTTAAGCCTTTCCGAGAGGGATCGTGGATAACTGAGTTTATAATTTACGGCAAGGATGTAGGCAATGTATTGGTAAATCCTTATAGCGTGGGTGCCGAAGCTTTGCTTGCATTTCTTGGCATAACCCCACAAAAAGCCTTAAAAGGTGTAGCAGGTATAGTACGTTTTACTAAAGGTAAGGTCAACAACTTTACTAAAAGTGAAGATAAAGATACTGTAACTTACAAAAATGATGATGGAGAAAGTTTAGAGGTCTCACAGGCGGAACATAGGCTTGTTCAGTCTCCACTTATACAAACAGGGTATTACGAAAGTGTAATAACTCCACTAGAAAAGTTCCCTACAGCCAATAGTGTTAGTATTGGCCTAGAAGAGCAAGAGTTAGAGAAATTCACAGCAGCTGATAAACCATTTTTTAAAGAGTATCTTGACACAGAATTATTAGAAGACGTAGAAGAAAATGTGAGTACGTTGCGGGGTGTCTACCTAAAGCCCAAGCGTGGGCCATATTCAGGCAATGAACAAGACTACTCGTTTATCATGGGCGAAAATAACGTTCTTTGGCCAGTAACAATCGAGGATGGTAACTTTCTTGGCAAGCTAAAATCAGGTGAGATAAGACCGTATTCACAAGATGTCTTAAAGGTTAACTTAGAGATACACCAAAAAAGGGACTCTACTAACAAGGTTATTACTAATTACTCTGTAATCGAAGTGCTAGAATATATACAATACGAAAAACCTCATCAGTTAAAATTAGAGTTGAGTGATAATGATGAGTAAGAAACTTTTCAAAAAACTAATCAAGAAAGCTTCTCAGCCCGTTCCAAAAGAATTGGGCAAGTAGGTACCTCTCTAAAGTTATACTGGAATACGAACTGATTAATATAAGACTGTAAATACTTGGGTGAAACAGCATGATAAGTGCCGTCTATTGACCGCTTAAGCTGGCTCCAGAAGCCCTCAATGGTATTAGTGTGGGAATTTCCTCGCACATATTCTAACTTGCTATGGTTAACTCTAGTATGAGAGTAACCATGTCTGTTAAAGGTTTTATATACTCTAGCTTCATCACTATATATATGCGCCTGAACTTTTACCTTATTCTCAATAATGGGCATTGACACTCTTACGCCAGCGGACTTAACATGCACTGCACTAACTCTACCTTGGCGTTCGACAGCTCCAAATATAATCTGCTTCTTACTATGCCCGCTTCGTCCCCAAGCCCTAAGGTAACGCCATAGGCCAGTTCTTCGTTTCCATCGTCATCTTTTGGATTTTCGTAGTATACCGGAACTCCTAAATGTTCTGCAGTTGCTTCAATATCTAATACACCATCGTTTACTACGATATGCTGGTCAATCCAACCTTCAGCACCAAATTCAACAAAAGCTTCAGCAACATCTATTTCTCTAAATAGCTGTTCATTAGACAAATACCTAGGTTGTACTCTTTCAGCACTCCAAACATTACTCATTTGGCTATAAATTTGAGCCTAAAAACAGTAGTTATCAAGCAAGAGCATTTTGTTTCTATATATTTATTCTATATATTTATATATAAAGAGGAGAGAAATAAAAACAAAAATAACAGATAAGAATTAAGAAAAATAGGCAATATCGATATTTGGGTTTTTATACCAAGTCTATTTACTTGCTGTTAGGGGATAGTCGCCCCTCCATTCAATTGACACAAGCAATCTGAAGTGTTTAAATAAACGTAATTATGAAAGATCAAGGATTTATAGAATTTTTTAGAGATCATTATCTTAGAGTGCCTGGGGTAAAACCTGGTCTAGGCGCTATCGCTCTGGGAATCGGGCTGGAACTTGCGTCCGCAACTACAGGTAATGACATTCTGATGCTTGGTGGATTTGCAGTCATAGCTGGCGGCGCAACTAAACTATAACGGCGATGGTTATATCAACTAACTTTTTGCACAGAAAGATCTGTAGTTAGGTCTAAAACATTAGATCCTACAGCCACAACTATTGGATCCCAATCTAATCGAAGTTGATCTGGATATACAACTTTCCCATCTTTTACATCGTCTAGATCACGATCGTAGATAAATGGTTGGTTTATTCTAACTTCTGCGCTTGCAAGATTTCTCATATATCTCGCATCTTTTCTATTGCGCAATAACTCAGTGGGACTATAATACATAACCCAATTTTATAATATATTTCTATATATCAAGTTCTTGAAAGCTATCTGGGGCTAGAAATGGATGGTACTTGCTGTCATGGTATAGTCGCCCAAGGATTGATACAATAGATACTAGTTATAAAGGGGATGAATTAAATGAGCCGATTTGACCAAGCTAAAATGTTGATGAAAGTGAAGAAGATCCAAAAGGAACTTGAAAGACAGCAGATCTCTATTGAGAAGGGTGATGGCGCTGTTAGAGTTGAAATTAACGGTGAACAAAAGATAAAGAAGATCCACATTGATCCAGATGCAGTTAACGATATTGAACAGCTAGAACTCTGGCTTGAAGAAGCTGTCAAAGAAGCTATTGCTACCTCTCAGAAGGTTGCCGCTGAAAAGATGCAACCAATGATGGGAGCTCTTGGCGATCTAGGCTTGTAGTACCTGAATGAGTAGTTTGCCACCAGCACTTGAGGAGCTAATAGAGGCCTTTTCGCTATTACCAGGCGTTGGACCACGTTCTGCAGAGCGTTACGCTTATAGCATGCTTAAACGTGACCCAGTGGCCGCTAAACGCTTAGCAGCTGCCTTAAGTGAGCTGCATGGTAACATAACTTATTGCAAGGTAACTTTTGCTCTTATACCGGCTGGTCAGGAATACTCAACCCTATATACTGATCCTAGACGAAACAAAAAGATTGTAGCCGTTGTAGCCGAACCTTTTGATATCCTAGCCCTAGAGAAAACTAATGCCTTTTCAGGAACCTACCATGTCCTAGGTGGACTAGTGTCACCAATAGACAATGTTTCGCCTGACCAACTACGGATAAAAGAACTAGTTAAACGTATTGATGACGATGAAGTTGAGGAGATTATTCTGGCTACCAATGCTTCTGTAGAGGGTGAATCTACGGCGTTATACATCCAACAACAAATAGGTGACAAAAGACCAGTAAAAATAACCAGGTTGGCTAGAGGTATCCCAATAGGTATTGATCTGGAATATGCCGACCAGATTACACTATCCAGAGCACTAGAAGGTCGAACAGCGCTAGACTAAGCTAGTTAACTAATCCAAACACCGATATAATCTATTACATGTCTGACGAAGAAAAACTAGCAGAGTCCATAGAAAAGGCCAGCCACATCCTGGTCGTTCAAGCCGATAACCCTGATGGCGATAGTCTAGGTAGCGCTATTGCCCTAGAGCAAATCCTAACCGGATTAGGTAAAGAGGTTACCATGTACTGTGCTGTTAACATACCTGTTCACCTTCATTATCTAACGGGTTGGAGTCGTGTAACTGGTGACCTGCCTAATAACTTTGATTTATCTATAATAGTCGATACCTCATCGGCTGGTTTACTAGAGAAGATAAATGGTCTAAATCAGATTAAAACAAAACCTTGCGTAATCCTTGATCACCATCAAACTGAGGGCACTATCGATTTCGCAAGCCTAGTTATAAACCGACCAGTAGTTGCTACTGGTGAGCTTATTTACGATCTAGCCAAAGCTCTAAACTGGCAACTAAACCAAGAGGCTAGCGAAATGCTAGCTATTAGTATCCTAAGTGATAGCTTAGGCCTTATGAGCAAGGCTACAACCAGCAACAGCATCCGGATAATTGCTGATCTAGTTGATGGCGGTTGTCAACCTAACACATATAGATACTCTACGGCGAGAGGGCTATAGAAAGAGCCCTGAGCTAACTAAATACAAAGGTCAGCTACTAACCAGAATTGAAAACTACCTAGATGATCGTCTAGCTATTATCACCATCCCCTGGGAGGAAATAGAAAAGTACAGCCCTCTATATAACCCCTCAATGTTAGTTATCGATGATATGCGTCTTATTGAAAATAATACTCTGGCACTTGCTTTCAAAGTGTATAAGGATGGCCGTATTACAGCTAAGATACGAGCTAACTATGGCTACCCAATTGCCGCTAAGCTAGCCGAGCATTTCGGTGGTGGTGGCCATGAATACGCCAGCGGTTTTAAAACTACCAGTTATTCACTCGAGGATCTAAAGAAAGATGTCGTCTCTGCCGTAAATAAACTTCTGGAAGAAAATAAGCAATGAACCTATACAACACCCTAACTCGCAAAGTTGATGAGATTAAACTATTAAACCCACCGACTGTCACTGTCTACACCTGCGGGCCAACAGTTTATGACCATGCTCATATTGGGCACTGGTTTACCTACATTAGAATGGATACCTTAATTAGGACCTTAAAGGCTAATGGGCTTAAAACCAACTGGGTTATGAATATAACTGATGTTGGCCATTTAACTTCAGATGCCGATGAGGGTGAGGATAAGCTTGAGAAAGGTGCTAAACGGGAAGGTAAGACCGCTTGGGAAGTTGCCGCTTACTATACTGATGAGTTCATTGAATCAATGAATGAACTAAACATACTAGAACCTGATCATATTGTTAAGGCTACTGATCACATTAACGATCAAGTAGATCTAATTAAAGTTCTGGAACAAAAAGGCTTCACCTACGTTATTAGTGACGGTGTCTACTATGACACCTCTAAGTTCCCACGCTATGGCGACTTTGCCAAGCTAGACATAGACGAACAACAAGCTGGCAAACGAGTAGAACTCAATCCCGAGAAGAAGAACCCAACAGACTTTGCGCTTTGGAAACTCAGCCCTAAAGATTCTAAGCGAGATATGGAGTGGGATAGCCCTTGGGGCAAAGGTTTCCCCGGTTGGCATATAGAATGTTCAGCTATGAGTATGAAGTACCTAGGGGATACTCTAGACATTCACTGTGGTGGTATAGACCATATACCAGTTCATCACACTAACGAAATTGCCCAGAGCGAGGCGGCTTCCGGTAAACCATTTGCCAACCACTGGATGCACTCCAATCACGTCATGGTAGATAACCAAAAGATCTCAAAGTCACTGGACAACGGCATAACTCTAGAGGATGTTAAGGCCAAAGGCTATACGCCCTTGGATCTAAGACTACATGTCCTTGAGTCAAACTATAGAAGCCAATCTAAGTTTAGCTGGGAGAGCTTAGCCTCCGCTAAACAAAGGTTGCTAGAAATACAAGCTATGGCTGTTTTGCGATACCAAGCCAAGCCTGAATCTTCTGATTATGTTAGCTTTGCATTATCTGACGTACCTAAGGAAGTTCTAAATATGCTTAACAATGATCTAAACACGCCGTCAGTGCTAGCTTACTTAAGTGATGTTGTCACTCAACTACTGACTGTCGGAATAGAAGGAGACATGGTTGATCATTTTGAGGACATGCTAGCTGGCCTTGATGAACTACTTGGGCTAAAGCTACTTGAGATAAAAGACATAGATAGCGACATAAGAGAGCTAGTAGCTAAAAGGGAAGAAGCCCGCTTAAACAAAGATTGGGAAGAGGCCGACAAGCTAAGACAAGCCTTGCTAGATAAGAATGTAGCGATAGAAGATAAGGCTACTGGCCCGCAGTGGCGCTGGGTGGCTGTTCGGTAGTAACTTTATTAAATTCTGGTGTTGAGATAATGTTACGTGAGCGTAGTATTTCCAAGACAATTATTCTAAGACAACCGGCTACTGGAATAGCGATAAGGCCGCCAAATAGACCTGCAAAACTAATACCAGTAATAAGTGAGGCAAAGACTAGCAGCGGTGACATATTGGTAGTGTTGGCCTGTATCTTAGGCTGAATTACATAGTTTTCAAACTGTTGATACAAAATATAGTAGGCTAGAATTATTATTCCTGAAGTCAGCGAATGGAATAGCGCCACTGTAGTCACTATAACTGCGCCGATGGTATGCCCAACTAGTGGTATTAGTCCACAAATAAAGATGACAGCTATAAGAGCGACCGGGTAGCTTATATGAAGTATATATAGGGCTGGAGTAATTAGAGCTGTAGCTATAGCCGCCAGTAGCACCTGACCATTAACGTAGCCTTTTATGACTTTGTACATATCCATAGCTAAACGGTCTACTACAGTTTGACGTCTGTCTGGCACCATATCTCCAAATGTTTTAACCCACCTAGGGCCTTCAACTAACATCATAAAGGTTAGAACTATAACCGTTACCAGCGAGAAGACACTTTTACCTATATCTACTACTGTTGAGAAGGCTTTACCACCAATATCATGCAACCTACCTGATAGCTGTGTAGATAAGGTATTCACCTGATGCTCAAGGTGATAGTGCCTTACGAACTCACCAACTGCACCGCTTTGATCCCTGAACTCTGATATTAGTTTTGGTGCACCTGCTATAAAGTTCTCGCTCTGATGGACTAGCGGTGGTACTAAGTAACCCAAAAACCCGCCTATGATAATAATTACTATCAGATATGAAACAGTGGTACCTAGTGAGCGACTACCCTTCAACTTACCCGGTAAGTGCTTAGTTATAAATTGAACTGGGGCATTAAGGGCAAGTGCCAGGAAGAAGGATATAAAGATAAGCAGTAGAGCATGTCTAAGCAGTCATAACACCCCAAAGAACAATCAAGACACCAACTATTACAGCTGAGATTCTTATTATGGTTCTATTTGATATTGTTAGTTCTACGACTGAGCCCCTGGACTGGGCATTACCGATCTTTGGCATAATGTTAATTATCTATCTATAAACTGATTTTGGCAATCAGGCCTTAGTTTTAAGTTCTCTACGTATCTTTGCAGGCAAGTACTTTATGGCCAGCTTTTCGTCATTTAAGACCAGTGGCATCTTGCCACCAATCTTAGTTGGCAGGTGATTATATTTACCAAAAATCACCCTAAAATGCTGCTCTACTAACTTCTGGTTAACGTTCTGGTCGGAGTTTGAAGTAGTTACATGCCAAAGAGTCTTATTTATCCTAACCTTACAATTATCCAAGTTAAGCAACTGAAGGTTTAAAGACATTCTAGTTCTAAGGTCTGTAGCTTTAACTAGATCAATCTTAAATCTTCTGACGAATTCTTTTGATGGACCTTTTTTTGTTGTTTGTATACGGCTCATTGGATAGCGGACATTTAACATCACTCGGTTATTAATAGTTAGCTTTAAAATATCCGATATTGGCTTAGTTGAGCAGATAAGGCTATATAGCTTCATTATCTGCCTATCTTTATCGCTAATTTTAAAATCGTCCTTATGAGAATAGCCATTAAGACAAACCAACATATTAACTTTGGTAGCTATTTCAGGATTACGCTGCATCATACGAGTAACCAGCACAAAGCCAAAACCAATACCTAAAACAGATACTTTCTTGCGTTTGTATTTAAGTTTGATAAAAGCTGCTATGTAGTCAGCCATGTTATCTAGGGTGGGCTTAAGTCCAATAGAGTAGAAGCTATCCATGCCACCAAGTCCCGGAAGATCGATCATCGTTACATTTGCATAACTCTTAAGTGCAACGGCTAGACCCCACCATTTCTCGAGGTTGGCCTGCATATCATAAATAACTAGTATCTCTCTCTTGTTATGTCTATTTTGACTCTCTATCCTAAGTAAACGACCTTCCATGCCATTAATATTTAGTGGCATAATGAAATCAGCAGGATTAACAAATCTTTTAGACATATTTACATAAATATTACATTATTTACTTTTTTACCTCAATGACTTTATTAAAATTCTTGTTGTTAGTTAACTTAATGTAAGATAGAATCAAGCTGAATTATTAGGGCGTCGCCAAGTGGTAAGGCACCAGTTTTTGGTACTGGCATTCGGGGGTTCGAATCCCTCCGCCCTAGCCAATGTTTGACTTATTATTACTATTATGTTATTCTATCATTATGACAGCAGAGACAGGTGGTGAAATTCCTAGAACTGATTTTGAGGCTAAATTTAGATTAGCCCCTCTCGGCGACGATATGCTTGCTCGAGTAGAGCGAGCAGAGACTTTGCTAGGAGCATATCTAACAGCATCTCTTGCCTTAAACGAGACGCCTAACTTCACTACTATACGCTTTGTTGAAAGATTGCCACTCCCAAGAAGAGAGACCGTAACACGTATCGTAGATGCATTCCGTGACCCTCAAGAAGTTAGGGAACGAAGACAGTGGGAACTTGATAACCCAGACTGTAATCCGTAGACACAGATAAATTAGCCCGAACATCGTCTAGAGTGCCTAGCCATGATTTGACATTACTCGATCTATATTTTAATATAATCAACATGTCCTTTGAGTTTTTAGACAGCGATCTCGCAACTGTAAATGCCAAGAACGATTTTGTAACCGTATACACACACTTGAGAAGTGCTGACACTACTTTTGGTCTATTCGATAGAACGGGCACGTATAGTTCGTGGGCAAAAACCTCACCAGTAGAAGCTGATAGATTTCTTGAGTTCTGTTCAACGCACGAACTACCTGAGATGCGAACGCTAGCACACGACATCGCAATTGACTGGGTAGAATCTAACCCCGATCTGGTTACAAGAGTTTTAGTGACAGGCCTGACAGACTCAGACAGATTATTGGTAGAGAATGCCGCAGACATAGTGCATGACCACCTAGAAAATGCATCAAACCCAGACGATTTTATTAAACCATTGGGTCTACATAACCTTGCAGAAATTATTAGGGCATATAAAGCTGCTACTGAAGAGCCAGGTATACCAAGCCAAGAATAGGTTTGGGCCTGACTGTGGTAGATGTTATTCCAGGCCATATTTATCCCCGGCAGATATATTATTTAAACTGGTATTAGATTCGTCTAATAGATCATCTATTTCTTGAACGTCAACCTTTTGATCTTCCAAGGAGTAAAAAGTTTGGTTAAGGAACCGCCTCCCTAGCCATGCGCTTATGGTTATACATAGTCCGTGATATATAATGCTGCTATATGAGTGATTGGTTTACAGGAAGTGCAACTTTAGTAACGGCTGTAGTCGCAATATCTCTTTACTATCTGGAAAAGTGGAGCAAAAAGAAAAATGCTGCAAGAATAATTTTGCAGGAAATTCGAAGAGCTGAGGATATAATTAGTAGCTATAAAGAATTTAAACAGTATAGGTTTACAAAAAAAATAATAGCTACAAACAGTTGGGGAGCTAATATTCATTACTTTGTAACAGACTTATCACAAGACTCCAGGGATAGAATAAGTGATCTATACTCAACAGGCGCTTATCTAGATTCCTTAATCTCAAGTATTGCAGACTACAATTTTAAGAAAGGCACTGAGGTCGTTGATACTATACAGCAGCAGCTTCAAGTACAGACACAACAGCCTGCAACAGCTCAACAAAATAACGGATCCGCACAGATAGTTCAGGTACAAATTCCCGCACCTTGGAAAGATATATTTGATGATATATCTTTGAACTATGAACCCATATATAACACTACCGTTTGTCAAAAACTTAAACATATTGCACAAATAAAATAACTGCATTTAGCGACAAAGGTCCTAGTGCTTGTGGCTTCTTTTTGAAACTAATATATGTCTAAGTCTGCTCAATATGGACTGTTACTACATGTCCTTTACTGTTTGTGTAATTTCTGTTTTATTAGTTTAGTCCTAGTTCTGCCACTTGTGCTAGTTATTTTCAATACGACCGTATCGCCGTTTTTTGCTAAGTCAATATTCTTTGCCGGTTTCTTAAGTATTTTTTTATATCGTGACCGAGTAACTAAGCTAAAAATACTAAGAGCATCTTCTTTATTAATGGTGGCTGAATAGGTGATAGTGCCCATGTTCTCGAACTCGTTAACGATTCGTGGCATTTGTTTATCACCCTTACCCCTGTCTTTACTGACCATAAAAGTGAAGCTCTGCGCAGTCGCTGCGTCGCTTGCCGCACTAACTAGGCTATGGTCGTCTGCATCATCTTTAAGACCCAAGACTTTTTTTGTTATAAAGTTTGCAGTACGATTCTGATCTCTTAGTTGAGCGACTATTTCGGGGTGTGGATTATCGATAACATAATTAATTGGCACGCCATAGCTGACTTTTGTATTCTGTTTTTTAAGGCCGTGCTTATGCCTCTTTGACATCTACGTTTACCTCAAATGGATACTCGGCGCTGCCGATAACTGTATCATTTTGAGATAGCTTAGCCTTCAGGTTATAGGTACCCGACTTACGACTTATGGGTAGACCCTGCATAACTAGGTTGAAGTTAACCCTCTTTGTGCCAGTGTTAAATGTTGCTGAGTGTTCCTGTTTAACGACTTCTGTGCCTGATGGGTCGTAAATTCCAACTGTAATTTTTAGAGCACTAGCCCCTATAAGGGGGGTACCTAAAATCCACGAAGATGCAACCGCAAGACTCAACGGTATCACAAGTGTAGACTCGCCATTCATGACAGCGCTCGTAGAGACTGCCGCACTAATATTGTCGATTATCTTTATTATTGAGTTAGTTCCGTCGGTACTATCAGTAGATACCTCTTTCGCCATAACTAGATACAATGGTTTTGCCTTCACCCTTAAATAATATCAGAGTTATATAAATACACTATGTATCCGCTGCACATAATCAATATACTAAGACTACTGCAACATCTAATGCTTAAAGCAAAATCAGTCTCAGAAAATGACAAACGGTTAGCAATTGCCGTTAGAATCCGCCAATAACAACCCACCGACTTTCCGCAAGCATGTGTTTAACACCGAACAATATGGCCAGCCACGAGACAATTAAGCGAGATAGACCGTAATGCTATGCCGCAGTCTCTTTCTTTGTTATTGCAGTATGTAATGTGCTTTCTGGTAAAATTGTAGACATGGACAAACAGTCGCACTCAAAGGGTGATTTCATACTTACCATAACTGGTGAAATAATGATTATTCTTAATGCACGAAAAGAAGATAATATTTGGTTCTATTATTCGTGTGGAAGACTAAATGATGGCACACCAATAGAATATTGGGTTAGTGAATATGGTATTAAAGCCGTTGACCAAGAAGATAATTACTCTGCATTAACTCATTTACAAGAAGTGGTGGCATGATGAAACGATTATCTATTCTTCGCCCTGTCCACAAAAAAGAATACGCCGAGCATGAGCTAAGACAGAAGTCCATTGTCAAAGGTGATGGTTTTTCCATCAAATTTCCTGAACAACCTCAATCCATTGATACGGGCGACCATTCAAGACAATATATCACCAAAGGCAAAGTCGCAATTTATTCAGTGACTGTATACGATCTAGCGACACCCAGAGTGACTGAAAGCGAGATGAGGGGCGAGCTATTAAACGCAGTCACCAGAATAAGTAATCTATTGGGCTGGGAGCATAGTAATGAAATTACTATCATATGTGACTTGCCAGCAATCCAGTTGACTTTCGAACTAGATAAAAGCAATACGCATTATTACGCAGTGGTCGTAAAAAACGACAAGCTGTACGAAATTGCCTTAAACACAAAAGGTAATAGTGAAGATTTGTTCACGAAATTTGTAAATAACTTTGAATTCACAGACTAAAAGTACTACCGTTTAGTCCGCACAAAGGCCGAAATGGTTCCAGACCGGCATCCCCAGCAAAGATCATGCATTTGCAAATAAATCGTTACGGCAGATAATATTATTATGAATACACCAACACTAAATGCTGCTGAAAAGAGTGGAATAAGGGAATCGCTAGTAAGCTGGCTTGACGAGCATCCTACTGGAGCAGCGATTATTGCGGGTATAGGCGGGGTAGCAGCTACCTTGCTTAGCATGAAGGGAATTGAAACATTTGCAAACATAGGTATTCCAGCTTCACAAGAAGTTGTATACACGTTCGATGGTGCAGGTGCAGGCAGTCTTGCTGGGGCACTTGTACTTAACCATGTTCTTGGCTAAGTAGTTTATTGACAATTTAATCCTGGCTCTTCACAATACTGATTCAATGTTCCAGACCTAGAAGCCTAGCCAGTTTAGATATTAAAAAGATTTAAGGATTTATAGACATCACTGTCAGCCTGGTAGTAGAATATATTGTACGAAACTAACGAAGGTATATTATGAGTTTAACGTCTGCCGACCTACTTGAAATCCGAAAAATAGTAAAAGAGGAAGTAACACCTATTTACGATGAGCTGGAGGCAATACGCAGTGATATTGAAGAGATATATGACAGAATTACTGCCATCGAGCACAAAATAATTCCATCAAAGCAATTTGAAAAATTAACTTTAGAACAAAAAATATTGAAACTAAACTCGGAGCTTCTTGTTGCAGCCAGACAAGCGGGCATTACTTTGCCTAGATAGTTCGAACCTCGCTCCGCCGCCATTGCCATAATGTTTATGCCTGAAGTAACTAGACTAGACGTCACTACCATTCTCAAAAAAGAATAAATCTTCGTTTTTAGATAGCTGGTCTAATACAAAGATTGCTGACTCAAACATTGCATCGTTAGTAATATCTTTCTCCCAGATAAAGTCATCGTTATCTATATAAAAATCGGGGCCATTAGCTACCATGACATGAGTAAGCATGTTAGCTAGTAGCTTACCATCAGTATTAACTCTTATATATCCATCAGCTTTGTGCTTAAAATCTGCATCTACGCCAGTTCTCTCCTTAAAAGTCTTTTTAGCAAAGACCTCTAGTGGTGAAGGAAAGTCCATTGGGATATCTTGCAAAAGAAAACCAATCAGACCTAGGCCTGGCCTTCTATCCTGTCTATACAGTAGTGCGCCCTTTTTGGGTGACATATAGATCATCGACATAGTTAGCCTAGGGTATTTGTGAGGTGTTAGATTATCATTATTTAACTTATCAATATACTGAACACCAGCGGAACTAAGCCTGTAGCTTTCACCCTCTTTTATAACCAGACCATCCTCAATTAGTTGCTTTAGGTGATACATAAATTGAGCTGGTTCCATAGCCTTCGGTTTTAGCTCGCTATATCTTTTTGATGGCGATTCACTTAACTGCAAAAGAATAAATACCTTAATGTGGTGCATAAACTAGATTTTACTAAACTTTTCTTTACTTACTTAATGTTTATAAAAACTATATTGTTCGTTTGTAACAAAGGACTCAAATATGTCGATAGAAAAAGAAGTCAGTTTAGTCGTAGACGAGCAACTAATGCCGGATTTATCCGATTATCCTAAGAAAGTTATCGAGCAACACTATTTAACCCCGAGAACACATGACCTTAATTATCCTGAAACTGAGAACGTTGAATGGCGTATCCGCAAAAGCCTATCAGATAAAGGTGTAAAGTGGACGACCGCTATAAAGATTGGGCAGAAAAGTACCGGATCACGAATTGAACTAGGTACAGAAGTAAGTGAAGGAGCATTTGGCACATCAAAAGAAGACATATCAGGCTACGGATTCGGTGGGCTAATAAAGAGAAGATACGACCTTGGTGACGATATGGTAGTAGACGAATTCATACGGGCAAGTGATGGACCACACTACCAAGGAGAGAAAGAGTTTGACCCAAACTCAGATGATGATCCACTCACTTGGCCAAGTTACCCAAATTGGCTAACTCCAGCGCTAGATCTACCTACAAACCGTGATAGGGTAGTTGATACTAAACCAGCCTTAGGCCGTGGTCAGTACCCCGCTTGAACAGACCGTAACAAGACATCAATTACTGGACTCGTTATCTGATGATGTAGCTGACAGTGGGCCTACCATAATTACAGTCAGTGGTGTGTCTGGATCAGGCAAAAGCACGATAGCAGAACTGCTAGCCAGACGATTTAACGGAGCCTATCTTGAGGCAGATCACACCCATATTGGTCTAGCGAAACTACTTGAACTACATGGAGCAGAAAACCATGATTTAATTGAAACCTATGACTATGAACTAGTTGCCAAACTAGCAGCAGAGCTAGCTACCGGCAACTCAGTACAAATACCGCAATACGATTTTGCAACTGCTGAGAGAACACCTACTCTTAGGGAAATTAAGCCAAGAGAATCCGGTGTAGTAGTCGTAGATGGACTATATGCGTCAGAACTAGAGCGAGTAATAGGTGATAAGCAAAGGGCCGAAAAGAAGCTAAAACTAAAACATGTGTTCGTCGATACTCCACTTTACGTTTCAGTAATACGACGAATACTAAGAGACTGCTCGCTAGACCGAGATTCACAAACTCACAGGGAAGTTACTTTTAGCGATGAAGGTTCGCTAGCCTACATGGTTAATACGGCTATACCAACATATCTAAATTCCGACTACAGTAGAAAATTCGACTATATAGCCAGATAGAGAAGCTAGCGTCTATGTATCGGTAGTGTCCGCCAGCCTCTTCTGCCAGACCTAGAACTACTGCCGCCATGTTTCCTTGTACCATTACCCCCATGTGCCTGGGTCTGAGCTTGAACTTCTCTATTAGCCTTTGACAGCAACCAACGCTCTCGGCTATCTTGCCCCAAATTAGCTACAGTTTTAGTTCGTTCTGCTCCTTTATTCATCCATTGGAGTAACTTGCTGGCCTCATCTGGCTCTAGAGCATTAAACACAGAAGTACTACCTATATTACGCATTCTCAATATCTTCCCGGGGTTGTTTTCGCCTACAAGGAAACTAACATCTTCAAGAGGATGTTCTGTGCCAAGTCCGACCATCCAAACAAATTCTCCACCTTCTAGAGGGCGGTGTTGGAGTGGGGAGGTTCTACGTATTTCTGTTTCTGTCATAGCACCGACAGCCATTAGGCCCGCATTATGTACAACCATAGAACCTTTAAAGGTATCGTCCTCAACACGAACTACGTCAGCCACCTGACTAAATTCGATGGCTCTATCTACCTCACACACAAAGTCTTGTGCTAATTCTCCTGTTCCAATCATTTTTGTCTCCAATGCTTATTAATTCTCATTATGCGCCCATGATTAAATATTTCAAGTCAAAGAAAAAAGTCTCTTGATACATATTTGTATTTTGTATGCTTTAGGATAGAATAACCTTATGTCAATGGAATCTTTAGACGTATTTACAGACCCAGAACCTGACGATAGCTTAACGACTACAACCGAGAGCAATCCTTCAATGCGCCCCTACATATATGGTACGGCAGTAGAAGGTGTTGCATACGGCGACTCATCATGTCCAGACGATCCACCAGAAGAAGTCTAAACGTCGTTCGAGTGTCTGTCGGCAACTCTAACTGCTAGGTTAGCAAGCCTCTTAGTTCTAAGCGTTTTCCTTGAGTTATTAATTACTCTAGCAAATTGTTTCTCAGACTCACGGTCAGCAACTCTGGCTATAGGGTCACTCAGCAAAACATGATGTGAATGTTTATCGTCCAAGTCTTTTAAGATCTTTACAGCTGAGGTTGTAATTAAATCCTCTCGCCATGGCGCAGTTTCAGCGATAACTGTTAGGTGTCTAGTCGTGTCATCAATTTTAGTGTCCTCCATAATGGTTAGAGGACTAATGACTAAAGACATTCCCATTGGAATAAGTTTGTTGGTTGACTCTATTAACTTCTCGGCTTTAGATTTATCCGACACAAACAGCTCAATAGCTATGGGGTGAGCGCCTTTAGACAGCACCTCAACCATGGCAATATTTTGATTAGATACCCAGACGACCTCGCCACTTATCTTGCGAATCCTAGTTGATCTTAGGGTTACATGTTCAACGATACCCTGCATACCGTTAGGCCAAAGGGTAACTAGATCACCAACTCCATACCACTTTTCAGCTATCATACCGCCACCTAGAGCTATGTCTCTAAATATTGGGCTAGATAGATTAGATAACATAAGAAGCAGTAGAGCACCGACTCCAATTAAAGCCGTTAGCTGGGTTGGGTGGGTAAGAGCCCACCAGGCATAAAGACCAATTACTACAAATAATGTTCTAGCTAGCGCCGTAGCTAGAATCAGCATAGTCTCCAGCCTCCTAAGTTGATTAACTTTGGCTAAGTTTTTAGTCTTGTCGACTCTATGACCAATAGTCACACTAAGCTGGCGCAGTACGCTGGATGTAATTTTCCCAAGAAACCAGGCTATAAACATCACGACAACCAGCACTAAAATTGAGTGCCAGTTAAAGATGTCAGTACTAATCTTAGGAATTAGCTGTGAAGGTGATGTATTGGAAGAAATAAGCTGTATCAAATTAACCATAACTATATTCCGTTTCTCGGAATTGGTCTATTATCTACAGATTAGCTTAGAATAAGCTGCAATATTTCTCACATAAAGTCAATGCGTGTATCATTAAGTTTTATCCAAAATAGCTTGTGTTTACTAGTATTAGCCTGACGTATACTCTAGGTCATGACAGAGGCCTTACTTCCAGACAAGCCGCCCATACAGGCTGGCCCAATAATTGTAGATAGCTGGGTACGCTTTGATGAGGATAGATTCCCAGGCGAACATATTGATTACCCAACTTTTGTTATCGAAGCTTTAGCCAACAAACTAAATCAAGCGGATGCCAGCATGGCTATGCGTTTAGCAGTTGAAGGCCTAATTGCACATCTAGACCTACCTATATTGCCTCCACACAAGGAAAGAGAAGGTGACGAACCATGGGGCCCATACGGTCTAAGCGATTACTACATAGACGTTCATGGATATGCCGGGAACTCTGAGGCGATAACGGCTTATGCTGCCAATAGGACAGATAACGAGAGTGTAAGGACCGTACTAGAAGGTGTCGGACTATTTGCCATTGATGCTGTTAGACATGACACCGATCGAATTCCGCTAAAAAAACTACCAGCGTCTTTCTATACTCCACAGTATCCTGAAAAGCGAATCAAAAGCGGCCGAGTTATTTCATTCAGAGATTTTCAGTACGCTGCAGTTCCGGCTTCGACTTCATCAGCGAAAGCGGCAGCAGTATTCGACCAGCTCATAGAGTTACTCGGTGATGAAGAAGCCAAGGAACATATACGAAAATTAGAGTACATGGCCAATCCTTACTCAAGGAGAGATATTCGTCATACTGCCTATATTAAAACCCAGGCTTTAGCCAGTTTTATGGACACCTATCCGAGCCTACCAGACGATCAGCGCAAGTTATTTAATGAAAAGGCCCTCATGCTAATACGAGGTATCCTCTATGATGAGGATGCCATAGTTATCTCTCATCCAATCGATGAGCTAGATACATAAACTATTCCTCGTTAGTTCTACCAAAAGCTACTCTCTTTAGAATAATGTCCTGCATGTTAGCCATCAGGGCGGGTATCAGGGTGAACTCCCCATATCTATTGTTAACTATATCTGAGGCTTCAGCTAAGCTCTTCTGGTCATACTTAGTACCGACGAATAGATTAAGTTGCTTATCTACAGCGCTACTTAGCCCATAAACACTTATGGCTACATGCTTAACCTTGCAGTCTATAGGAGATTTTTCCAATAGGTTAATTGCTGCTGAGTAGATCTCCTGAGTAGAGTAAAGCTCGGCACACTTAAGGCTCTTAGAGTAATACAAATTATCCTCATAAATTAAAGACAGGTGTATACCGCTAGCTGCATAGTTGTATTTCCTAAGCCTACGACCAGTCTTCTCGGCCAACTTCATAATTATTCTCTTAAGTTCAAACATATCACTGGTTTTTTTACTCAGGGCATATTGCTGCCCAAAGCTTTTACGACCAAAGTCTACGTTATCTATCTCATGACCACGTAGCCTTAGATACCAATAATAACCAACGATGCCCTTAAATATTACCTGCCGTAGATCCTCAAGCTGTGCATCTAAGAATTGTAGGGGAGTATATATACCAACCAGATTAAGCCTAGCCTGATAACGAACATTTATCCCGGGCATATCTAGTAGCTCTATCTGCCCATACATTTCCCTTAAATTGTCTGGGGTAATAATAGTCAGACCATCTGGCTTGTTCATGCCGGCAGCTAACTTAGCTAGAAATCTATTGCTACCAAAACCAACATTAACAGTCACATAGTTTCCTAGTGCCTCTTTAACATCAGCCTTGATACTAAGGCCAATCTCCTCAGGTGTTAAGCCAGCCCTAATAGCTGGTGAACCCCTAAAATCTACAACATACTCATCGACTGACTTGGATACTACCTCACTAGTATATTTAAGTAGTAGCTTCTTAAGTCTTCTGTGAGCATCAAAGTACTTCTCGGGATCAGGCATCATAACAATCAGACTAGGATCAATCTCCCGACCTTGCCGTACAGACAGACCTAGTTTTATGCCTTGTCGCTTAGCCTCGTAGGAAGCAGCCAGAATCATACCGCCAGGAGTGTCATAAGCTGCCACTGCCACTGGCTTGCGTCTAATAAGCGGATTAGCTTGCTGCTCCATCATCGCAAAGCAACTATTAAGATCGATGTGCATTATTAGCGGTCTAGCCTGGTTAATTGGCATTTCCATCGCTAATAACCTCCAGCATCCAGTGCAAGTTATCGGTATTGAAATTCAACCTAAACCAATAACTGCCAGTTTTATCTATAAACTCAAAAATATGGTGCAGGGCTTTGCCATCATTAACCTTGTGGTGATAGCCCATTTCTCCAACCTCATACTCCTCATTTCTCCAACTCATAATATGTGGCAGTGCTACTCGCTTTTTAGCTGAGTAATACATAACCACACTAACTTCCTCATCTATTTTCTCACGCATATAAAATCCTCTTCAAATTTCTTTAGTAATAAGTAATCTAGGCTAACAGATAGTAGCTTGGTAAAAAATAGCTAGCCTTAAAGAGATATTAAGGATAACTTTTATATAGATCGAGGAGACCAGAAATCTCCTTGAAGAGGATCCAGCCTCTAAGTACTAGAGGATGAATAAGATGAGGTGGTTTGTTTTAGATTGATGTGCCTTTTTAGGGGCAACCTTCTAACGGCTTGCGAGAAAGAAAACCTTTTGATTTTAGATTAGCTCACACATTGCCATAAGTATTATACCAAATCTACTTTATTGCTTTCAATGACCCCAAACTAGCCAGCACCTAGCTCACCGATCTCGACCAGTTTTCGTAGTGGTAGCGCTCAGGCAAGCTATCAGGGCCATCGTCATCTCTAAGCGTTAGAGATATCCTACCTGCTGTGTATATGCCGGAAACCGAGTGAAAAGGCCTAGTGTCTTTATCTGATCTAATAAGTCCCGGGGCCCTAAGTAAGAGTAGATCGCCAGCAAAAACTCTCTCAAAATTAGGCTCATCGTCTATTAAGTAATCTGCTGTGCCGTGTATTGCAGCTATCGCAATTATCCTTTTAAAACAGGAGTGGTCCCGATGAGAACTTAAACCGACATCTTTAGGTTTGTCATACCTGTGAATAGACATATCATCTGGCTCCCAGTCGACTAGAGCAGGAAATACATTGCCTAAACTTCTAACAAATTTTTTAACATTGTCGGCTACACCAACCAGATTAGGTATTCTCTCAAACGGAGACTGATCCCCTTGAGACAACCTTAAAGAATAGACGTCGTAGTTTTGGATAATCGTTCGACCGGCATCATTTATGAATGTTTTGTGGTTGTCTCGCCAGGTCATGAGATCGGGGTTAAGTACTTCCAGCTGTGCTTCAAATAGTAACTTGTCATCCACAAAATTCGGGATTCTAATAACACCACGACCCTCTGAATCCTGTAGTTCTGTTAGTTGTTCGAAATCAAAAGCCATATCGTAAAGATAGACCGGGGTCAGACAAAAGTAAAATAGTCATGTTTATAGCAAAACATTGCGTATATTAGTAAATTATGAATTAATATTACTATGAGTGGTGAGTTTAATGAGAAAGACTGGTTTAATCGTCGTCGCCTAACCCTAGATCTTGTTGGTCTATCCGATCAGGAAAGAAAAGAAGGATCAACAATGTTAGGTGGTTCAGCTGCCGAATTTGTTAGACCAGGCGATGATTTCCAATATAGCGAAGTGCATAATGTTGCATTTGAGTGGGGTGACGAGGAGGCAAAGAGAGTCTTCGTTCAGATGATTGAACACGATGATCTACCGGAAGAAGAAGCTCCTTTGTATTTGCCTTGGTCAGCAACTGCAGTAGTAGGTGATACTATCTGGTCAACAGCCCTACAGCCCAAGGGTTTTGACCCCACGCAAGCCTACGAGAGTGAAGATCATTATTTCGTTCTACCATACGATAAAGAAGAGGGCCTCAAGGCTCTGCAAGAACATACCCAGCTATCGATACCGAGGCCAGAACTACTTGGGAGTATAGGTCCCAGGTGGGTCGCCTTTGAAATGGGCACAGAACTCCGACCAGTAGGTAGTCTACCGCATTCTATTATGGACGCTCTTGACGGCGAAGAACTGGACCATGACGGTGTACACGATCTACTAAAAAATTTAGTAGATAGATGGGACTTTGTTGAGAGAGATATAAGAGAAACAAATTTATTTGTAACCAACCTGGCACACTGGGTTATGGAAACCTATGGCCAAGAAAATAATAAAGGCGAGTTCTTCCTCTACCAAGGAGAACGTCAGAGCAGTGATCGTCATGATGTCTGGGATGGCTTTGACGGCGAAGAGCTACCTTTAAATATGCAGCATCTGGTAATGCATGGCTGGAAAGATGAGCTCTTCCTAACTAATGATAATGCCATCTGGATGACCTCGGATCACGAGCATATCGAAAACGATCCAGTGCTACCAGAACGTGAATACATTGAAAGTTTGCCCACCTTCAAACAACAGCTGGACTACATTAGGAGTCACCCGGAAATAATTGCTGGTATGAAGAAGGGAGTTGTTGAAGTAATACCACAGGTTAAACTAAAGTTTGAGCCTAATAGACATGGCACTGCAGACTGGGGACTAGAGTTCTTGATATCCCAAGCCGGTACACGTATTTACCCGTATGGCCAAGCTAGCCATAACAGAGAAGCCGTAGACTACGCTAGAGAAATGTTTGATAGGCCAGTCGAAACTGTTATGACAGCCGCCGCCCTAGTACTGCTGGCTGCTAAATACTCTGAGAAACACATTAGAACGGTCCCAGTTAACCAGTTTGAAGTTCTGTTAAGGAGACTTCGAGGAGAGGAAACCATGCCTCTTTGTACAGCCAATTTTGTATCAAAACCAAGTAATTCAATAGTAAAGCTACTAATAGACACCTTACTGGAAGATCGAGATAAGGAAGACTAGAGATAGCCTTTCCTGTATGACCAAAGTAGCGGCAATGTGCCAAAAATTAACGGCAACCAGAAACTAATTAGCCTAAATATTAGAACTGCTGCCACAGCTTGAGTTAGATCTATTTTAAAAGCTAAGAGACCAGTTACCAGTCCGGCTTCAACCGAGCCAACCCCGCCTGGTGCTGGTATGACAGCACCTAGCCAGATACCAAAACTATAAGCCAGCATTAGTGAGCCAATTGGTAAAGAGCCCCCCACAGCCCTAAGACTAAAATATAGAGCTAAGACATTAGCCAGACATAGGCCAATCTGGCAAAGCAGCCCATAAAACAATCTAAGCTTCAAGAATCTGTAGCCAGAGATATTTTTAAGTATTAATTTTAAATTACGTATGAGTGCCTGCCGCCAAGGTTTTACTAAGGATACTATTAGAGCTGCGGCAAGTACGATCAAGCAACCAATAATTACTAGATGTGGACTAGACGACGAATAACGAAACTGCTTAATAGGAAAGTAGGCTAAAAGAATACTAAGTAGTATTAGATTAGCAATAACTCCGATTATTGTATTAGCCGCAACCACTGCTCCAGCCTGAGCTTTAGAATGCTTGGATTTAGTTAAGTAAACATAGTTAGCACCAATACCACCAATACCAGCAGGTAGCAGCCTGTTTAGTGTATTAATACCCATCTCAACAAATAGGGTTCTAAAATAGCGAAGTGGCTTTAGCGCTATAAAGTAATAAGTTAAGGCTGCAAAAGAAAAGGTAGCAATAACCGCTATCAGCACAAGGATATCATCATTTAACTTGCTGTTCTTAAGCTGGCTAAGAGCGCCATTTAGATCGGATAGCTGGCTAACCAAGGCATACATAGCTATAGCTGCTAGTGATATATATCCAATTCTAAGCCAGCTAAAACCAAGTTTTGCTTTTGGTTGCATAAGACCTATTATTGCTTATGTTTTTAATCTAATCTATAGCTGAGCTTAAATACTTCTGGTATTCCCTAAAGGATTCAACTGCACCTTGAGTAAAATTATCCGGGTTATTAGTCATTTGCTTATCCAGTTCGTCTAGAGTTAGCCACTTGTAATCACTGACTTCCTCCGGATCAATCTTAACCGGTCCATCATAGCTACCAACATAGAGAGTATTAAAGCGTTTCTTAATTTGAGACTCATCCGCCTCCTCAGCATAATAAGTTTTAACTCTGGTTAACTTCACGCCATCAATGCCCATTTCTTCCTTTAACTCCCTATAGGCAGCCTCATCATAATCCTCACCAGCATCAACATGACCTGCAGAAGTCTGATCCCACCTATTAGGCAGTGACTTGTGGGTAGCCGAACGCTTTTGAATTAATATCTCACCTTTAGAATTTGACAGAAAGATACGAGCAATCCTAACTCGAATACTGTTATCTACAGCGTAGGTGATCGACCCTGAGCCAATAACCTTATCGTCTTTATCTACGTAAACAACGTCCATATCTAGATAATAACAAATTATTTCTAAGCTCGATTTATATTAAGCGCCTATTACTAGTATAATTAAGATAATGCAGTTACATGCAGCAACCTGTAATAATAGACCAGGTTCGAGGATGTAGACCATGGCACAAGCTAGTCTCTACAGCCAACCATCCGACCTGACTAGTAAATATTTTAATGTAAATTCCAGATCCTTTTCTAAAATAACAGAGGTAAGTGATGACTAACACACAGTCATCGCTAACCTTAGACGACAGCGAATTAGTATTTGAAAGTATTGGCGAAGGTGCCATAGTTGTTGGCACCACCGGCCAGGTAGTAAAAGCTAATAAAGTGGCCCTGGATATACTCGGCTACAACAAGTCTGAGCTAATTGGACAGCGCTTCTCGTCAAAAGTAAAAGTATTAAATATTGATCATAAAAAGATTAGCAGCTCAAACCAACCGCTACTAAAAGCCATAACTACTGGCAAGCCGGTATACGAGTACCTTTACTACCAAGGCAAGAAGCCAGAGCTTATACCAGTCTTTGTCAGTGCTGCGCCAATAATTAAAGCCTCAAAAGCGGTAGGAGCTAGCGAAATATTCAGGGACATATCTGTTGAGGAAGCAGTTGATCAAATGAAAAGCGAGTTTATATCCCTGGCTTCTCATCAACTAAGAACACCTCTAGCTTCAATTAAAACTTACTCGCATATGTTGCTAGAGGGCTACATGGGTGAAATAGATAACGAGAAACGTTCGGCCCTAGAAACCATTGTGGCCTCAACTAACCGCATGAATGAGCTAATTAGTACGCTGCTTAATATAACTAGGCTAGAAAGTGGTGGGTTAGTAATCGAACCACGGCCAGTAGATATAGTCCAAATAGTCAGTGAAGTAATGGATGAGATGGCTATACTAGCAAAAAGTCGATCAGTTAATCTTAGGTCGGCAATAAGAGGCAAAGCCTCTACAAAAATCTGGTCAGACAGACCAATAATTAAGGAAGTGGTAGCCAATCTAGTGTCTAACTCGATCAAATACTCTAGGGATAACGGTGATGTTACAATTACCACCCAAACTACAGACAAAGACGTTACAATTTCCGTTAAGGACAGTGGCTTTGGCATACCGGAGCACGCTAAATCACAAATCTTTACTAAGTTCTTTAGAGCCCATAACGTTATTCAACTGGAGACCAACGGTACTGGTCTTGGACTATACCTAGTAAAAGGTTTGGTGGATCAGCTAGGCGGTAGGATCACCTTCACATCAAAAGAAGGCCAAGGGACAACCTTTAGGCTTAAACTACCCAGAAAGATTACAGCAAGAAAGTAATATATTTTATACCCAAGGGAATTGGCATAGGAGTACAATATAGTCCATGAAATTGAATAACGGGGGTGTGAACAGATATGTCTAAAGTACTAATTGTCGAGGATGATAAGGACTTAAATAATGCCTATAGTTTAATTCTTGGTCACTTCGGATACAAAGTCGAAACGGCTTTTAACGGCCAAGAAGCCCTAAAGAAGAACAAGCAGTTTAGCCCAGACATAATACTGCTAGACCTGCTTATGCCAATCATGGGTGGACTTGAGTTCCTAAAGCAATTTAAGAAAGATCCTGCCAACAAAGCTAAGGTCTTAATTTTTACTAACATGGAAAACTCACCGGAAGTTAATGAAGCCTATGCACTAGGTGCTCACCGCTGCGTGATTAAGTCCTGGGCCGAACCACAGAATCTTAACCGATTGGTTAGCGACGCTCTGCTTGCTGGCTAGGTAGAGTCAACTCCTGAAGGTAGCGATCATTGGCTAAGGCATTAAGCTTATCTAGATGTAGGCAGTAAGGTTTACCCGGTCCATAGGAGACTAGGCCCTGTTTCTTTAGTTTATTTAGTTCAACGGCAGCCGTTTCTCTAGTAAGCCCAGTAAGGTTAGCTAGATCCTGATGGGTTAGATTAATTTTAAGCTCTAACTCTTGGCCACTTGGAGTAGCGCCAGTACTGAGTGCTAGAAAGTGCAAAATATATAAGAGCTTATCGCTAGCCCTAGATTGCTGCAAGGCATTTATATGCATTGACTGAGAAAGCTCATCAGACGACTGATGAACTAAATATTTAAACATTAAATCACTGTCACTCTTTAAGTATTTAATAAAATCATCACGCTCCACACAGTAAACATTAACTGTGGCCGTAAATGCTTCGTAGAAGAATGTAGCTGATGCAATTTCAGAAAACACCCAAGCACCTGGGAAAAAGTCTCCAGCTTTATAGAAAGCTACCGGCTTTTCATCACCGTTAATCGTCAAATTGTAAGCCTTAATAATACCGCTATCTATAACGTAGGCGTAGCGGGGTGCTTCTGCTTGAAAGATGATGACATCACCCTTTTTATAAGTCCTAAGCGTGTAGGACTTAAGGAAGTCTCCTAATTTAGGGTTGTCGCCCATATCTTAACTATACTAGAGTGGGCTAAATAGTTGATGACATAAGTTAACATTAATGAAATGTCACAGCTAAATTTAAGGAACTAATCTTTAAATCACTCGTAGTATTAACTTAAGGAAGCTATACAAACATGAATGTCTTTAGCAGGGGTATAAGAAACGCTTTCAGAAATGTTACCAGAAGCATATCTATTATCATAATTCTAGGCCTAGCAATTGGCTTAAGCCTCGTTATGTTAATAGCTCGTCAAGCTGTTTCTAATAAAATTGACTCTGTTAATAGTTCGATAGGTAACACTGTAACTATCGCACCTGCTGGCTTTAGCAACTTTAGCTCAGTCAATAACTCACTGACTACCAGTCAGCTGTCTAAAGTTAGTAGCCTGGATCATGTCACTAATGTAGATGAGAGCCTAACCGACAGATTAACAACAATTGGCTCCTCAACTCCTTCTTTTGGCAATAATTCAAATACTAGTAGCACTGCTCAAACTAGCCTAACTTCTCCAACACAACTAAAGGCCAAGGGCACGGGAGGTGGTGGAGGTGGCTTCTTCGTAAGCGGTGGCGGTGGCAGCAATTTCAGTTTGCCTACTAACTTTAGTCTGCCAATCACAATTATTGGCACGACCAACCCAACCAGTATTAACGGCAACAGCCTAACAATTACTAGTGGCCAAGCTATAAATGGTAGTGCAGACAACGACAACGCCATGGTTAGCGGCTCAATGGCCACAAAGAATAATCTTAAAGTTGGTTCGACATTCACTGCCTACGGTACCTCTATGACGGTCTCATCCATATATAAATCTGGTGACGGTGATGCTTCTGCCGACGTTATAGTTTCACTACCGGCCGAGCAGCGTCTAAGTGGGCAGAGCGGTGATGTTACCAGTGCCGTAGCTACCGTAGACTCCCTACAGAACCTAAGTAGTACAACTACGGCTATTAAAAACACTATGGGGTCATCAGCTGACGTTACAAGCTCTACCGAACAAGCTGAGGCTACAACTGCTCCATTAAATAACATTAAGAGCATCTCACTGTATAGCCTTATTGGTGCAGTTATCGCCGGTGTCGTAATAATTTTCCTAATTATGATCATGATCGTTAGAGAAAGACGTCGTGAGATTGGCGTGCTTAAGGCTATCGGATCCTCCAATCTTAAAGTTGTTCTACAGTTTATGAGCGAATCTATAACCCTAACGTTAGCTGGTGCCGTTATTGGCATACTTATTGGAGTAGCAGCCGCTAATCCAATCACCCACCTACTGGTAAATAATGCATCAAGTGCAACAACTACAACTACTAGCTTCCAGAGACCTGGTGGTGGAGGTGGAGGCTTTGGTGGCGTAAGTTCGGGCAACGGCAACTTCGCTCTAAGAGAATCTCAACATGGTTCGTTTAGAGGTGTAAGGAATAGCTTCAGCAATATCCAAACTGTAGTTGGTTGGTCTATTGTCCTGTATGGTATAGGTGCCGCATTAGTTATTGCGATCCTCGGCAGCACCGCTTCGTCATTCCTAATATCTAGAGTTAGACCAGCTGATGTTATGAGGGTTGAATAAGGAGTACCTATGTTAAAAGTTAATAAACTAACTAAGACTTTTAAAACCGGAGGTGGATTAGTCCAGGCCGTTGATGGCATCAGCTTCGAAATTAGTGATGGTAAGTTCGCTAGTATTATTGGCCGCAGTGGTAGTGGTAAGAGTACATTACTGGGATTACTTGGTGGGCTAGATCAACCAACCTCGGGTGAGATACTGGTAGACAAGCAAGACATAGCTAATATGAACGACCACTCCCTAATACACTACAGGTGCCTAAAGATAGGCTTTGTTTTCCAGAACTATAACTTAGTGCCAAACCTAACGGCAGTTGAGAACGTCATGCTGCCTATGGAATTTGCACATGTTCCAAAAGCTCAACGTATTAGTAGGGCCAAAGAACTACTAAAGTCAGTTGGACTAAGTGATGATGAAATACAACGTAAACCAGGCAAATTGAGCGGTGGTCAACAGCAGAGAGTAGCAATAGCTAGATCCCTAGCTAATAAGCCTAAGCTTATACTTGCTGACGAACCTACTGGTAATCTAGATACTGAAACAGGCAAGAAGATATTTGATTTACTGCATGGCCTAGCTAAAAGTGAGAATACAACAATTATTGTTGTTACTCACGACCTAGCCATAGCCGGCAAAACCGATATAACGTTTAAATTACAGGACGGCAAGCTAAAGAAATGAACGATTCTAGCGATATACGCCACTCCAGCGTAAACTCAGCACCACCTAAAAAGACGGTTAGCTTCAGCTATAACTCGCATAGTTTTGTTAAGACCCTGGCAGTTATCATATTAATAGCCCTAGGGTTTGGCTTAGGAATGCTCTACGGCCGGGATCACCCTAAAAATCCTACTACAACAACTTCGAATAGTGGTCAATTTGGGAGTAGAGGAGGCTTTAGGAATGGTGGGGCTTTTGGCACAGTTTCAGCCGTATCCCCAAGTAGTATTACAGTTCAGGACAATAGAAGTGGTACTTCAAAGACATTCGCCATCGTATCCTCAACTAAGGTAACTAACGATGGCCAATCTTCCACTGTCAGCGCCATCGCAACTGGCGACCGAGTAATAATTACGCCAAGCAGCTCAAGTAGTAGTAATGCAGCAACTATAGACATTAACCCAAGTTTTGGTGGTGGATTTGGTGGCTCTAGCGGTGCAACTGGCAGCAGTACCGACAACTCCTCAACATCTGGTAGTGCAACCACAGAGTAGAACCCCTGTCTTTATTAAGCTATTTCTCAAACAACCTACTATAATTAGAGTATGAGAATACTAGTGATTGAAGATGAGCCTAAGATTGCTCAGGCCGTTAAAAAAGGTCTAGAGCTTAAAGGCTATGCAGTTGATATGGTTCATGACTCAGATACTGGGCTCTCCTATGCCATGGACCCCGACTACGATTTAATTGTTTTAGATAGAATGCTACCAGGCAAAATGGATGGTGTTCAGCTCTGTAGCGAGCTTAGAAAGAACAATATCTCGACCCCAGTGATCATGCTGACAGCTAGAGGTACTATAGGCGATAGAGTTGAGGGACTAAACAGCGGTGCAGACGACTACCTAGTTAAACCTTTTTCATTTGACGAGCTTATAGCTAGAGTTAGAGCCCTACTACGTAGACCACCAGTGACTGTTGGCGAGGTAGTTAAAGTTGATGATCTTAGCCTTAATTCACAGAACTACGACGTTAAGCGAGGAGCCAAACCCATCAAGCTATCTAAGAAAGAGTTCTCGCTCCTAGAGTATCTAATGCATCACCCAGGCCAAGTAATAACCAAGGAAATGATCGCCAGCCATATATGGGATGAGGAATCAGATATCCTACCGAATACTATAGAGGTATATATCGGTTACCTTCGAAACAAGGTTGATCGACCATTCCCTGATAAAAAGCCACTGATTCAGACCCTTCGAGGTTTTGGCTACAAACTAAGCGACTAAATATGCAAAGTATGTTTCGTTCAGCTACAGTAAAGCTCACCGCCTGGTATCTATGCCTTGCCATGGTTATTAGCTTGTTATTTAGTTTTGTTGTTTATAAAGTCGGCACTAATGAAATAGCCCGGGGTATTCATTTACAGTCCGAGCGTATCTATAATCAGTTCCCAGTCTTTGACGACAACCCCATACTACATCCTATTAGGGATATAGACAGCAGCGATCATCACTTGCTTTTCATGCTGGTTCTCTTGAATATAGTCGTCTTCCTACTGGCTGGTATAGCCAGCTATCTACTGGCAAAGCGTACTCTTCAGCCAATTGAGGAGGCCCACAAACAACAAAAGCGTTTTACTTCTGACGTTAGTCACGAACTAAGAACGCCTCTTACAGCCCTTAAAATGGAAACCGAAGTAGCTCTAATGAACCCGAAGGTATCGCTAAGCGAACTTAAATCTACGCTGCAAAGCAACTTAGAGGAAGTCACAAAACTAGAGCGGCTAATTAATAACATCCTGAAATTATCTAGATTAGAAGCTGATGAGCTACGTCAGAACTTTGGCGCTTTAAGTACTAAGAAAGTTTCGGCTGAAGCCGTAAAGCACGTACAGGCTCTAGCCAAACAACACAACATATCTATTGAACAGGACATAAGTGACCAACCCTTCTACGGTGAACATGATAGCGTCACCCAGCTGCTGGTTATAGTACTAGATAATGCCATTAAATATAGCCAGGCTAATTCTAAAATCCTAGTTAAGGCTAAGGAAAAAGACGACCAGGTTATATTCAGCGTTGAGGACTTTGGTAAGGGCATAAGCAAAGACGCACTGGACCATATTTTTGATAGGTTCTACAGGGCCGACCCCTCACGCAATAAAACTACCGAGGGTTACGGGCTGGGACTGCCAATAGCTAAAATGATCGCCGACGTTCACGGTGCCATAATTTACGTCAGCAGCCAGAAGGACAAAGGCACACTGGTAGAAGTTGCATTCCCTAAAGTACCAAAAGAATAATCAAACCCTTACAAGTATTCTGCCACGCTGGCCTGCAACCGTTTTCTTAGCCTATCGAGTCGGGAGTGTAGGGCATTTGCATCTATATTATTAGCCCGGGCATATTCTACTGGACTCTGAAGCCCGAGAATAACCTGCTCAAATAGATCAACTTGATCCGTTGTTAGCCCAGCGATAGATATTGCCTCTACTACTTCCTGTTCCTCAATGAACTCTGTAGGGTCTGCGCTTATCTCTTCCCGGACAGGCACACTGAGTGGGTCAAAGGGTATTTCTCTATCTTTTCGGTAATGATCAATACTAATATTACGAGTAACTTGGAAAATCCAAGCCCTGTAATTACTGCCCTCAGCTAAGTTACTCATGTTAACGAAGGCTCTCAGAAAAACCTCTTGCGTCAGATCTTCTGCAACCGGCGCCTTATTGCCTCGTTTCCGTAAAAAGCCAAATACTTCAGGATAGTAATCTCTATAGCAAGACTCAAACTCCTCATCACTTATTGCTTCAGCTACTGATCCAGTCTCATCCGGATCAAGCTCTAAGGGATACGGCAGGGCGCTATCGGCATGACCTGTTATTATAGCTCCGCTTAAGACGCTGCTAGCTTCAGGTTCACCATATTCTATAAAACGACTGTCATCAGATGTCTCTAGCGAAATCATAAAAGATATAATGTCATAAATACCCTAAAATACCAAGTACATAAACGTCTCTGATGCCCGATAGGCTACAGTACGTAGTTATTTATTAGGCTATGATCAAACGTTTCTATGGCCTCAGGCACATCGACAGGGCTACTCACGGGGCCACCACCTTGTTCTACATATATGCCAGCGGCACACAATGCCAGGCCTGCAGCGATAGCGGCCTTGGGCCCTAGGGTATCACTTCCATGCTCCATGCCCCCTAAAGCAATGGCAGCGTCAATAAAACCTCCGGCCATAAGCAAAATACCCGATAAATGCCTGAATGTAGCCCTGCTATATAGTCTTATTCGGGGTTCGTCCTCAGGTTGCAAATCAGCTGACGGGATGTTATCAATCTCTCTAGACATAAGTAAATTTCCTGACGAACATTATATACACCTTGCATCCATACATACAAGCATAGCTACTTTAAGCCTTCTTTATGAACTTTTAGTCTTAAAAACCACCTTGAGGTGATACAATAACTACATAGCGCTAATGCTCCAAACAGGGCTTTGGTAGGGAAGTTTTGAACAAAAAGTATTCAATTAGCTTAATCATAGTAATAGCAGCCACCGTGGCCTCTCTTGCCACTATTTACTTCAGACACCATACGGTAGCTGTTCTCCAACCAAGAGGACCAATAGCTCTACAAGAGAGAAACCTTATGCTTACTGCCTTTGGTTTAATGCTAATAGTAGTCATACCAGTTTTTGTTATTACATTCTTCATCGTCTACAAATACAGGGAGGGGCACCATGGTAAATACAAACCAGATTTTGACCACAGTAACTTACTGGAATCAATCTGGTGGCTTATACCAACAATACTAATAGTAGTTCTATCAGTAATTACCTGGCATGGCACCTATAAATTAAATCCCTACAATAAGATCGCCTCAAAACAACCAAACCTAAATATTGAAGTAGTAGCTCTAGACTGGAAATGGTTGTTTATCTATCCTAACCAAAACGTCGCCAGCGTTAATTCTCTAGTTATACCAGTTAATACGCCAGTAACTTTCTACATTACTGCTGATGCTCCTATGAACTCATTCTGGATCCCTCAACTTGGTGGCCAGATTTATGCTATGCCCGGCATGGATACTCAGCTTAACCTGATGGCCACATCCCCAGGTAATTACTACGGCTCGTCGGCGAATATTAGCGGTACTGGTTTTGCTGGCATGCATTTCGATACTCATGCTGTTGATACTACTAGCTTTAATTCATGGGTTAGCTCAGCAAATAAAGCTAAAGTCAGCCTAACCTCAGACGAATACAATAAGCTAGACCAACCAAGTATAAATAATGCAGTAAGCTACTATTCTAAACCTGATCCTAACCTTTATACTTCAATCATAAACAAATATATGGCCCCAGGTGCCCAAGCTAACATGATGATGGAGATGGACTAGATGTATTTCGCTAATTTCTGGCTAGGTAAGCTATCTATCCATCAGCTGCCAACCAATCGCATAACGCAGGGCGGGGCAATTCTAATGACCCTAGTTGTACTAGCTGCCCTAGCTTATATCACATATAAACGAAGATGGAAGTGGTTATGGAGGGAATGGCTAACCTCTCTTGATGCTAAAAAGATCGGCATTATGTATGTGGTAGTAGCTGTGGCTATGCTTCTTCGTGGAGGCTCAGATGCAGCCCTGCTTCGTGTCCAGCAGGCAACCTCAGTGGGTAATGCTCACGGCCCCCTAACTTCTAATCAATTCCAGCAGATCTTCTCAGCCCACGGTACCATCATGATATTCTTCGTCGGCATGGGACTAATGTTTGGTGTAATAAACCTTGTCCTGCCAGCCATACTAGGCACTAGAGATGTAGCTTTCCCATTCCTAAACTCCATAAGCTTCTGGCTATTTGTAGCTGGTATGGTACTCATAAACCTATCACTAGTCATTGGTCAGTTCTCTAACGCTGGCTGGCTGGCCTATCCACCACTAAGTGAGCTCAGATACAGTCCAAGTGTCGGCGTCGACTATTGGATATGGTCACTAGAGATTGCTGGTATTGGTAGCCTGATGTCTGGTATTAACTTCATATCGACAATTATTAAAAAACGAGCTCAGGGTATGACCCTAATGAGAATGCCAATGTTTGCTTGGAGTGTTCTAGGCTCTATGTCACTAGTCGTCTTTGCTTTCCCGATCCTAACCGTAACCCTAACCTTACTAGCTCTAGATAGAACCATGGGCACACACTTCTTCACCGCAGGAGGTGGTGGCAATATGATGATGTACGTAAACCTTATTTGGGCCTGGGGTCACCCAGAAGTCTATATATTAATATTGCCAGCCTTTGGGGTGTTCTCTGAGATTGTATCGACCTACTCACAAAAACGGTTGTTTGGTTATACCTCAATGGTTATAGCTATCTGGGCGATTGTTCTATTGTCCTTTACAGTTTGGCTACACCACTTCTTTACAATGGGTGCCGGTTCAAATGTTAATGCCTTCTTTGGCATTATGACGATGGTTATTGCTATACCGACAGGTGTTAAGATATTCAACTGGCTATTCACTATGTACCAGGGCAGGATCCGACTTAAAAATCCGATGTATTGGTTCTTGGGCTTTGTAGTTGTCTTTACTATTGGCGGCATGGCTGGCGTACTTATGGCAGTGCCGCCGGTAGACTTCCAATTACATAACAGTCTGTTCTTAGTTGCACACTTCCATATGATGATCGTCGGTGGTGTGCTGTTTGGCCTATTTGCTGGACTACTGTACTGGCTACCCAAATTCTTAGGCTTTAGATTAGACGAAAGACTAGGGCGCTATGCCTTCTGGTGTTGGCTGGTGGGCTTTCTAACAGCCTTTATGCCACTCTACGTCCTAGGCTTAATGGGTGCCACTAGAAGGCTAGATCACTACACTACTGCAACCGGCTGGCAACCGCTATTTATTGTCGCTGGGTTTGGTGTAGTAATTATTGGTGCTGGTGTAGGCTTCCAGATACTCCAGATTATATATAGCTACATTAAGCGAGACGAACTAAGAGATAGAACTGGCGATCCATGGGATGGACGAACTCTAGAGTGGGCAGTCCCATCGCCAATGCCTTTCTATAACTTTGCGATTCTACCTAAAGTCTACAGCCGTGATCCATTCTGGGCTCAAAAACATCCTAAGGATGAACCGGATCTAGAAATAGTTAGTAAAGAGAAGCCGGTTTATGAGGATGTTATATTACCTAAAAATACTGGCATGGGTGTACTAATTGCTGGCTTCGCATTTCTATTCGGCTTTAGTATGATCTGGCACATTATATGGCTAGGTATTGTTGGCCTACTGGGAGTCATCATAACTATTATTATTAGATCCACTGATGAGCACACCGAGTACACCATAAAAGCTAAGGAAATGGAGAAATTGGACCTACAGCATAGAGCGAAGGGGGCAGAGGCATAAATATGGAACCAACAGCTGCTGTATCAACCAGAACACTTAAACGTCAGGAAATTGAAGAAAACCAGAGCCGGATCCTGTTTGGCTTTTGGATATACATCATGACTGACTGTGTGCTGTTTGCTAGCTTATTCGCTGTTTATGCCGTCCTACATAACGGCACTAACGGTGGACCTAGTGGTGCTCAGATATTTAACTTGCCATATGTATTAACTGAAACCATGCTGCTACTAACTAGTAGCTTTACCTGCGGCCTAGCTACAATTGCCTTGCAATATAAATCTAAAAGCAAAGTTATTCTATACTTCCTACTAACTTTTCTATTGGGCTTAGGCTTCCTAATTCTAGAACTTAGAGAATTTAGGCACTTAACCCTAATGCATGACAGTTGGACTCGAAGTGGCTTCCTGTCCTCATACTTCACTCTAGTTGGTACTCACGGTCTTCATATAACGGTTGGTCTTATCTGGATGGCTGTAATGATGGTACGAATAATAAAAGGCGGACTAAGTACCTATAACGTGCGGAGGCTTAAGATGCTAGCTATGTTCTGGCATTTCCTTGATGTTATTTGGATCTTTATCTTCACTATAGTCTACTTGCTAGGAGCACTAAAAGTATGAGCAGAAACGATCAATCTCTAACTGTCAGTCATGACGAGTCTAAGCTAAAACTTAGCTCGTACATTGCTGGTTTTGGTCTGTCGCTACTATTAACACTTAGTGCCTACCTACTAGTTACACATCACGGTGCTTCCAGAAACGTCCTGGTTGGGATAGTAGTCGCCCTAGCCCTAACGCAGTTCATAGTTCAGATATTCTTCTTCCTACATTTAGGCCAGGAGTCTAAGCCTAGATGGAAACTAGGTATATTCTTCTTTATGATTGGAGTTGTTTTAATACTAGTATTTGGTAGTCTATGGATAATGTATAGTCTTAATTACCGCCAAACTATCCCACACGAGTTACAATACGTAAACAGCCAAGATGATCTCTAGTAACCAGATAAAGACGTACTACAATCTCGCTAAACCTGGCATTATCTATGGCAACTTGCTAACTGCCGCTGCTGGTTACTTATTCGCCAGTCATTGGCAGAATCACTATATAAACCTAGTTGCCATGCTAATTGGTCTAGGTCTTATTATTGGTTCATCCTGCGTTCTTAATAACGTTATAGACAAGGGTCTGGATATTAAGATGGAGCGAACTAAAAAGCGAGCTACTGTTACTGGCAAGATCAGTGATAAGTCAGCACTCATCTATGCCACTATTTTAGCTGTTCTTGGAATAGTAATCCTAGGCATATTCACTAATCGCTTAGCCGTATTCACATCCTTGTTTGGCATGCTGATCTACATTGTCTTCTATGGCTATGCTAAGCGTAAGACGGTCTACGGTACGCTAGTTGGATCACTGGCCGGAGCTGTGCCGCCACTAGTTGGCTACACTGCTTATACTAACTTCATTGATCTAGCCGGAATCATGCTTCTCTTTGTACTTATTTGTTGGCAACTGGCCCATTTCTACGGCATAGCTCTATATAGGAAGAAGGAATACAAAGCTGCCGGGCTACCAGTCTGGCCAATAGTTAAAGGAGACTGGAGTGCACAGGTTCAGGCCATTGGCTCAATAGCGCTATTCAGCTTATTCGCAATCAGCCTCTTCCTGTTTGGCTACTGTGGTTTTATTTATATAGCCACAGTGCTGGTCTTAGGCATAGGCTGGCTTTGGTATACAGTTATTCATGCTGGTAAGCTAAGCGCTGCTGTCTGGGGCAGGAAAGTCTTCCTATCTTCTCTTGTAGTAATACTAGTCTTTAGTCTGGCTATATCCTTTGGACCGATACTACCCTAGAAGTGATCTCTAATGTGTTTAAAGCTATAGTCCCACTTAGCGTTAGCTTTCTTATGTGGGTTAAATATACCATCAGGGTCAAAGACATCCTTAACGTCTCTAAATAGTGTCACGACTGGCTTACCGAACTGCTGCTCAAGCCATGGACCACGAACCAAGCCATCATTATGTTCGCCAGACAGGGAACCTTTGTATTTAAGAACTAGCTCATCTACTTCCCTCATAGCTGGTAGTAACTTGTCTCGATCTTTTTTATCCTCTAGCTTCATAAGTGGAATTATATGGAAGTTACCATCACCCATGTGTCCTGCAACGGTAGCAAACAACTGATACTTTTCTATTATCTTTCTTAACTTTGGCAGGAACTCTGGCAGATACTCCGGTCTAACAACAAGGTCGTCAATAAAAGGAGCGGTGTGCTTGTCTTTAACTTTACTTCGTAGCAGGTTAAAGCTTTGACGACGCATAATCCAAAACTTCTCACTTTTAGCTTCAGTTGGATCTTCCTCAAAGCCATTAATCTCATATCTAGCTCTATATTTACCAAGGTCTTTATGCAGAGCAATAATCTTCTGCCTAACCTCATCCTCGCTCTGGCCATTAAACTCAACCATAAGTATTAGCTTTGGTATGCCTCTAAGCAATTGTAGGCCATCAGGGATTAGCGTAATAAGCAGATGAATAAATCGTTTTACACCCAGTAACTTTAGGAAGCTTGGCATAAACCTAATAGATAGCCGAAGAGTAGCATCATCAAATGATTCAAAAGTTGCAGGATGGTATTCCATAACTTTAGGTATAAGCTCACCAAGATCATCTAAATCTTTTAGGAACAATACTAAAAGCCCAGAATGAGGCCTTACCGGTACCAAACGGTAGTCTATTTCAGTTATAAAACCGAGAGTACCTTCCGAACCAACAAATAGCTTAGTTAGATCAAAGACGCCCGTATCTCTATCCCAAACTTCCCAAAGGGTATAACCCATAGAGTTCTTACTAACATTGGGTTTAGCTGACTTAATAAGATCGTAGTTCTTCTCACAAAGCTCGTAGATCTTTTTATAAATACTACCCTCAAAGTTTTTCTGATTTATCTTGGCTCTTAGAGCCTGAAGTTTCAGCGGCTTAACTTCATACTCATGACCATCAGCAAGAACTACTTTAAGTGATCTAACAAAATCTTTAGTCTTGCCATACTCCAGTGATTTCTCGCCACCAGAATTATTAGCAGCCATACCACCAACTGTCGCTAGATCTCTTGAAGCCGGGTAGGTAGGCATCAAGGCCTTATGTTTTAGAGTCTCTTTTTCAAAATTTCTATAAAAAACTCCAGGCTGAGTAATCGCATGAGTGCTAGTTACTTCCTTGATCTTATTAATATGCTTGTTGAAATCAACAATGATTGAATCATTAATAGCCCCACCAGCCATGTCTGTACCGGCTGATCTGGCAGTTATAGATAGTTTTGGTGAATCCTTCTTTTCTAGAGCTACTAGAGTAATTAGCTTCTGAACATCGTTGGAATCCCGAGGGAAGACGACCATCTCAGGCAGTATCTCAAACATCGAGGCATCATGAGAATATAGCTGGCGAGTGACCATTGAGTCGTCAATATCGCCTTTAAAACCGAATTTAACTAGTTTATTTTTTAAATCCAC
>JBBCHN010000004.1:0-38950 GCA_037200105.1 Candidatus Saccharimonadota bacterium | reverse complement strand
ATAGCTAATCCATAATTAGCAATAGCTAAAACAATAGCTATATATAGCTAGCGAAACGCTGCAAAGTGAAGGCCATAACCAGTAGAAGTAAGGCGTTGTAGTTGATGTAGAGCGGTTATTGCAAGATTAAGCCTCTTTTCTGTGTAAGGCTGGAAGGAAAGCTTGGAGTCAAAGAAAATGCCTAGCCATTTGATAACCGGTTGCGGGTTGATGATCAGGTTTCTGATTTTTATAGGCTTGGTAATCGGTTTTCTCTGCCCTGAGAAGTGAATGAGTTCTGTTTTCTCATTATCAAACTGAATCTTCTGCCTCAGCTGCTTGTAAGAAAAGATCTGTAGCTATTTTCTCAAGTGCTGTGCAGTTTCGTTGAGCTGATGTAGAGGAAACTGAAAAGCTGAAGTTATCTATATAGAATAACTGTAAAGCTCTGGGATTTTTCCTGATTATATTCCTGACATAAATCAGAAAGAGAATCAGGGAGACTAGAGAACCCTGCAGGATTCCCGTTTGGATTCCTGTCAGAGGCTAGACCTGCTTATCAAAGATCAACTGAATCTTCCTCTCAGTAAGAAAGAAATCCACTCAGCTGATCAGACTCACCGGGAGATCGAGAAGCTGTAATGTTTTCAGTAACTGATTCTTGTTGATATAATCGAACGCTTCTTTTATGTCTAAAAATAGAGTAGAAGTAATGTTTTTTCTTCTTTTCTTTCTTAGCTTGTTATATATAGTGTAGAAGAATAAGAGCTGCATTGACTGCTGATCATTGCTTTCGGCTGCTGATTTGCGAGATGTATAGTAGGTCTGTTGTGTGGGCTAAGTAAGAAAGCCTTGTTGCAAAGAGCCTCTCCAGCGTTTTCCCAAGGCAGTTAAGTAAGGAAATTACTCTATAGCCTTTTAGAATAGAATGATTTCTTTTTGGTTTGAGTAGAATTATTCTGATTCCTGATCTCCAGATTTGCGAGTAATATCCAGTGTTAAATAGCGCCTGATATAGCCAGTTAAATGGGTCAGGGGCGGCGTTATAGGCTTTTCGGATCAGCTGGAAGCCTATATGATCAGGTCCCGGGGCTTTATTGGGTTTTGATTTCGAGATAGCTTTTGCGATTTCCGAGACTATCAAGTCTAGCCACTCTTATTGTTTTCTCTTTATCTTACTAGCCGGTCTAGCTGACTTCTGGAGCATTGGAATTACTGTGAAAGAGGCTAAGAAGAGAGAAGATGGGAATGGGGAAGGGAAAGAGGAAGAGAAAGGGGAAGAGAAAGAGGAAGAGAAAGAGAAAGAGGCTTGTTATAGCATAGAGAATAATACTGTGAGAAAAGCTTTGCATTTTTCAGTAAACAATGCTGCCTGCTGCTTGATGCCTTCTTAATCAGTGTAAGAGAGCGCTGGAATCTTTAATGATTGCCTGTTTTTCTGGAAGCTGGCTGCTGTAAAGATTTCTTTTCCTTCCGCGTTAAAAATTAGTTTAGTGAGTGGTTTTGGCTTTCCGAATTGCCTGGAAATAATTATTTCTAATTTCTTTCCAGCGTAAAAGCTTCTCTTGGGAACGCTCTTTCTTATAGATACAAAGAGCCCTGTGTAACTCCTTTCGTTTTTCCTTAAGTTCTGAGTTCCACCAGGGTTTTGAGCGCTCTACAACTCTAAGTTGAGAGATCATTTCTGCTGCAGCTTGCACTATAGCAGATTCCAACTCTAGAGCTGCCTTTTCGAGATTCTCTGGTCTCACTAGTCTCAGGCCTTCCAGATTAGCTGCTGCTAGCCGGAAAGAGGCCTGAAAACTGTCCCAATCTGCTTTTTTATAGTTATAAGCAGGTTGGAGAGAGGCAGTGGAAATATCGAAATCCAGCTATAGATGAGCAGTAAACCGGATGACCTCATGGTCAGACCCTGTAGCCTCTTCATAATCCTAGGAATCCCAGATGGTTTCCTGGAAACCAGACAAGAAAGTGAGATCAATGACTGAGATTGATTATAGATTTAATTAATGGAAAGTGCTCTCTTTTTCGTTGATGATTTCAGAGTTATTAAGCAGAGTGAAATCGATTTCTTCGAGTTATGAAACTAGCTATATAGCTGCAGAGCTAGGCGCAATAATTCTCGAGTTCTACTAAGAATGATGTGTATTGAAATCCCTTGCTAGAAGCTTTGATTAGCAGTCGCGTAGCAGGGGAAAAATCTGATCTACTGTAAAAGAAAGAGGAATTTTCTCTCTAGCTATTTCGGATCTTTGTTTCTCATTATATATATTGTATATAAGAAACAGTTCCTTTCCCTTAATTTCAATGATTTGAAAATCAGGATCAGAAGCTAGATCTAGCCTTAGCGAGATCTCTATAGTAAGAGATTTTCGTATATAGGCTAGAACTCGAGGTTATAGGATTAGAGTTGATTGTGAGAAGATCATGTAAAACGCTGAGTAGCTGAGAGAGATTGACTGCTTAAAGCTTTTTTCAAAGAAAAAGAAGAGCTTCTGAATTAGAATTACTTCTATTCTCTTCTCAAAAGCTTGTTGCAGAAGCGTTTGTTAAGCTACTTATTATCTGTTGCAGTTATGTTGAAAGAACTGGATTTTTACTTGCATTAAGTAAGATCGCGATAGCAGTATTAATCAGTTTTTGTTCTGATTATCTGCCTGATCTTGCATGTAGAATCATTAGCAGGGTGCTTCTCTTTGCAGTTACTGCATTGAGTTTCCGTGTGGGCATAGCTCTCTCTGACTGCCTTACACTCATTGCAGAAGTGTTCTCTTGAGAAGTAGGCTTTTGAGCAGAAGCGACATTTTACTAGTCTTTTGCATTCTCAAGGATCATGCTCATAGTCTTGGCACTGGTAACATTGAGTTGTTATAGTAAAAGATCTGTAAGGTTTAATCTTGACCGGGTTTGCTGCCAGAAAAAATGTTTTCTTGAGACAGGCTAATTTCTCTGCCTGATTCTCAACATAGAAAACCACTAATCCAGCTAGCTTTCCTTCTCCTGGCTTAACTAGCCAGTAAGAGTTTCCCTTTACATTGATCTTGCTATAAGAGGCTTCTTGAGAAAAGCTCTCAAATGCAAAGACCGGGACATTATGGGCAATCAGTTTTACTCAGTTATAAGGCTTCTCGGCAGAGAGGACTTTTCCTGGGAAATCATTGAAGACAGATTCTCATTTGCTCTGATTCTCAAGAAAATCCATTGCAGCAAGCCCAGGAACTAGTATAATCTTAATGTTGTTGTTTAGTGATCGTGTTACATCTAGCACACTGATTTTTTCTAGTGCTTTGTTGATTTTGTTCCTGATCTCCACTGGTTGGAAGATAGGAAAAGCAGTAGATTTCTCGAGTATAAGTGTAATAAACTTGAGTTTTTCAGCCTGATTTTTCGAGGGCTGGAGCAGGGCTTGAGGGGCTTTTTGTGAAGGCTTGAGTTGCAGCTGCAGCTGCAGCTGTGGCTGTAGCTGTGGCTGTAGCGGCTGTGACGCTGGCTTTCCTGCAAGAACTGTAGCATAGGTCTGTTTTTCCTTTATAGAAGAGTAAGAAATAGCCTGTAGAATTCGGTCGATTTTTTCCTTAATAGTAATTGGCTGATCATTTGTATAAGAATTGGTTGCTGCCTTTTCGAGTGCTTGGATAATTCGGGAAAAATGCGGGAAAATAGCCTGTGCTTTCTTCATTTTTGCTAGAGCCTTTGCTGCTAACTTATATGCTTTCTTACTAGCCAAACTAGTTGACTTCTGGGGCGCATGTACGGAAGATTGAAGGCTAGTACGGCGTCGTTTTTCCTTTCTTAGAGGGGAAATTAATCCTGGGATGCTTGAGAACACGAGGGCTTGATAGCCTGATTTCATAGAATGCCTCAGTTCTACAGGATTCGTTGTGGAGAGAAGGGGGGGCGTTTGTGGCGATGGTGAAGGGGGCGTTGCTTCCATTGAGATATCTTCCTCTCCGTCATAAGGCTGAGGGGAAGAGAGAGGCGGGCTTGAGGGCACTAGAATAAGGCCTACAGGGCTTTGTGGGCGCGAAGAGCCTGGTTTTGTAATGACGTTTTGGTTGGATGATGGGGTTTGGTTGGTGAGGCTCTGCGAAAGGATTTTTGGAAGGGGGGGCGCTTGGGCCATGTGGCCCCGCTCTCCACGAAAACTTTTCCCCTGGCGCGTCGGGCATTCTGCCGGCTGTTTGCAGCGCCTGCGCGGCCGCGCAACGTGCTGCGCGCAGCTGCAATTGAGAGAAAAGATTCTCTGAGTGAAGAAGAGTCGATTGATGTAAAGAAATTGATAGTTGGAGTGGTTGCGTCGAAACTTGCGATGACGGCGCTGTTGATGCTTGATAGGATTGTATTATTAAGCTTATTTAGTTAAATATAAAGACTTGATGAAATAAATAATTCTCTAGTTATTATTAGCTCTTAAGAATTCAAGTCTTAAAAGTAATCTTTTTTATTACTCTAATGAAATGCTATTATTAGCAAGAGAGAGATTTCAAAAAATAAGAGATTATTAAGTAGAGAAGAGTTATTAAGATTTAGTTTAGAATAGCTAGTCACTTAAGTTTACTAATCATTTTAATAATTTCATTTCTTTATAAAGATTTGCATAATTAAGTTTGGTAAGCTTTTTAATAATTAGAAATTAAATATAATTGTAGAGTGTATATCAAGCTTGTGGCTTAATATAATTATAGTTATTAACTGGTATAGCTATGGCTTTAATTGCTTGAGTCTAAGTTGGTCTTGTAATACAGTGCCTTTGAAGATGAAATTCTTGTATTCATAGTTAATTTAAGTAGAAAATGAATTCTCTCTATAATATAAAAGACATTACTACTACTTGCTATGGAAAATATAGAGCATATATGTTATATGTAAAAAAGCATAATGCTTTAATTCTAAAAGCCATGAGGCACATGGCTTTCAAAGCTAAGTGCTTTTATTGCGAGCTTTTATCTAGCTATCTTCTTATCTACTGATCGTCTTTCCAGACATGATGTCGGAGGCGGCGGTTTTGGCCTTCGGTTCATTTAATTTCATAGCTGCTGCAGTAAAAGATTCTTGAATTTTACTATAAGTAATGTATATTAAAATCTTCTGCTATAAAAAACCCAGTTAGTTATAAAAAACCCAAGGTTTTCTTTTTGGCTATTTTAGACTATAGTTATATATATATATATACTATATATAAAAGTACTTTCTCTCTCCTAATTTTAATAATTTAAAAGTTAAAATTAAAAGTTAGATTTAGTTTTAGAAAGGTCTTTACTATAAGAAATTTTTATATATAAACTAAGACTTAAGCTATAAAGTAAGAATTAATTACGAGAAAATAGTTGTAAAACATAAAATAACTCAAAAATATTAGCTGTTTAATACTTTTCTCAAAAAAAGAGTTCTTAAATTAGCATTACTTTTATTTCCTTTTCAAAAGCCTGCTATAAAGGCGTTTATTAAGCTGCTTATTGTTTATTGCAAATCTTTACCTATATAAGATAAAATTAGAATAAGAATAATCGCTTTTGATTCTAATGATTTGTTTAATTATGCATACAGAATTACTCGCAAGATGATTCTCCCTATAGTTACTATATTAAGCCTTTAAATACGTATAGTCTTTTCTATACTTCTTTTAGAAATATTCTCTCGAGAAATGCCTTTCTGCGCAGAACTAGCATTTAATCTCATTGCTTTCCGAACGGAGTCTTGGATCATTTCTTTCACTTGGTCCATCGTGACAGGCGGACCGTTGGGCGGCATTGGCATAGGAGGGGACAACAGAGGCGCTGCATTTTGTTCGGTCGTGAGACCGCTGGTTAACGTATTGATGACAAGCCCGTCGATCGTGTGCACATATAGGGTGGGAGCTCGTGGAACTGACGCCCTCCCCTCTAGGGATGTTGGTAGAAGGGCCCCTTCGTCCTGATGTGTCGCCATACAAACTGCGTCCGTGGGCTCCGTTCGGAATGGCGAGAAGTCCCTGTAGATCGGAGCGTGGTAGCCTCTGTCTAAGGGTCCGCTCGAAACTTGGGGCGGTGCTGTGGGCTCCGTTGGTTGACCTAGAACCCGTGGAAAGTTAATAGCCTTGAAAATTGGAGCATCGTATTCGTCGTCCAAAACTGCGTTCGGAGCTTCGGGCGATGCCATGTGATCTGGACACGTGTAAGGGGCAACAAGATGTTGAGAAGGTGCGGAATAGCGAGATACCAGGCAAATGACATTGAAGTTCACGGGGAAATAGACTTAAAGATAGACGATCGCGGATCCACAGACCTTAGATGGACCGCTGCACATCAGGCTCAAGGTTCAACTGCCCCCACGTTTCAGGTGGACAGCTGTTCCTGCAAAGCTGTATTCTGAACGTAATCCCGGTCATCCAACATGCCCGGGAGTCTGGTGTTGGTCGTATCGCGGGCTAAGCGCGTCTTTCCTGGGGAGATGTCGCCGACCGGATGTCACATAGACGTGATATCCACTAAGGCGGGTGGCAGATGTTCAGCCCGGCTAACGGCCCGTTGGCTCGACCTCAGTGGGGAAATGTGACCCGAGGCTTTGCAGGCTGGGAAAGCTTCGCAGGTTGTGCGGTTTCTCAGGCCTGTGAAGCTTCACAGGTGGGACTGTTTTCACAGCGCGGGATCGCAGGGCTGCGCATGCGGACTAGTCGTCTAACAGGCTGTGTATTTTCACAGATCTCTCCGATGCGCATATCACTAGCTAATTGGATGAGAATAAACGTCCCCTCGGGCCAGATCCCGCCTAGCATCTTTGCACTAGACTGCCCTGCAGGGGTGAGCATGAGGGGTTAATTCTGCACTCTGTTTGCACATAGTGTACATATATAGGGTCTTCCTTGATCCTTAACGGCCCCGCTGATGGTCGCTCATCTCCATCGTCATCAACTTCCCAGTCTCGGTTTGCAACTTCTCCGCACAAATACATATTCTCAGTGTATGTGTAAATCAAATTTCCTGGCCCAAGTGTTCTAATGCGCAACCTAGGGCAAAGCAACGTGTCTCGATATATGGCAGCAATTTCAAATCTGCCGATGCATCGAATTGTCGAGACAATCCCATGCCAGAATCCGTCTGAGCATGCTGGGCAAGGGAATCCAACGCAAACAAACTTAGTCCCAGGAAATTGCCCGGAGCACCGCTACCCTACGCCACCAGATACCTAATTCGTTCAAGGGCAAACGCTGATTACATCAGGGAGACTGGGGTAGGATTGTGAGGGGAAACAGGGGTGGGAAGGGTGCGGGGAAAGGTGCAGGGGTTGGAAGAGAGCTATCAACCTTCAAATAAAATGCTAGATCCCCGCTTCAACTGCCCATTCTTCACTCATGACACAAAACCGGACAATTTTTTTCGTCGCCGTGGCTTATTCTCTATTGTGATGGCAACTCGAATCCTTGTCAAATGCTCCTCAGAGACGATACCTGGAGAGGCCATTGATCGAAGGACCACGATAGCAAATATCGCTTGTCAGCATCGCTTTGGGCGAGATTTCGATAAGAACAATGATGGTTTACACTCCGCTGGCCATTACACGCTTAATCAGTGTCAATGTCACTTCCTGATCGATATCGGTCCACGTGGATCGCAACACCCTGAAGTTTATTACTATAGATGGAATGGGGAAGCACTGTAAGTCAGAGTCGATTGAAGACAAACCCTAGCTAAAGGGGCACAGCTGCGACCAACGAGTAACTCCGCCGCTTATCTGGCATCTGACGAATACTTATCCCTTTAACCCTGGTCTAACGGATATAAAACCCCTTTCCGATGAGGGTATAGGACGGAGTACGGTGAGGAGGCATTCAAAGAGCTTGTCACGAGCCGGATCAAATTGAAGAGGAAGATGGGCAAGGAACTATCCTCTGAGGAAAGACTATTCCTGCAAGAACATCCAAAACTGACAGAAATATCGTGAGGGAAATTGCACCTCGGAGGTCCGGCTGGCTCGGCGGTCCGGGGCTGAAGGAAGGGTTGGCGACGGGGAGGTCGCACAGGGGGACCTTGCGGGTTCAGCGTGAGGCCGTTGTCCATTATTAGACTCCTTGTCAAGAACGTCCCTAGACACCAACCAAGGAGGTACTTCTGCGTGCATTACTGGCAGCTAGGGGACCCTACAGCTCCGAGAAAACGAACATACGTCGCTGTCTAGCTTTGCAGCACCGCAGCAGGGGAAGAATTAATATCCTTCGGCCTTTGCGCTGCATATGGCCTGATTCTCAAAGTTGCCGAACGGTGACTGTAAGCTGTGGTCAGTGCATCCTACTCGGTGGAGTGACTCGGTGACTCTGCCCGTTCCTGCGTCCCTGTGGCGCTGCGGGAGCTGCACGGCAATCATGGCTCACCGTCGCGCCAATCTCGTGACATGGTCCAGGTTTCGCTATCAGCTTCGGACTTCGGGATGGTACGTGAGATATCAATCCATACCGTCGAACAACATCTATAAGTGTACCGCAGGGTGGGGGCGACTGTTTAAATAGGGCGGAGATCGGAACCTTTGGTGGCCAAATTCGGGCTCCCATCCAACTCCTAGTTCCCAAAATTAGAAGCAAGCGGGGACAGGAAGAGGACACCTCTACCTGTCACTTTGGAGTATACAAAGACCGGCCAGGATGAGCCAGCGTCGCGCCTAATGTTACTAAAAAGGCGCCAAGGCTTTCAGGCAGCAGAATCTTGACACTCAGCGACCAAACGATTGGTAACACATTCCCGAAAATACAGAGGGTCAAGCAGTTGGGCACCACAATATCAGGCGCTCATTCGCTGTGGCATGCATCCCTCGGCTCGGCCCGCGGCCATCGTAGAGCTCGGACACCGGAATCGGCAGTTCGCCGCAAGATCCAAACATCTCGGTACGGAGGGCTAGCCAGGAGTTAGCTACTTTCCTCCTTCAAACTCCATCATTCATACTCCTACATCGCCAACCGAGGTGGAATTCTGTTGCGCCAATGCCTTTGGGCCTTGTTTGGGCCCCCTGTGATCTCTGTGACCCTTTGATTGGCTTGGAACCAAAATTCTGGATGGTTCCCTTTGGATCAGGGCCCAATTTTTAGGTCGAGATGGAGACAGCCATCAATGTGGCCCGAATCAGGGTCCAGATCGGGACCCACAATATCACAGTACATGGAATGTCACAGGAACATGAATCATAGAACATAGAATTACATGATATGGAATATCACAGGACATGAATCACATGATATTCCATGTCCTGTGATATTCCATGTCCTATGATATTACCATGTTCTATGATATCCATGTTCTATGATACTCTATGTCCTGTGATACTGCACCCTCACTTGCACCACTGACTTCGCTGCACCGACCCCTCGGTGGTAGCTTACGCCTCTCGAGCCCCATGTACCACGACCGGTATCCGGAAATTCAATATGCCTCCATCATCGCTCTCATAGCCAGCCGCTGCATCACAACGCCGAGCACGGCACTGACGTGGACCGCCAGATCATATGCACCAGGCCGCACGGTTCTATCCGGAGCTCTCAAAGCCCAGAGTTAGTAGTCACAATTCTGGTGTACAGGGTCAGTTTTGGGCCAGTTATGATTGATGCTCCCAAATTCAATATTGAAAACACGATACTATCTGTCTGCCAACACCTATGGGTCCTCCTAGGCCTCGTGAAGAATCTTCTTCATTCTAGTGTACAGTCCTGCGTTCTCTCTTTCTTCCCGTCTCCCATTATTTGGAAATATCACTTTCCGTAACCGGTTAACCCAAGGTATTAACGGCTGGTAGTATGGTGTGAAGTTCTCCTCTGAAGCTCTGACGAAGTCCTCTTCATGAGACACTTGTCCCTTCTTCAGCTCTGCCAGCTCTTCCAGGTCTTCTATGTATTCTATTTATCGAACCAAGGAACAACTCTACTCTTATCTGGCCCATCGTAGTGAATGCATATCCAGAACAAAAACCCAGAAGAATGACTCGAGATCGTGCATGAAAGAGTGCTGCTCGCCAGAAGCACCCCGATGGCCATAAAAGCTCTCGTGCCGGTCTTTCCTCTCGCCCCTGATGCGCTCTCTCGCTGCTCCCCGATCGCAAGGTCAAGATCAATCAAGAACGAGCGCCACGAGGGATTCTCCTCGTCCTCGTCGATCATGAGGTTATTGATTGATATATCTCGCTGGAGAATGCCAGCCTTCGTGCGCAGGGATTCATGGCCTTCGATACAGCCCTCCAGTGCCGCGAGGAAAGCTGCTCGAGAGCTTGCCTTATAGATAGCCTTTCCGAAGTCGCGAAGGATGATACGTCGATGAACTCGATTTGACACTGCTGTACTCCGTGGTTTTGTAGGAGAGGTTGAACAGGATCGTTTGCTGGGCGGTAAGGGTGCATCAGTGTAGCTGGACGATCGCTTCCGGCCCGTGCTGCGGCCCCTCCATTGTGAACTGACAGCGGTCGAGATAGGAGGCGGTATTGAATTCTCCGACCGGTAATTTGCCGCCTCTGTAATATCCAGGCCAGCTCGAACGTTGTTCTGGACGTCATCGTCTCTGCCGCGGACGCGGACAGTCTCATGATGATAGTATCTCGCCACATTGACCACGTCTTTGGCAGTCGCCTCCCGCAGCAGCTCACCTTCCCCCCCGTCCAAGTATTGCCATGAGTCCTTGATAACAAGTGGCATCTTGTCTCCGTCTCGATGAGCCCTCCAACATATTGTTGCGCGGCCGGCCACGCAAGGCGCCCGCTTCATCCGTTCGTTAATGATAAGGCGCTCTGTACGGCCGTTCCGTTCGACATTAATGTACCGCCTGCCTTCCACTGAGATGATTATGAGATCGAATCCAAGCTCTTCTTCACTCATCCAGAGAAATCCGAGGACCATAGACACAAACTGTTCCGCATCCTGGTTGACGTCGAACTTTTGAGATGCAATCCCCCCAAGTCGGTCAAATGCCCAACCCCTCGTCAAAGATCCGCAGAGAGTGAACCCCAAGACAAAGCGGCGAGTATCTTGAGCAGTAAGCACCTCTCTAGCGTATCTCCTACCACGAAGCTCTTGAGGACTGCTCCACCTCTATAGAAACTCCTCAGCGACGGGTTGACGACGACGATTCCCCATGTCCTCTGCAGGAATGAGTCTCCGACAGTGACAACAGTCCGAGAGACGAGACGCAGAATCTCCAGAATGAACACCCTAAGCCAGATCAAGCAATAATGTTCTCGATTTGCCAGGACGATGAAGACTTAGTCCTTTGCAGCAACCAAGAGAACCACCCACCAGTGCTCAACGAACTCCATGATGTTCGGTACATTCTGACTACATCCTCAAGCGACCAGAGCTTCAAGCATAGTGGATTCATCAATGAACAAGAGTGGAAACTGGCAGGCAGAGCTCAGCTTCACTCCAGATGTTCAAACAGAAGCCGATCAGAGTCATATTGAACATGCATTATTTCAGAGGGACCAGACGACAAACCACACAATCGCACAGACACACTCACACTGCATCAGCAAGAAACGAGACCAACAGCCATAGCATCACAGCATCAGAGCAGGTCTACAGAGACAGAAAGTACAGAGTATATAAACCACTCCCGCCTTCCTCCCTAAACAATCAACCTTCGTCCTTCATCTTTCATCTCTCATCCTTCATCCTTCACACTCACACATCACCGCATCCTCCTAACAGCGACCCACCCCCGAGCAGCATTGCACCTACTAGTACAAGATTAAGCTACCGACGAAACATTGCAGCCCCGATGGCAAGTCGCTCTGCCAGCTGACAGAGACGGAAGCTTCTACAGGCCGACTCATCCAGTCACGAGAGGGTCAGCCAGCGTCAGAGTCAAACACGCAAAGTGATCAAGAGATATTGCAGAAGACAGAACAATACCATTCCCTTGCAACACCTGCCACTACAACACTATGCTCGAGTTAAGCCTCTTTATATGATTCTTGTTGGTGAAATCGAGTTGACAGACGACGGCGTCGAGGCGAGGCAGCGATGGCGGAGGATAGGAGAGAGGCCGCTGGGAACTAGAGGAACGGCCTCCCGCGTTGCAGGCCTACGCAGGACGACGCCAAGACAGCAACCAGAGTGCCTGAGTCACGACGAGTCTTGCGACGAGATCCTAGCGGACGCTTGGGCAAGATTAGAAAGAGGCGAGCTGGAGGTCATTAACTTGACGAAACATGACAGTGATCAGGCGGCGAGGCCAGGAGATACCATGAGCGATCTGATAGACCTTTGACATGAGATGGAACTCGTTGTGAGCGTTGCTACTCTGCTAGTAGTTAAGTTAGTACAATAGCGATTATCATTCCGATCTCTCGCTGAATATCCTAGCTTACCAGTATTCACACTTGGTCTCATAAGATCTTCCTCATTATGCTGACAACCATCGCGCCTGGTCGCATCACCCCCAGGATACCGCAGTGGTCATTGCGTCGCTCTAGTTGTCAAGCGCCTCAAGAAGGCGAATGGGCTTACTATCGCGGCTATCCTCTGCCACGGCCCAGGCGACTTGAAGCTCGATCCATGCGACATGTGCAGAAGCACAAACAGAGAAACCCTTCGGCGGGTGCTTCACCCTGCACCACCGGTCAGCAACACCTGCGCCAACTGCCTTTCCACCAGGCGCAACGCATCCTGAAAGGGTCCATTTCCTGCGCCTGGAAGGGCCATTTTCTATACCTGGAGGGAGCCATTTCCGGCCGCCCTTGCTATTTTAAGCGCGCATTCAGACGCGGCTAGTGTTAAATAAGCAGTCCCAATTCAGGGACACAGCCGATGAATCGCTCCGTAAAAGGCAACCACAGTCCCTGCCCTCCTAGACAAGTCCGTCATCATCCTGACTTGCCCTTTCTCAAGCTAGAAACATAGGGTCGCCTCCACTAGTGCAGGAAAGTAACGATCAAATTTCACAGCAGCCCCATGCCGAACAGGGCAAGAACGCTGCAAATCACCACCCGAGGACTTGCTCCACAAACCATAATATTAACCCAATACTAAAGCAACAAAGAAAAAGAGACAGAAGTAGTGAGAACTTCCGAAAGCGATGGAAGACCATAGCAAAAAGTAGAAACGTGCTCCAGCGAGACTATAAAGCACAGAGTTACTTCTGAACATGTCGCGGCTGTCAGGACTTCCTCTTCCTCTCTAGTAAGAAAATATTGCCGCTATTGGCTGACGATATTGAATACTTTTGAGGAATTACATATTACATAATTGTGCTCGTATATATGCATATACGTACATGTAGACTTATGTATGTACGAATGACCATTCAATTCACCTGACTTTCATGTCTCACGACTTGTTCCGAGGCAGGGGAACTGCCAGAGGCCACAAGGACAAATATCAGCAAGAATAAGCAATTGGAGTATCGCGCCGATGCAGTATGTTTTGCCTGTGAGCAACCCTTGGACCTTATTTTCTAATGACAATGAAGCATTGCACCACTTGCCCACCCGCTCAATACGATCTCTCTCATCAATAGGACGGATGTAGTCGACCATGTGGAACACAGGATATTGGCAAGGAGTTCTGGCATTGCTTCTCGCTAGCTTATCCAGTCTTGGTTGGCGCAGTCAAATCATGTCGAGGATAGAATTCGCTCCAACAATGCCTGCGAATCGCGAGCCATCAACTACATCACCCACAGTTTGCCGCAGCAATGCTTGAGGACAAACTGGGCTGCCACGACCTCTACAGAAGCGGCCCATGATCAGACGACCTCGACAATAAGAGATGTTCCACGAGCAACAAGCCACGCGACTGCACGCTTAGAGCCTTCCGTGAGCACCAGCCATAGCGGGAATGAGACAGAAGGGGCTCTGGGCGCTGAGGATGGCCAAGATACGCTAATTCAATCTTTCATGTCCTTCGAGGACTGGAAGGATATGATGCTTCGCAAGACTGGTCAGGACCCTAACGATCTCAAGGGCCGTCGCGGAACCGAACACAAGTCGGATGCCGACTTTGGAGTTGACGCGAGCTTCGACGCCTTTGGGGAGGAGGGAGAAATATCACTTGATTTTGAGTCGTATTCAGAGCGGTCGCATAACCCCAGCGTTCCGACGGGAATTCCCATTGCAGAGGAGTCCGAGGGCGTACGAATCGACCTAGCTGGCGATGATGGATCACCATACATCAAGAGCAAAGATGCCGGGAAAACATGCAAGGAGAGGTTTTCGTTTTCGTCCTTTGATGCGGGAGCCACAGTCCTGAAGACGAGCCCGGGGGCGAGGAACGCCAAGGCCATCCTTGTGGAGAACAAAGACACCTACATGCTTCTCGAGTGCGCGGGCCACAACAAATACGTTATCGTCGAACTTAGCGACGACATTCTGATCGACACCATCGTCCTAGCAAACTTCGAGTTCTTTTCCAGCATGATAAGACACTTCCGGGTAAGTGTCAGTGACCGTTATCCAGTTAAGATGGAGAAGTGGAAGGACCTTGGCACATTTGAAGCCAAGAACTCGCGCGACATACAGCCATTCCTGGTGGAACATCCTCTCATATGGGCCAAATACCTTCGAATCGAATTTCTCTCGCATTACGGGAAGGAATATTACTGCCCTGTCTCTCTCCTCCGTGTCCACGGCACCCCGGATGTTAGAGTCGTGGAAAGACAGCGAGGCTGACCGAGACGACGATGACGAGGATCAAATAGAATTGTCGCTGCGTCCTCTTCGCAATGACGGCGAACTACCAGGTCCCCGTGGCCTCTTCCTTCAACTCCTTCCCCAAGATTCTAGGACTGGAGTACGATCTAGACCATAACCAATGCTGGGATTTTGGCGCTCTTTCTTTCTTTCCACCCCTAACTGAAGCAGTATGCCCTGCTCCAGCTGTGTACAGTCCCGACCTAGATAATTTCCATATCGACAAAGGGATTGGGGCACTACATTCGCGAGGGGACGGTCATAATTCGACCCAAACAAGTCACAAATCTCACTAGCGCTTCCACCACGACGACATCGAGGGCTATTTCAAATGCAATTCAGCAATTATCGTCCCAGACTTTGCTGCAAACCTCAGTTACAGATCCGACAACCCCAACTATGTCTTCGCCCACCACCACGGCTCTTTCCAATGCACGGGACAACAGCGACCGCGGATGAGCAGGGACCGCCTCCGTCTACAAGCAGGCATCCGTTGTCATCATCATCCATACCCGCCAAAAATAAAACTGCCAGCTCCGTGCCTGGAGCCACGTCATCTCCAACAGTCCAAGAGAGTTTTTTCAAGACAATAACAAAACGCTTACAGCAGCTCGAAACGAACATCACTCTCTCCCTCCGATACGTGGAGGGAAACTCGAAATATCTTCAGGAGACGCTCCACAAACTTGAAAGAAAGCAGCTCGCCAAAGCAGACAACTTCCTTGACGGGCTAAATCTAACTGTTTTCACGGAACTACGGAGCGTCCGACAGCAATATGATCAAGTTTGGCAGTCAACGGTCATCGCTCTTGAGAGCCAAAAGAGCAATCTGAGAGGGAACTGCTCGCACTCAGCTCCAGGTTGAATGTACTTGCAGAGGAGGTCGTCTTTCAAAAGCGGATGTCAATCCTACAGTCGGCACTCCTTGCTGTCCTGTCTAGCTCTGGTCATATTTTCTCGAAGCCTAATTACTCCAACGTTGACCACGCCAACTGGGGAAGAACTAGTTTACAGCCGGGCGTCGCAGCCTGGTTATGATATGCCGCAGTGGGATACTCGGAGCACCGGAGTGACTGATGAAACTGGCCATGAGTTCGACCTACCAGTCGACCACTCGCATGCCTCTATTACCAACACTTTGGCAACACCGGTCACAGACATATTGGGAGCAAAAAGTTCCGAACCCTTGGAGAATAATCTTGGACAGTTTGCCGCCAACGACCTAAAGCGCGTCAGTGCTCCGAAGCCGCCTCGGGTTCATTCAGATGGTACTGGTTATGTAACTGGGAAATTTCCGAAGAGTCATGCCAGCATCGCAAACCGGCTCTCTCCTCCGCCGTCCCCAGGACCTCTTGATAACACTGCCAGGCAGCTTGCTGTGCGCTCATCGTCCATTCGACAGGGTGAGGGCCGCAAACCCTTGCCAGCGCTGCCGGAGCTCCCGGACTAAACGAAAAAACGAGTCTCTACTGGAAGTTTTGTGTCAAGAAACTCGCAGCTATTTGGTTACCAACACTGGAATCCATCGCGGGCTGACCGCATTGGAGAAAATCCGTTCAGCCGGCATGCCCGACAGCTAGATCGTCACTTTATATCGGCTGTAGCTGCGCCCCCGGTCCTGCGTCGCGAACGCCACGAGCAACGTGGGTTATATATATATAGCCTCCTTAAGACATCGATGCCGGAGACGCTTGATTATGAATCTCTTGCACTGCTCCTCACCTCCCGGCAGGATATATATAGATACAGGCACCCATTGGGGGATAATTAGGGTTGCAAAGGATGCCAGGATTCTAGATGACTATTTTATTTAGTTGAAGAAACCGACTTCTCTGCATTCGACCTTCGACCCGATTGTTGGGTGACGTCAAAGTCGTTGCTCGAACAGGTCGTGCGCCTGTCATCACTGCGACGAATACAGATGTTGTTGCATGGCAGTCTCATAATCATATTCCTCCAGTGCTGCCATCCTCGTGCCGCGGTCGTATTGAGAGCGCCGACGCCTCTGCTCATCCCGGAAATGCTGTCCAGCATTAGGGGTAAACAGCCCTGGAACAGATTCGTCAGCGCCCGACGAACGAGGCAAGAGGACCGAATTTGTTTTGCCTTACCTACGTGCTCTGCATTCTCGCAGCTCCTCTTCATCTTGGACTGGTTATCCGGTTCGGGAAACGGTTCCTCTTGGCCGGCAAGCTCCGGCATTGGTCCATTGGATGTAAAGTATAGCTATCCCCATTAGTGCTGGAGCAACAAAGTATCGAGACCATTCTACCTTCGGCCGGTAATGCGGGGCTTCGAGCATGACAGAGCTATTGCGGAACTTCTGGACGAGGCAGTCTTTGCCCTGGATAGCTATTTCTTGGGTTAGAGTGCTTCATTCCGGACGAGTTGTGGTCAAGAAGATGCAGCTTACTGGCGTAGGATATCTCTGCCACCTTGTCGCTTTTGAAGCAGTTCCTATTCACGTGAGACGCGAAGGAGGGATGTGCCAAACCATAGGTGCTTACCAGCGTTGGTTGGCCCGAACATTCACAAACTATGCGTCTAGAGTCAGCGGAACTAAGAGTAAAGGGCGTAGAATTAGCTTCACTAACATCTATAATATCCAGAGGCTACCTGCTGTTAGATCAGAATCCAGGGTCTCGGGAATTTTCCTTACTTACATCGACGAAGTTGATGAATGCATATCCGACACTGAACTTGTCAGATGTGGACACAGCTAAGGTGATGACAAGCACTTACTTGCAGTCGTTCGCGAAGTCAATTCGGAGGTACATAAAATCATACTTGCCCCAGCTTGATTCATCGACAAGGCGCTTCAGCATGGCCTGATCGACCTTGTTAGGTATGTTCCGAAGCATAATCTAAATGGCATGAGCATTGATACTTGGATACGGTAGTCCCACCTAAATCCACTCACGGTGGTGCGGACATCGATCCCATCCCGAATTCGGCTGACATCAACATGATTGTGATGATTCGCCATAGTGTGGTACGGGGACCTGTTGATACGAGCAGCATTATGTCTGCGGCTGTCGAGCCGGCCATATGTCGAACGCAAGGACATCGGCTCGTTAGCAATTCGCAGCATTGGGGGACCTGGAGAATATATTGGAGCAACCATTGGATAACCAGCAGAGGAACTCGAAGTTGCGCCAGTGGAGCCGTCCACGATGTACGAAAGACCGGGGCGAAACGAGGTTTGATATAGCAGCGGATACATCGCGAACTGAGGCTGTATCTGTAGTCCCATTGAGTTGCATGCGTGGCTGTGTAGTCCGAGCATTGCTTCAGAAGGGCCGGCATGGCTCTGGTCTAGCTTTGCCAAAACAAGTTCCTGTGTGCCATCGGTCAGACATTGATACGGCAATGACTGTCCGGGTTGAGGGATATGACTGGCATGTGCGGCCAGATCCAATCTATTGGCATGGACTCCCCAAGGAGTGATAGTGACATGTATGCCCTGCAAGAGCTCAGTGTCAGCGTCAAGTCCAATGAAAAGAATGCCGTCCCTCCCCCTAACACACCTCAATTACCAAACTAGCAAGACTTGCGGTTGCGGTTGCAGCAACAGATACGTCACAAAACTCGGCCACTGCTCTGAACATGCTATCATGCCCATTGGTATGTTGCTGCAGTGCGAATAATTGTCCCTGTGCTTGTAGATGATGCTGGGCAATAGACCGTAGGCGAGAAACTGTAACCCTCGCTTGAAAGGCGGGAATGGCAGTGACACAGACATAAGGGACCCTAACCCCATTGGACATCGGTGCGAGATCAAGGGTCTTCGTAGAGCTAGTTAGAACTGTTGGCATTGCACGAGTTGTTCACTTACTTCGCCATACTCAGTGTCCGATATGTAGTATGCGCTATAGGCCACCCCGGCCAGCCGGATGTTGCTGAAAGCCAAGCAAGCATCTCGTATGTCCGAAAAGTGAACATACAGTAATTCGTCGCGCTGATGAACCTGCTTCGTGCCATAGCATGGATACCCGAGCTGTTCTAGCCTCTGCGCGCCTTGTTAGCACCAGGTCCCAATCGTCAAACTATGCAAAGCAGGCGTCAACACTCACGGCAAGATATGAGTCAAGGCTAATAGGCCCTGAACCTTTGCTTGCCGACGAGAAGAGAACGCAGCGGGAGAGCCCAAGATCAGGGCTTAGTGTCGACGAGATTGCTTGGCTGTAATGATCGTTCGCTGTGCGGCTGTCGCTGTCTGGGAAGATTCCCCCATTGGAAAGAAAGGCAGTAAATGGGCGGAACGCTGACGCAGTGGGTGACAACTTCTGATGCTGGGATTTGCAAGCTTGGGCGCCGGCGGCAAATGGATCCCTGTCCTGCAGCCGAGCACTGTCTCGGAAATTACCAATAGCAAATGTAGTAGGCCGGGTTTCGGTGCCTGTAGACGAGGCATCTTGGAAGTTTGATGACTTGGCGGCGCCATCCTCGGGAGAGAATACAGTCAATCTTGTATCGGGAGTCGCTTGGAAGGAATCGGCGCCTTCGGAGGAGGAAAGAGGCGAGGAAGGGTGAAAGGCAATATCACGGGCTTGCGACATGATGGCGGTTGCTTTTCCTTTAAACTTTCTTCCTACCGGCTAGGGTTGTCGGTGCGGCGGCTGTAGTGTTCAGATGATGGAAGGTCCCGACAACGAGAGGAAAAGAAGTGTTTGGCTGTAGACACTGTGACGTCCCCTCCTCTCAAGGCCAGTCCCGGGATTCGGACTGATCCCGGCGAACTAATAAGACGTGAGACGAAGACAGGAGCTAAATGAGGACCAGTGGCATGGGAACAATCGTGCCAACGGTCTGGATGAAAGGTTGAGTATCAGGAAATTTCCACGACAATGGACGGGGAGAGAAGTCAAAAGAGAACAGGCAGACGACAGAGAGGAGTGGCGGGGGCTGCACGGCTTTCCTCATACACGCAGGCATCACTGCCGTCCTCGAGGGGGAAGGCACGCATTAATACAGACTTGAGAAGGCGCAACCGCATCTTCCGAGCTACCCTGTAGATAACGAGAAGGCTTAGTGTCGGAAGAGAACGCCGAGGAGCATGACCTGGAGGCTGAGAATCAGGCATGGGTTGAACAGGACTTCGGGGATGGTCATGGTCTTCCTAGCCTGGCATTAGCATGGCTCTAGCATGCTGCAAAGCCGGCCGGATACGGACCGAGGCACTTACGCATCCTTAATGCTGAGATATGTCTTTGTGAACTCGAGCGTGAACTTGACCAGAACCTTGTGCGGACCGCTGCCGGGATCCCGCGCCAGCATGATGCGTATGTCCCCGAAGCGGAGGGAGAGCACCGAGGCAGGGCGGGCACTGGTTGGCGCGAGCAAGAGGAGGAACAGGATGCAGAGGATCCAGAGCTTGCCCAGCTTGAATGACTTCTCGGTGATGCTCAGCGTCTTCTCGATGTGCTCTTTGAGGTTCTTAATTATCAGGCATTTGTTTTTGCGTTTCTGATTGCTAAGCTTGTGCTTTATGGCAAGACGGCAGAGCACCTGTACACGTCAGCTTGGCCTTGGACATAGGCTGGGCGGAAGGTTAACCCTGTGCATCTTCTGGTTTAGCTTCGCACTAAGCTTATCGCCTATAGCCTGCTTATAGACTAGCCAGTACATCTTCCAGTACATCCCGAGGGAGCTGCTCTTTGTCATCCCCCTCTTCTTCCTTCCATCCTTGCTGGTTTTCTGGCTCAGTAGCCAGTCGAAGAAGGAGTGAAGGAACGAGAGCGAGATAGACTCGAAGGCTTCCTGGGGATTGGCTTTTATGAAGGCGCAATACCTGCGTTTTGTCAGCATGGACCAAGCACCGGAAGCACGACCCGGCAATGTACTGGTTCCATAGCTCTTCTATCCCATCCAGAAGTACTGTACTCCCCGGACTGTAGTCTTCATTATCAAACGCAGCCTCGTTGAACTCTTTGATAGCTCTGCGGTAGTACTCTGGAGGATGCAGGTTTCCCTCAAAGAGCTGTGCCGCGTCTTCTATGTTGATGTCATCCTGTTCAAGAACGTCAATGTTGTCCTCGCAAATATCATTAATGCCGTCCTCGCAAGTATCCTCAATGTCCGTCTGACTAGTCTCAGAGCCAGCATCATTGATCTTGGCGTCGAACACCTTGTCATCCGACGAAGGTTCGCTGTCCGACGGGTCCGAGCTGTAGTCCGCGTCCGAGTCGTCGGTTCGGCGCCGGCGACGCACCATCTTCCGGTGGGTTCGAGCAGTGGAGCTGACGGCTTGACAAGCTGGACGAGGCAATGGCTGTTGACGGAGCCGGACCAGCGGGAGGTGGATGGGATCTGCAGTGAGGTCGCCGCCGTTTCGAAGGAGAGCGACGTGAGTTGGGGCAGAGGAGGCGCCTCATGCTGCCAGAGGCGCGTCGGCGCAGCTCCTTAAGAGCTACGGCGGGAGCCATTTTGGCGGTCGTCCTGGATCCAGGAACGAGGAGACAAAAGAGATGCCAGGAGAAAGGGAGCAGGCGAGCAGGCCCCAGTTTTGGGCCCTAAATATTTTTGGCGGGGCAGTCTCGCAGGTACACGAGGTACCTGGAGGTACTTCGTCTCGCCATGTCCTGTGGCGCAGGCGGACGCTTGGCCCCAGACTCCTGGCTCATGCGCCGCCGCGACGGGCGCCAGAGCCCCCCGAAAACGGCGGCAAAAACGCCGCCACATTGTTTAAAGTAGTATATTATGCTTTTTATAATTAACATATTATATTTAAATATATATTTTATATTACATGAGAATAACATATTTATATTATATTTATATTTATATTATAAAAATTTAGTTATGAATATAAAAATTTCATTTTAGAATTATTATATTATAAAATCGAGTTTAATTTATCTATATATAATTAAAATTAAACATATATTAGTTAGTAATTATAATTATATTAGAATCTAAATAGTTTATTATATTTTTTATAATTATTTCGATTTTTAATTATTAAAAATCATATTAAATTTTGAAGTATATTTTTATAATAGAATACATTTATTTTTATAATTGGTAAGTTTATATAATTAATTAATGTATAATTTACATATAATATTAAATTTTTATATTTAATAATTTCATATATATATATATTATTTTTTATTAATAGTTATAATAGTTATGTAACTAAATAATTTTTAGAAAATATAATAATAATTTTTAATAATATACTTCACTATCTAATGATGTATGGCCTTATTAAAAACTCAATCTTTCTAACATTCTATGATAATCAATTACTATATAAAGAAGTAATTAATTAAATAATTATATAAATAGAATTCTAAGTTGAATTCTTATTCTGTAAGCAGTTTCTTTTATTATATTTAGATAATCTGCAAATGCTATAAAGTCATTGCTTGTTTAAGCCTGATTTGATTGCTAACCCTTTGTCATCATTAGCCTTCTCTTCTACAAGCTAGAGATCTTCTTCCATAATCAAAACACTTCTATAAGCTATATACAAGCGTTATACATTTCTCTTTCTCTTCTGCTTTTAATTTTCTGCTTAGAGTTGATTATTTTCTTTTGCTAGAAGAGTTGCACTATACATTGCTATTTAACATTTCTTGACTAAGTAGCAGAGTGCTTGATTAGTCAGGCTGGTCTAGTTATCTGTTATTCTTTCATAATGTTGCTGAAGAGCCTTAATCTAGGCATTTAGTTTGGTAATATTATAAGATGTTTTAAATAGTACTGAATCTTGAAGTTAAAGAGTCTATAGTTAAAGTAGAAAACTCAGTGTCTTAATCTTCCTGTGGAAAATGATCTTCTCTGAATTAAACAGAATAATTCTAATAGTCTTGAATATCTTCTTGATTATCTTCTTGATGAATGTTAACTAATAAGCTTAATAATAGAGAATCAGAAAGTTAGTTTTATTAATATGAAAAACATTAAGTTTTGTTTTCTTTTAAACAAGCCAATCATATGCATTCTTAAGAATAAAAAAGTAATTAAAGTCAAGAGCTTATATAAAATATATTAAGTAGAGTGAATAGCAAAGCTAGATAATGAAATTCTTCTTATAAAACTTGTTAAATTCAGGAGTAAAATAGCTATTACAGTTATTAAGAAGAAGAAGATAATACTTTCTAATTATTTAATCTTACATATATTTATTAAAAATCTTTATTAGCTATATATACTCAAGTTCATTAGTCATTTAGTCATTCTTGCTAAGATTAATAACTTAATTAGATAGAATTCCAGTCTAACATTAGATTAATTAATAAATCCTACTCTTAAAGATAATAATAAATAGCAAAACTTAACTAAAAGCATTAATTTCTTTAATAATCATAATTTAGTTTTAATTCTCTAATTGAATAATCATTAAATAACCTGACTTTATATAATTCGCTTGTAATTATTTGAATATTAGTTATTTTACTTGCATAAGAATCTTTACAATCATAATTATACTCATTTGAAAGCCTATCTTATCAAAATTATAGATATTCTCTATTACAATCTTATATTTCACAATTATTGCTTATATAAGCTTAAACTACTTTCTGATTTTCTCTAAGTATTTACATTTTGCCTATTAATAGTTATATTTGCAAAGATATTTAGATATAAGCTCATTATAATGCCGAGTAAAACGCATAAGCTAGTTTTTTCTAACTGATAACTCTAGAGTGCATTACATAAAAAGTAAATTAGCTAGTCTTCATATAAATAAAAGCATAGATGAAAAATCATGTTCATTAAGTAGTATAATCTGATTAAGAAGTGCTTGCTCTTTTATTAATATTAATCTGTAATTATTAACTTAAGCATTATAACGCATTAATATATAATACAAAACGCTATATACAGTAGTAGCAGCTTGAATGCTTGAAACTTAAGCTAGTTGAAAAGTAAAAAGAGCAAGATTAACTCTTTTTTTTGTATGAAAGATCTGGCTTTATAGATATTAGAGTAATTAGTTATAATGCCTGAAGAATTAAGTGTTCTGAAAGAGTAAGATGTATTATAAGATGATATGTTTTACTAGATAGTAATGTATATTATATAATTATAAAAATTAGTATATATATATAGTTTTTAAAGATATTTTTTGCTTAATGAAAGCTTTATAAAGAAGAAAAACCCAAATATTACAAATAGTTTATTTATTTATATTATTTATTTAATTTTAGTATTTTTATTTTAATATTTAACTGATAATTCAAGTAATAAAAAAAAGCATTTATTTAAATATTTAGATATTTAAATATAATAAGACTAGTTATGTTATTAACCAGTATTTTATTAGTCTTTTTAATTTTATATAATTATTACATGAAAGTTTATAATATAATTTTAGCCTTTACAGTATTCTAAAGATTATTCTATATTCATATTAATCTTAATAATTAGTTATTATATACTAATTGCTTTTCATAATACTTATATTATGAAATAATAAATTTTTATTAGTATTAGCATTATATTGTATTAATATAATAAAATCTTTATTCTAAAAATATTTTATTAAAAGAGGAAAATTGTATTATAGTTTTCCTAGTATAGACTTATATAAATAATGGACTCTTATATGTTTATAAATAGTTTATGTTTTAGAATAACTTTAATCATATAGTTTATTTATTTTACTAGCTTATTATTTTTATTGATTTCTTATTATAGTTTTATCTTTACTTTTTATTACTTTTTACTTTTTATAATTATCTTTATTAATAAGATTTAGTCTATTTACTAAATTATTTATTAATCTCTGCTCTTTATATAATATTTTTAAAGCTATAAAAGACATTTTAAATATTTTATTATTTGTATTATCAAAGTTAATTTATAATTATAATGCTTATATTCTATATATATTCTTTTATATTACTTACTTTTATCTATAATTTAAAGTTTACTAGTTATTTATTAAAATATAAGTTAATTAAAAGCATATAAATTTATAGTTTGAATAGCTTAATATATATTAGATACTCATTAATATATTATAAGTATATTATATTTAGCTTTCTTATAATATTTACTATTATTAATAGATTATAATATATATATATATTATTAAGATATTAACTATATTAAAATAATGAAATAATATTTTTATTTTTATAAATTTACTTTAAGCATATCTATTATTATACTTTTTAATCTAGTTATATGTTTCTTAATTATTATTTTATTTAAGCATTTTATTTATAGTTTTAATATTAGTATTAGTTATATTTTAATGAAACAAGTAAGTCTATATTTTAATTTTAATTATATATTTTATATAATTCCTTTTCTTATGAATTCTTTAAGTTTATTTTAGTTATTAATTATTGGTTTTAATTAATTTACTAAATATTATTATGTTAGTATTATTAGTATAATTTACTATTGATAGTTTTAGTTTTATCATAACACATTATATAAAAATATATTATAAAAATAAAAATAAAAAAGAATTTTTAAAATATACTTACTAGAATTTTAATTAGAAATAAGTTCTTATTATTAAAGTAAAAATATATTATATGCTTTATAAAATAGTTTTAAAGTTGTTTAACTATTTATATTAAGTAATCTTATTTTTAAAAATAATTAGTAGTTGAATATGGTTTATTATATTAAATATTTCCTTAATATATAGTTATAATAACATAATAATTGCTTTATAATATTAAACTATATATATTGCATTTATAACTATTTAAATAACTAATATTTATATCTTTTCTAATCTACTACTTGTTTATCTTTCTAGTATTAATTTCTAATATTATGTTATTAATACTATATGATTTTCCATAGTTATTTAAATAATTCTACTAATTATATTTAGTAATACTATTAAATGTTAATATTTTTATATTTCTATAATATTTATTTTTTATTTTCCAAGTATTATTATTTATATATATTTAAAGTATTATAAAAATATCATAATTAAAGACTTGCTTTTATAATTATTATAATTATTTTTATTATTAAAGTATTATATACTCTTAAAAAGCTAATAAATAGTTAGTTTTTCTTTAATGTTTTAAATGCCTATACTATATTTAAAAAATATAATCTTTATTATTACTATTATATGCTTAATTCGTATATTATTAGAAAAGAATTATAAGTTAAACCCCCGTTTTATAATACTTAAAAGCTTTGCTTTTAGATTCAAAAGAATATTTAGCTATAAATATTAGTTTTTTACTATGCATTTATATAATAACTATAGTGTTTATAATAAACATTAAATTTGAAATTATATATAGTTTTTATAATTAATAATTTTAAAGTTTTATTTATTAAAATCTTACTGATTTTTTTAAATAAATTATTTATATGTAATATAAATATAATATAGATACTATGCTTATGCTTTCTAAAGTAATCTAAATATTATTTGATTTCTAAATATAATGTATTCTATATGCTTAGCATATATTTATAATAATTTCAGTAATCTTTTCATTTTATTATTAAACTATTTATTTTTTAATTCATTCTATATTATAAAGTCCTTACTTTTATTATTTATTTTAATTACTGTATTAAGTTTTTTATTTTCGAATTAAGTCATTTTTAGTAAGTTAATATTTAATATTAATATAATATAAACTATTTTAGCTTAATCTTTTTAAAATCTACTATTATTTACTTTATATATTAATATAATATGTCTATAAATAATAATTATTTTATAAACGATAGTCAAATTACACTAGATTTTTATATACTTAACACAAGGACTTTATATTATTTATATAACATTAATCTAATTTACTATCTAATAAAACATACTATCTTATAATATACTCTACTTTTTTCAGAATACTTAATTCTCCAAACACTATAACTAACTACTTTAATAGCTATAGAGCTAAATCTTTCATATGAAAAAGAGTTAGTCTTGCTCTTTCTACTCTTCAACTAGCTTAAGTTTCAAGCATTCAAACTGCTACTACTTTATACAGCGTTTTATATTATACATTAACGCGTCACGCTCGCGCTTGCGTAACGCGTCATAATGCTTAAGTTAATAATCACAAATTAACATTAATAGAAAAGCAAGCGCTTCTCGATTAGATCATATTACTTAATAAATAAGGTTTTTCATTTATGCTTTCATTTATATAAAGACTAGCTAATTTACTTCTCATGCAATGCATTCTAGAATTATTAGTTAGAAAAACTGGCTTACGCGTTTCATTTAGCATTTTTTTTTGAGTCAGTACTCACTTGCAGCCTAAGGCTATAGCGAGGCTAGTACAGTCCTACTAGCAGGAATCTAGTTTACATGTAAAGTAAGAAAGGAAAATAAAGAAAAGAAAAATCAGACATTCTAGTTTCCAGAATCCTATAATTCAAACTTAAGAAATAGAGTAGTAAGTGTAGCAATGGTTTTCAATCTAGATTTGTGCTTTCGGCTATCGCCGAGAGTAATGATTATTCCATGTCGATAATCGCTTTATTTTTAATTCTGATTTCTGTTTTCTCGAGAAAGGAAAGCAAGGCTTTTCTTTCTGCTCTGGAACAGAATAAAATCGGAAGAGAAATCAGGGTGTTTCCCAGATCTCTCTGAAGTTGTTGTCTTTCTTTTCTATAGTGCGGGCACTGTAGAATGAGATGTATGGTGGTCTGAAGAGAATTCTGCGTACAGCTGCAGAGAGGGAAGGGGATTTTCTGGATTTTGAAAAGATAGCTCCGAAGAAATCCTATTCTAGTTTTTAGCTGGATATAGACAGAAGTGAATTTTTTATTAGTGTAAGAAAGAGTAGGCTTAAGGGTAAAAGAGAGGGAATTTTGAGTGATTAGTTAATACTGATTCCCTTTTCCTGATTTTGCTGCGTTTCAGTTTTCCTTCCAAGCAGCAGTTAATTTCCAGTTGATTTGCCCTTTAACATAGCTAAAGGAGATGTAGATTGCATTGTGTTGAAAAGATTGAGAGAGGCCAGCCTTTGCGTACTGATCTACTAGCTCGTTTCCTTGGATTTCTTTATAGCTAGAGCATTATTGCAGATTAATGTTTGCCTCTTTAGCTATAATCCTTGTAGCTAGCTTTCAAGATTATTATGTTATAGCATACTCTAGATGCTATAGTCTTCATAGAGCAGCTTGACTGTCTATAAAGATGTAAAGATCAGAGAAGAAGATGTGGTTATAAGTATAGATAGATGTGGATTTAAGGGGTTGAATATGAGTAGAATAATAGTCTTAAAGAGTTTTTTTTTTTTTTTTTTGAGTCAGTACTCGCTTGCAGCCTAAGGCTATGGCAAGGCTAGTATAGTCCTACTAGCAGGAATCTAGTTTACATGTAAAGTGAGAAAGGAAAATAAAGGAAAGAAAAATCAGACATTCTAGTTTCCAGAATCCTATAATCCAAACTTAAGAAATAGAGTAGTAAGTGTAGCAATGGTTTTCAATCTAGATTTGTGTGATTTTAGGGTTATTAAGCAGAGTGGAATTGATTTCTTCGAGTTATGAAGCTAGTTATATAGCTGTAGAGCTAGGCGTGATAATTCTCGAGTTTCATTAAGAATAATATATATTGAAATCCTCTGCTAAAAGCTTTAATTGGCCGTTGCATAGCAGAAGAAAATCCAATCTATTACAAAAGAAAGAGGAATTTCCTTTTTTTTTTTGATTTTTTTTGAGTCAGTACTCGCTTGCAACCTAAGGCTATGGCAAGGCTAGTATAATCCTACTAGCAGGAATCTAGTTTACATGTAAAGTGAGAAAGGAAAATAAAGAAAAGAAAAATCAGACATTCTAGTTTCCAGAATCCTATAATCCAAACTTAAGAAATAGAGTAGTGAGTGTAGCAATGGTTTCCAATCTAGATTTATACTTCTGACTGCCGCCGAGAGTAACGATTATTCCGTGTCGATAATCATTTTATTTTTGATTCCGATTTCTGTTTTCTCGAGAAAGGAAAGCAAGGCTTTCCTTCCTGTCCTAGAACAGAATAAAATCGGAAGAGAAATCAGGGCGTTTCCCAGATCTCTCTGAAGTTGTTGTCTTTCCTTTCTATAGTGCGGGCACTGTAGAATGAGATGTATGGTAGTCTGACGGGAATTCTGCGTGCAGCTGCAGAGAGGAGAGGGGATTTTCCGGATTTTGAAAAGATAGTTTCAGAGAAATCCTATTCCAGTTTTTAGCTGGATATAGGCAGAGATGAATTTTTTGTTAGTGTGAGGAAGAGTGGGCTTAAGAGTAAAAAAGGGGGAATTTTGAGTGATTAGTTGATACTGATTCCCTTTTCCTGATTTTGCTGCGTTCCAGTTTTCCTTCCAAGCAGCAGTTAATTTCCGGTTAATTTGCCTTTTAACATAGCTAAAGAAGATGTAGGTTGCATTATGTTGAATAGATTGAGATAGGCCGGCCTTTGCGTACTGATCTGCTAGCTTGTTTCCTTGGATTCCTTTATGGCCAGGACACCATTGCAGAGTAATGTTTGCCTCTTTAGCTGTAATCCTTGCAGCTAGCTTTCGAGATTATTATGTTATAGCGTACCCTGAGTGCTATAGTCTTTATAGAGCAGCTTGACTGTCTATAAAGATGTAAAGATCAGGAAAGAAAATGTAGTTATAAGTGTAGATGAATATGGATTTGAAGGGTTAAATATGAGTAGAATAATAGTCTTGAAGAGCTCTGAGTATAGCAATAGACTCTGCGTCTGCTATTTCCATCCAAGGCCCTAGATTCCACTTTCAGGCTCTGTGTAGTAGCTCTATAGAAGAAATACAGCAGATTGAACAGGCATTTGTTTTCTGTGCGTCTGTAGCGAGAGCCTTGCCCTTAGAGCCGTCTGTATAGTAGATACAGTAAAGGTCTGAGAATTGATTGAGTTGCTGTAGTAGGCGTTGATATTCGGATGCTGTAACTTCTTTGGTTGCCAGGTTAATCTTGATCATAGCCGGGAACTCTAGCTGCCAGAGGGCTTCCCAGTTTCCTTGGAATTTTTCTAGATTTTTCAGATTTTCTACTAGTTTTTTCTCTCTAGTAAGAAGAGAGAGAAGCTGAGATCCTGGTCTGAGAAATCAAAATGAGGAGTTCTGCTCAGACTCAGAGCTTGCTGCCAACTCATTCCTAATCTGCTGAGTTATTATTGCTTTGATTGAGTGAGATTTAATGAATTTCAGAGCTTATAAGCAGTAGAAATCTAGTTGCTTTTCGAAACGATTTTCTGGGAGTAAGATTATGGCTTCGAGTTCCAGGGCTTTCTGCAGGGATCCTCGGTACGCTTCGAGCATTTTTCTTACTGCCTGGTTCTGCAGCTGCTGAAATTACTGTAAAATCGCCTGCTGCTCTTTTCCCTCTTTCCATCATACAGCCGATCCATAATCAGCAATAGCTAAAACAATAGCTATATATAGCTAGCGAAACGCTGCAAAGTAGAGGCTGTAACCAGTAGAAGTAAGGCGTTGTAGTTAATGTAGAGCGGTTATTGCAAGATTAAGCCTCTTTTCTGTGTAAGACTGGAAGAAAAGCTTGGAGTCAAAGAAAATGCCTAGCCATCTGATAACCGGTTGCGGGTTAATGATCAGGTTTCCGATTTTTACAGGCTTGGTAATTGGTTTTCTCTGCCCTGAGAAGTGGATGAGTTCTGTTTTCTTATTATCAAACTGAATCTTCTGCTCAGCTGCTTGTAAGAAAAGATCTGTAGCTATTTCCTTAAGTGCTGCGCAGTTTCGTTAAGCTAATGTAGAGAAAACTGAAAAGCTAAAGTCATTTATATAGAATAACTATAAAGCTCTAGGATTTTTCCTGATTATATTCCTGATGTAAATCAGAAAGAGAATCGGGAAGACTGGAGAACCCTGCAGGATTCCCGTTTGGATTCCTGTCAGAAGCTGGACTTGCCTGTCAAAGACCAACTGAATCTTCCTTCCAGTAAGAAAGAAATCCACTCAGCTGATCAGACTCGCCGAGAGATCAAGAAGCTATAATGTTTCCAGCAATCGATTCTTGTTGACGTAATTGAATGCTTCTTTTATGTCTAAAAATAGAGTAAAAGTAATGTTTTTCTTCTTTTCTTTCTTAGCTTGTTGTATATAGTATAGAAGAATAAGAGCTGCGTTGACTGCTGATCATTGCTTTCAGCTGCTGATTTGCAAGATGTGTAGTAGGTCTGTTGTGTAGGCTAAGTAAGAAAGCCTTGTTGCAAAGAGCCTCTCCAGCGTTTTCCCAAGGCAGTTAAGTAAGGAAATTACTCTATAGCCTTTTAGAATAGAATGATTTCTTTTCAGTTTGAGTAGAATTATTCTGATTCCTGATCTTCAGATTTGCGGGTGATATTTAGTGTTAAATAGCGCCTGATATAGCTGGTTAAACGGGTCAAGGGCAGCATTATAGGCTTTTTAGATCAGCTGAAAGCCTATATGATCAGGTTCTAGGGCTTTATTGGATTTCGATTTCAAGATAGCTTTTGCGATTTCTGAGACTGTCAAGTCTAGCCACTCCCACTGTTTTCCCTCTATCTTACTAGCCGGTCTAGCTGACTTCTAAAGCATTGGAATTACTGTGAAAGAGACTGAGAAGAGAGAAGATGAGAACAGGGAAGGAGAAGAGAAAGAGAGAGAGAAAGAGAAAGAGGAAGAGAAAGGAGAAGAGGCTTGTTATAGGGAAGAGGCTTGTTATAGCGTAGAGAATAATACTGTGAGAAAGGCTTTGCATTTTTTAGTAAACAATGCTGCCTGCCGCTTGATGCCTTCTTGATTAGTGTAAGAGAGCGCTGGAATCTTTAATAATTGCCTGTTTTTCTGAAAGCTGGCTGCTGTAAAGATTTCTTTTCCTTCCGCGTTGGTAAGAAAATCAGTCCAGTAAGTGATTTTGGCTTTTCGAATTGCCTGGAAATAATTATTTCTAATTTCTTTCCAGCGTAAAAGCTTCTCTTGAGAACGCTCTTTCTTATAGATACGAAGAGCCCTGTGTAACTTCTTTCGTTTTTCCTTAAGTTCTGAGTTTCACCAGGGTTTTGAGCGCTCTACAACTCTAAGTTGGGGGATCATTTCTGCTGCAGCTTGCACTATAGCAGATTCCAACTCTAGAGCTGCCTTTTCGAGATTCTCTAGTCTCACCAGTCTCAGGCCTTCCAGATCAGCTGCTGCTAGCCAGAAAGAAGCCTGAAAACTGTTCCAATCTGCTTTTTTATAGTTATAAGCAGGTCGGAGAGAGGCAGTGGAAATATCGAAATCCAGCTGTAGATGGGCGGTAAACCGGCCCTGTAGCCTCTTCGTAATCCCAGGAATCCCAGATGGTTTCCTGGAAACCAGACGAGAAAGTGAGATCGATGACTGAGATTGATCGTAGATTTGATTAATGGAAAGTGCTCTCTTTTTCGTTGGTGATTTCAGGGTTGTTAAGCAGAGTGGAATCGATTTCTTCGAGTTGTGAAACTAGCTGTATAGCTGCAGAGCTGGGCGCGGTAATTCTCGAGTTTCACCAAGAATAATGTGTATTGAAATCCCCTGCTAGAAGCTTTGGTTGGCGATCGCGTAGCAAGGGAAAAATCTGATCTACTGTAAAGGAAAGAGGAATTTCCTCTCTAGCTATTTCGAATCTTTGTTTCTCATTATATATATTGTATATAAGAAACGGTTCCTTTCCCTTAATTTCGATGATTTGAAAATCAGGGTCAGAAGCTAGATCTAGCCTTGGCGAGATCTTGTAAAACGCTGAGTGGCTGAGAGAGATCGGCTGCTTAGAGCTTTTTTCAAAGAAAAAGAAGGGCTTCTGGATTAGGATTACTTCTATTCCCTTCTCGAAAGCTTGTTGCAGGAGCGTTTGTTAAGCTGCTTGTTGTCTGTTGCAGTTATGTTGGATTTTTACTTGCATTAAGTAAGATCGCGATAGCAGTATTGATCAGTTTTTGTTCTGATTATCTGCCTGATCTTGCATGTAGAATCATTAGCAGGGTGCTTCTCTTTGCAGTTACTGCATTGAGTTTCCGTGTGGGCATAGCTCTCTCTGACTGCCTTACACTCATTGCAGAAGTGTTCTCTTGAGAAGTAGGCTTTTGAGCAGAAGCGACATTTTACTGGTCTTTTGCATTCTCGAGGATCATGCTCATAGTCTTGGCACTGGTAACATTGAGTTGTTATAGTAAAAGATCTGTAAGGTTTGATCTTGACCGGGTTTGCTGCCAGAAAAAATGTTTTCTTGAGACAGGCTAATTTCTCTGCCTGATTCTCAACATAGAAAACCACTAATCCAGCTAGCTTTCCTTCTCCTGGCTTAACTAGCCAGTAAGAGTTTCCCTTTACATTGATCTTGCTATAAGAGGCTTCTTGAGAAAAGCTCTCAAATGCAAAGACCGGGACATTATGGGCAATCAGTTTTACTCAGTTATAAGGCTTCTCGGCAGAGAGGACTTTTCCTGGGAAATCATTGAAGACAGATTCTCATTTGCTCTGATTCTCAAGAAAATCCATTGCAGCAAGCCCAGGAACTAGTATAATCTTAATGTTGTTGTTTAGTGATCGTGTTACATCTAGCACACTGATTTTTTCTAGTGCTTTGTTGATTTTGTTCCTGATCTCCACTAGTTAGAAGATAGAAAAAGCAGTAGATTTCTCGAGTATAAGTGTAATAAACTTGAGTTTTTCAGCCTGATTTTTCGAGAGCTAGAGCAGGGCTTAAGGGGCTTTTTGTGAAGGCTTGAGTTGCAGCTGCAGCTGCAGCTATGGCTGTAGCTATGGCTATAGCGGCTGTGACGCTGGCTTTCCTGCAAGAACTGTAGCATAGATCTGTTTTTCCTTTACAGAAGAGTGAGAAACAGCCTGTAGAATTCGGTCAATTTTTTCCTTAACAGTAATCGGCTGATCATTTATATAAGAATTGGTTGCTACCTTTTCGAGTGCTTGGATAATTCAGGAAAAATGCGAGAAAATAGCCTATGCCTTCTTCATTTTTGCTAGAGCCTTTGCTGCTAACTTACATGCTTCCTTACTAGCCAAACTAGTTGACTTCTGGAGCGCATGTACGAAAGATTAAAGGCTAGTACAGCATTGTTTTTCCTTTCTTAGAAGGGAAATTAATCCTGGAATGCTTGAGAACACAAGGGCTTGGTAGCCTGATTTCATAGAATGCCTCAGTTCTACAGGATTCGTTGTGGAGAGAAGAAGGGGCGTTTGTGGCGATGGTGGTGATAGCGGTAGTAATAGTGGCGGTAATGATAGTGAAGGGGGCGTTGCTTCCATTGAGATATCTCTCTCTCCGTCATAAGGCTGAGGAGAAGACGAGAGAGAGGCTTGAGGGCACTAGAATAAGGCCTACAGGGCTTTGTGAGCGTGAAGAGCCTGGTTCTATAATGACGTTTTGGTTGCTTGGGCCATGTGGCCCTGCTCTCCATGAAAACTTTTCCCCTGGCGCGTCGGGCATTCTGCTGGCTGTTTGCAGCGCCTGCGCGGCCGCGCAACGTGCTGCGCGCAGCTGCAATTGAGAGAAAAGATTCTCTGAGTGAAGAAGAGTCGATTGATGTAAAGAAATTGATAGTTGGAGTGGTTGCGCCGAAACTTGCGATGTCGGCGCTGTTGTTGTTTTTTGAAGCAGATCTTAATATAGTGCTAAATGCTTCTAAGCAGTAATTCGCTTCTAATTATGCTTAAACTATTAAGAAATTTATAACTAGTAAGCTAATAATAAAAGAGATAGCTTAAAATAAATTGTACTTTATTTAACTTATTCTTAAAAGACTATAACATGCTTAAGCAAAGAGAATCTTAATGCTTAATAATTAGAACTAGCATAGCATTATAATATAAATATAGTTAAGTATAAACTTTAAAGTCAAGCAATTCTTACACTTTTCTTAAATACAGAAAACTCTTAAGACCTTTATATAGCAAATTAAAAAGAGCAAGATAATCCTGCTTGCATTTACTTTTAATTATTATTCTAAAGTCAAGAAAAAGTTATATGCATTATTAAGCTAAAACAAGGCTTTCCTAGTAAGAAACAATAATTATACTTAAAATCGCTTTTATATTTACAAGTATTTTCTTTAATTTTCTTAGTTATTTTATAACGATTTCTCTCAAAATAACCTTAAATCCTATAATAAAGATTTCAATACTAAATGCTATTGTAAAAATCAAGATAATTGCTATAATAATCATATTATAATAATTCTTGCTTCTAAAATAATTAGCAAGATTAAGTTCTTAAAAGCAATAGAAATGAATGCTTTTAAAACTATAATAACTCTTTGCAAGTATATAATGGCTAATCTTGATAGAATAATAATAACTCTTGAAATAATAACTATTTCTATACTTGTATTAATAATCAAGCATACTCAACTGAGAAAGAGAATAAGAATAATACTAGATTTAATAAATCAGCATTTAATAATAAATATACTTTTAATACCTTGCATAATAGCACTTAGTTAGCCTGATTAATATATTATATTACTAATATGATTAAGGCATTAACACTACAAAAAACATGTGCTTATTATAATATTTTTTTCTTATAATGTACTGTTTATAATAACAATAGCGCTATTATTGCAAATTTCAGCGCAATCATTCCAATCATTGATTTCTTTACATCAATTAACTCCTCTTCGCTCAGAGAATTTTTTCTCCTAATTGCAGCTGCGCGCAGCATGTTGCGCGGCTGCGCAGGCGCTGCAAACAGCTAGCAGAATGCCTGATGCACTAGAGGAAAAGTTTTCATGAGATGCGAAGCCAGGTGGTTCAAGCGCCCTCTCTTTAAAAATCCCTCTGCAGAGCCTTACTAGCTAAATCCTATCATTTAATCAGAACATTACTATAAACCAGGCTTTTCATACATATAAAGCTCTATAGGCCTTATTCTAGTGCTTTTAAGCCTGCCTTTCTCTTTCTCTTAGTCTTATGACGGAAAGAGAGATATCTTAATGAAAGCAACGCTCTTACTATCATTGTCATTATTATTATTACAAACGCTTTTTCTTTTCTCTATAATGAACTCTATAAGCTCAAGGCCTTTTACAAAATCAGTCTACTAAGCTAATATTATACTCATGTTCTTAAATATTTTAGAATTAATCTTCTCTCTAAAGAGAGAAAAACATTACTATACTAGCCTTTAATCTTCTATATATGCTTCTCAGAAGTTAACTAGTTTAGCTAGTAAAAAAGTATGTAATTTAGTAGCAAAGGCTTTAGTGAAAATAAAGAAGGCATAGACTATTTTCCTGTATTTTCCCTGAATTATCTAAGCATTTAAAAAGATAGCAATTAATTTCTATATAAATAATTAACTAATTACTATTAAGAAAAGAAATAACTGAATTCTATAAGCTGTTTTTTACTCATTTGTAAAAGAAAAACAGATTTATGCTGCAGCTCTTGCAGGAAAGCCATTACTATAGCCAATATAATTATAGCTATAGCCATAGCTGCAGTTATAATTCAAGCCTTTATAAAAAGCCTTTTAAGTCTTACTCTAGCTCTCAAAAATCAGGCTAGAAAACTCAAGTTTATTATACTTATACTTGAGAAATCTACTGCTTTATTTACTTTCTAATCAGTAGAAACTAGAGACAAAATCAATAAAGTATTAGAAAAAATCAGTATGCTAGATATAACATAATTATTTAATAATAACATCAAAATTACACTAGTTTCTAGGCTTTCTGTAACTGATTTTCTTAAAAATCAGAGCAAGTAAGAGTCTATCTTTAATGATTTCCCAAGAAAAATCCTTTCTACTGAAAAGTTCTATAACTAAGTAAAACTAATTACTCATAATGTTCTAGTCTTTGCATTTAAAAGCTTTTTTTCGAGAAGCCTTTTATAGCAAGATTAATGTAAAGGGAAATTCTTACTGACTGATTAAACTAGGATTAATAGTTTTCTATGTTAAGAATTAAGCTAAGAAATTAGCCTGCTTTAAGAATACATTTTTCCTTGCAATAAACCTAATTAAAATCAAATCTTATAGATCTTTTACTATAATAACTTAATGCTATTAATGCTAAGGCTTTAAGTATAATTCTCGGGAATGCAAGAAACTAGTAAAGTGCTATTTCTGCTTAAAAGAGCACTTTTTAAAAGAATACTCTTATAATAAGTATAAAGCGGTTAGAGAAAGCTGTACTTATATGGAAACTTAATGTAGCAATTGCAAAGAGAATCACTTAGCTAATGATTCCACTTGCAAGATCAGGTAGATAACCAGGGCAAAACCTGACTAATATTGTTATCATGATTTTACTTAATGCAAGTAAAAATCTGGGTTTTTTTTAATATAATTGCAATAGATAATAAGCAGCTTAATAAACACTTTTGCTTTCTCTTCCGATTCTATTCTGTTCCAGATCGGGTAGGAAAGCTTTGTTTTCCTTTCTCGAGAAAATAGAAATCGGAATTAAAAATAAAACAATTATCAATACGGAATAATCGTTACTCTCGGCGGCAGCCGGAAGCACAAATATAGATTGGAAATCATCACTACACACTCACTACTTTATTTCTTAAGTTTGAATTATAGAATTCTGGAAACTAGAATTTCTGATTTTTCTTTCCTTTATTTTCCTTCTTTACTTTACATGTATACTAGATTCCTGCTAGTAGGACTGTACTAGCTTCGCCATAGCCTTAGGCTGCAAGCGAGTACTGACTCAAAAAAAAAAAAAAGTAAAGAAGGAAAATAAAGGAAAGAAAAATCAGAAATCCTAGTTTCCAGAATCCTACAATCCAGACTTAAGAAATAAAGTAGATTTGTGCTTCCGGCTGCTGCTGAGAGTAACAATTTTTTTTTTGAGTCAGTACTCGCTTGCAGCCTAAGGCTATGGCGAGGCTAGTATAGTCCTACTAGCAGGAATCTAGTTTACATGTAAAGTGAGAAAGGAAAATAAAGGAAAGAAAAATCAGACATTCTAGTTTCCAGAATCCTACAATCCAAACTTAAGAAATAGAGTAGTGAGTGTAGCAATGGTTTCCAATCTAGATTTGTGCTTCCGGCTGCCGCCGAGAATAATGATTATTCCGTGTCGATAATCGTTTTATTTTTGATTCCGATTTCTGTTTTCTCGAGAAAGGAAAGCAAGGCTTTTCTTTCTGTCCTAGAACAGAATAAAATCGGAAGAGAAATCGGGGCGTTTCCCAGATCTCTCTGAAGTTGTTGTCTTTCCTTTCTATAGTGCGGGCACTGTAGAATGAGATGTGCGGTGGTCTGATGGGAATTCTGCGTGCAGCTGCAGAGAGGGGAGGGAAAAGATAGTTCCGGAGAAATCCTATTCCAGTTTTTAGCTGGATATAGGCAGAGGTGAATTTTTTGTTAGTATGAGGAAGAGTAGGCTTAAGAGTAAAAGAGGGGGAATTTTGAGTAATTAGTTGATACTGATTCCCTTTTCCTGATTTTGCTGCGTTCCAGTTTTCCTTCCAAGCAGCAGTTGATTTCCGGTTGATTTGCTCTTTAATATAGCTAAAGAAGATATAGATTGCATTATGTTGAATAGATTGAGATAGGCTAGCCTTTGCGTACTGATCTGCTAGCTTGTTTCCTTGGATTTCTTTATGGCTAGGATACTATTGCAGAGTGATGTTTGCCTTTTTAGCTGTAATCCTTGCAGCTAGCTTTCGAGATTGTTGTGTTGTAGTGTACTCTGGGTGCTGTAGTCTTTGTAGAGCAGCTTGACTGTCTATAAAGATGTAAAGATTAGGGAAGAAGATGTGGTTATAAGTGTAGGTGGATGTGGATTTAAGGGGTTGAATATGAGTAGAATAATAGTCTTGAAGGGCTCTAAGTATAGCAATAGACTCTGCGTCTGCTATTTTCATTCAAGGCTCTAGATTCCACTTTCGGGCTCTGTGTAGTAGCTCTATAGGAGAAACACAGCAGATTGAATAAGCATTTGTTATAGTAGATACAGTAAAGGTCTGAGAATTGATTAAGTTGCTGTAGTAGGCGTTGATGTTTGGATGCTGTAACTTCTTTGGTTGCCGGGTTGATCTTGATTATAGCCGGGAAATCTGGCTGCCAGGGGGCTTCCCAGTTTCCTCGGAATTTTTCTAGATTTTTCAGGTTTTCTACTAGTTTTTTCTCTCTAGTGAGAAGAGAGAGAAGCTAAGATCCTGGTCTGAGAAATTGAAATGAGGAGTTCTGCTCAGACTTAGAGCTTGCCGCCAACTCATCTCTAATCTGCTGAGTTGTTATTGCTTTGATTGAGTGAGATTTGATGAATTTCAGAGCTTGTAAGCAGTAGGAATCTAGTTGCTTTTCGAAATGATTTTCTGGAGATAAGATTATGGCTTTGAGTTCCAGGGCTTTCTGCAGGGATCCTTGGTACGCCCTGAGCATTTTTCTTACTGCCTGGTTCTGCAGCTGCTGAAATTGCTGTAAAATCGCCTGCTGCTCTTTTCCTTCTTTCCATCAT
>JBBCHN010000003.1:0-124393 GCA_037200105.1 Candidatus Saccharimonadota bacterium | reverse complement strand
AAACTTGTATAAATTTTAACACGCATATGGTTTAAAATACTCTTGCTATTTTACTGGCGGATATCTATTCGGACAAAAGCCTCGGCTAACTCATAGCCTGCTTCTTTACCGATGTTTTCAGCTGATGATCTAAGCCAGTTCTCAACTTCGGATATGTCACTGACCTGACTACTATGAGCTTGAAGTGCTGCTAGCTTCTTATCGAAAGTTTTAGTTATATCGGAGTAATAGTTATGTTCCTCAAAGTTACTAAGCAGAACTGTTTTAGTCTTGTGTGGTTTATAGCCCTGTTTTTCTAACTCCGGGAAAGATAGATGATCACGAGCTAACGGATAGACAGCATCAAGCGTTGCCTGTCCAGCTGCCCTATGGTCTGGGTGGTTAATAAAGCCACGACCAGCTGAATACAGCACCGATGGATCCATAGTCATAACAACATCGGGTCTAATTGTTCTAATGACTTTAACAATATCTCTCTTAAGGTCCATAGTGATCTCAAGATAACCATCCGGATAATCTAGAAAGATAGCCTTCTTGCCGCCTATAGCTTTAACTGCTGCTTGTTGTTCCTTTTCTCTTGTCTCAGTTAGCTTTTTTGAGGAGACTTTTTTATCGGCAGTACCTTTACTACCATCAGTCAGGATTAGGTAGTAGACCTCTGCTCCGCTTGCAGCAAAAGCTGCTAGCGTGCCTGAGGCACTAAAGTCTAAGTCGTCAGGATGAGCTCCTACACCTAGAACTATTTTAGGGTTAAGCGGTTCAAATTGTTGTTGATTCATGAGCATATTTTAACATCTATAGACCCCGGCCAGTATCTTATGTTTTTCTTTTATATAGGCAGCCAAACTAGTATTATATGGCTATGAACAATGGTGGGAGTAACCTTGAGAGGGTCTTAGGCACCCGTATTCAAGCCTTAAGAAGAGCTGCTGGATTAACTCAGCAACAGCTCTGTAACCAGGCTAATATTAGCTATTCAACACTAACTAAGATTGAACGTGGAGCTATTAAATCTCCTTCAATATTTACCGTTGAGTCGATAGCTGTTGCTATTGGTGTCAGTCTAGATCAGATGGTCGGTAACGACAGCTCTAACTCCTCTCGTGAGTTAAGAAAAAGCAGTAGTGGTGTTAGCTTTGTATATTTTGATGTTAATGGCTGCTTAGTACGCTTCTATCAGAGGGCCTTCACGATTATTGCTGATGAGTTTGAGGTGCCAGCTGACGTAGTTGAAACGGCTTATCTGCACTATAACGATCAAGTTTGTCGTGGGACGCTAAGTCTTGATGACTTTAATAAAAAGATGGCCGAGAAGATCGGTACTAAGAGTATCGACTGGAAGTCATATTATCTACAATCGGTTGACAGTGTACCTGGGACCGGTGAACTAATTAGGCAGCTTCATAAGTACTACAGAGTTGGCTTGCTAACTAATATTATGCCAGGCTTTTTGTCTGCACTTCGTAGGTCTACTAAAGTGCCAGATATAGAATACGATGCAATAATCGATTCCTCAGAAGTCGGTCTTATTAAGCCAGAAGCTAAAATGTATCAGTTAGCTCAGCAGAAAGCTGGAGTAGATCCAAGTGAAATACTGCTTGTTGATGACACCAGAAGTAACGTTATTGCGGCCGAGAAGGCTGGCTGGCATGTACTGTGGTTTGATTATGCTAATCCAGAGGAATCCGTAAAGCAGATCCAGCAAACTCTCAAAGTGACTTAAACAGCTTAACTTCGGCCTCAACTTCACTAAGTTTAGCCTTGTAGTTTTCTAGTTGTTGTTTGGTCTCAGCTACTACTTCCTCGGGAGCGTTATCTACATAGGAGGCATTACCTAGCCGAGCTTCTAGCCTATCTATATGAGCCTTTTGTTCTTGTTGTTTTGCTTCTAACTTCTTGAGGTAGCCACGAGCTTTATCTGGGTTAATATCGAGCCATACATCAAACTCGGTGCCGGTTAACTTTAGTCCCCCGCCCTTGCTTGTCTCTTTTACCTCTGTTAATCCAGTCAGTTTTTTAACTAATGTTCGGTTTTTGTCTATTAGATCGACTGGAGTATAAGTCATGGTTACATTCTTCTCACCTAATCCCTGCAATATATAGCGAGTTTCGGATATAACCGTCTTAAGCTTTTCAAAGTCTTTAGCTTGTTTGTCGTCATGAGCAATTAGCTTTTGGTAGGTTTGGGCTGCTAGTAGTCCGTCGTTTGTCTCTAGATTTTGCCAAATGGCCTCTGTTACAAATGGAGCCATAGGGTGAGCAATAGTTAGGAAGTTTTTAAGTAGGTACAAAAGTAGTGGTTTATTCGGGCTAACCTTACTGGCTTCTATGTACCAATCGGCTAGATCATCCCACAAAAAGTGATAGAGCTTGTTGTAGGCATCGCTAAATCTATAGTTATCAAGATCATCGTTAATCCTATCCTTAGCTTCTATTAGCCGGTTAACGATCCAGTTGTCGGCTATATCTTTTAGTTCTACAGACTCAACGGTTTCATTTGAAACGGTGCCTTCAATGTAGCGGGCAACGTTCCAAAGCTTATTACAGAAATTGCGGTTGGTTACGATCTTACTGCGTACTAGCTTTTGGCTATTGCCAGCGCTTATTCCTTGTATTAGAGCTAGCCTTAGCGAATCCGTACCGTACTCAGGGATAATTACCATAGGATCGACACTTGTCGCTGGATTAGACTTACTCATCTTGCCACCTGTTTCGTTTAGTACTAGACCGTGAAGATAGACAGCTTTAAATGGTACTTGCTTGGTTACATAAGTGGTAGCTAATATCATCCTGGCTACCCAGAAGAACAAGATATCCCAAGCAGTATCTAGAACTGTGGTTGGGTGGTAAGCCTGGAAGTCCGGGCTATCCTTCAGTAAGTCATCTAGCGATAGATGGTAATCACTGGCAAGATTAGGATCGATTAGAGTACTCCAAGTCCATAGAGCCGAACTAAACCAAGTATCTAGTGTGTCAGGATCTCGCTCCCAGCCAGACTCGTTATCTGGTGGTTGAACACCGACGTAGGTTTCCTCGCTACTCCCTTTTTTATACCAGACTGGTATCTGATGACCCCACCAGATCTGCCGGCTAATACACCAGTCCCTTAGGTTGTCTATCCAGTGAAAGTAAACCTTATCAAATCGGGCTGGGATTATATCGATATCCCCTTCCCTAATAACAGATTGCATGACTTGTTTAAAGCTAAGTTTAGAACCTTTCCATTCAACAGCCGGCTTGTTTACGTCGACAAACCATTGCAAACGGATTTGAGGCTCAATTAGCCCCTTACCCCTGGAGTTTAGGGCAACATTATGTAGGTAGTTATCCTTAATATCTATAACTAGTCCCTTGCCTTCTAATTTTTCAATAATCTTAGGCCTAGCCTCATCAATAGACAGACCTTCAAACTCACCAGCAATAGCTAGTAGCTTGCCCTTCAGATCAATAATCTGTTCCCTGTCGAGCTTGTGTCGCTCAGCAATCTCGAAGTCTACCTGAGAATGCCAAGGAGTAATGGTCATAACACCGGTACCAAACTTAGGATCAACCGCTTCATCTTTGATAATGGTGGCCGTAACTTTGCCGTTAATCCATTCGGCTTCAAATTGGTCACCATCTTTGTACTGGCTGTAGCGTTTATCATCCGGATGTATAACGACGTATTTATCGGCAAACTTAGTCTCTGGTCTGGCGGTACTTATCTCAAAAGGACCATATTTCAAGGTGTAAAACTTAGCTTTTTCCTGTTTGTATTCGACCTCATCGTCCGAGACATTAGTTTCTAGCTTTGGATCCCAGTTTACTATGCGGTAACCCCTGTAAATAAGGCCGTCATTATACATTTTGACGAAGACTTCGTTAACAGAACGACTAAGCGAATCGCTAAGTGTGTATCTAGATCTAGACCAGTCAACGCTGGCACCCATAGCTCTAATTTGGGTATTGATGGTATCTCGGCTGTTAGCTACGAACTCTCTGGTTCTTCTTATGAACTCTTCTCGACCAATTTCATGCTTATTAGTTCCCTCTTGTCTTAGCTGCTCCTCAATAATGGCGTTTGTAGGCAGAGCGGCATGATCTGTACCGGGTAGCCAAAGAACATCTTTACCCTGCAACCTAGCATGTCGGGCTAGTATGTCCTGAATAGTTACCCCTAGAGCGTGACCGATGTGCAGTGTACCGGTCTCATTTGGTGGTGGCATGGCAATTGAAAAGCGTTCCTTATTGCTAGTAGGATCAGCTACAAATACTTTGGAATCCTCCCAGAGCTTATATATGTCTGGTTCATGTCCGGCGGCATCATAGGTCGTTGGCAACTTCATATCTTAAATGATAGCAGTTTTTAAGTTATAGAGGTCAGGTTCATATGAAAGAGATTTAATGTTTATTAAATTTTAAACTGTTAAATTGGGTTCTATGGCCAGTCTGTAGGGGTCGGTCTGCTGCCTACCTAGCTTATGCATAAAACAGCCTAGGGTAGCTACCATAGCACCGTTATCTGTACATAGCTTTAAGTCTGGAAAGGCTAGGGGAATATCTAGTGTGTTCTTAAGTTGCTTCCTAAGCTCACTGTTAGCAGCTACTCCACCAGCTACAACAACAGAGTTGGGATGATACTCATTGAAGGCGTTTTTAGCTTTCTTAACAATCGTTTGGCAAGCGGTGTACTGGAAGCTAGCTGCAATATCTGCCTTCTGAGAGTTATTAAGCTGCTCTGCAAGCTTGAAGGAAGGGAAGGTGTAATCTTTACCTATTGCAGCCTGGGAGTGCCTTAAAACAGCTGTTTTAAGCCCAGAGAAGCTAAAATCATAGGCACCAACCTTAGCTATAGGTAGTTTTACCTTATATGGATCGCCATCCTTAGCTGCTTTAGAGACTGATGGACCGCCGGGGTAGGGTAGACCTAAGATCTTAGCGACTTTATCGAAAGCTTCACCAATAGCATCATCTTGCGTCCGACCCAGTAATTCGTAATCAAAATGATCCCGAAAGATCATTAGCTGACTGTGTCCACCAGAGACTACAACTGCTAGCATTGGGTACTTTGGCTGCTCTTTTGGCATCAAATAATCTGTTAGGGCAGTGTCGGTTAGGAAGTTTACGTAGATATGAGCGAGGATGTGGTTAACAGCGTAGAGCGGCTTCTTTTTTGCAATAGCTATAGTTCTAGCAGCCATGACGCCAATGAGCAGACTACCGCTTAACCCAGCTCCGTATGTAACAGCCATAGCGTCGATGTCATCCCAGGTACACTTGGCCTCATCTAGAGCTTCTTGGATGAATTTGTTTATAACCTCTATATGGCTACGAGCAGCAACTTCTGGTACCACTCCACCATATAAGGCCTGCAGATCCATACTGCTCGAGATAACTGTACTGAGGAGCTTATGACCGTCTTCTACGATCCCCACAGCCGTTTCATCACAACTGGTCTCTATCCCTAAAATTTTCATCAGTTTCAAGTATACTAAAAATAATATGAGTTTCAGATCAGTCGTTAAAAAAACCATACCTAAAGGACTATTCGGTAAGGTTGAACCTTATGGCCATTGGGCTGAGGCAATAGCAGAGAATACAGCCTATGGTTTTCCAATGCGGGGACTTAAAGTTATTGGTGTAACAGGGACAGCCGGTAAAACTACAACCTGTACCTTGCTGACTAACATGCTAAGAGAGAGTGGCTATAAAGTTGCTATGATGACCACCATTTCTATTGATTATGGTGATGGCAGGGGACCACAGCACAATACCACTCGTATGACCTCACTAGGTTCACTGAAACTAATTAAGGCTGTAAAGCGCATTAAGGCTAACAAGGTAGAGTGGCTGGTTCTAGAAACCACTAGCCAGGCTCTAACTCAGCACCGGGTTTGGGGTGTGCCATATACAATCGTTGGCTTTACTAATCTGGGACACGATAACTTCCATTACCATGGTACGTTCGAGAATTACCGTAAAGCCAAAATGCTTTTATTCAAACAAGCTAATAGAAACCGAAGAGGTTTAAGAATTGGTGTAGTTAACGCCGAGGATCCAAGTGGTAAATATTTCGTTGGAGCCATAAAGCATCCAATAACTTACGGGCTTAAGGATGGGGATCTTAGGGCTACAGACCTTGAGCTATTGCCAAATGGCACTAACTTTAAGGCCACTATTGAAAACGACGAGTACGACATTAAATCCAACCTACCGGGCGTCTTTAATGTCTATAACTGTTTGCTAGCTATCGGTATAACTAGAAGTATTGGTCTAAACAAAAAACAGATAGAACATGGCATATCTAGCCTGGATAGTGTAGAAGGACGAATGAATACTATTAACGAAGGCCAGAACTTTGGTGTAATAGTCGATTACGCTACTACGCCTGAAACCTACAAAGAAGTCTTTGCAACCGTTAAACCAATAGTAAAGGGTAGGATAATTGCGGTACTTGGTTCAGCTGCCCGCCGGGATGAATTAAAACGTCCGTTAATTGCTGAGATTGCAGCTAAAAACTCAGCAGTCGTTATTCTGACTGAGGAGGATGATCGTGATCAGGACGGTACGAAGATTTTGGAGGAGATGGCAGTAGGAGCTAGAAAAGCAGGCAAGAAAGTAGATAAGGATCTGTTCTTAATCCATGACCGTAAGCAAGCTATAGCGACAGCTATTAAAATGGCTAAGAAAGACGATATGGTGCTACTGCTAGGTAAGGGTGAGGAGACGGTTATTATTACCAACAAGCCTGGCTTTAAACGGACAGCTGGAAGAGTCTATAACGAAGAAACTGACACTATTAGAATTCCTCATAATGATTCAGCTGTAGCTGTTAAAACACTAAGAAACAGGTGATTAAGATGCGTCTGACTGCGTTTCGGGAGCAGTAACTTCACCAGCAGTTATGGATTGTTCTTTAGCCTCCTCTTCGGGGGTTCTTCTGGTCCATTTCCGAGTGATTACATCCGGACTAGTTATAACGTATATTGAAGCGGCAAATCCTATAGCTGAGCCAGCAAAAGCTAGCCAGCCCAAGTCACCGTATACCTTTGCATTCCCCTCAAGGTAATTAGCTTCATTTGTAGTAATGGGTTCGTCAAAACACATTCTATCTTGATCAGTAATATTATGCTCAAAACACGCATAAATTAAGTTAGCCTGTTCATCTGTAGATGAAGTTTGGTGGTTTGCTAACATTGCGCCGTAGCCGAGGCCTAAAGTTAAGCCTACTGCAGCAATTGCTTTAACACCACTTCTTGTTTCAGATACTTTGGTTCGAGTCTCTCCCATTAAATTTACTTTAAACACATATATCTATAGCGTCAACCGCTAGCTTTTCAATGCCTCATGCCAATGTTAGGCTGCAGCATCTAATAGAGCCACCGCCTTTTCTAAGCTCTGGCAGATCAAGTTCAATAACCTTTAACCCACGCTTAATAAGTTCAGCTTTTAGGTGTGGTGCACCGCTATTTATAATGGCTGCTTCACCTGTGGAAACCAGATTTAGAGCATAGGCAGAGAGGCATTCTTCTTTTGAGACAGTGATCTTATCAAAACCTTTTAATTTCTTAAGGATTTTTCGACTAGAATGCTCAAAGACACTAGGACAGTAGGCAATTACTGGTAGGTTGTTTTCGGTTGCTGGTCGGATAGCTGCAATAGCAAGATCAATATCGTAAGTTGGACTATCAGGCCAACCAGTTAAGGAATTGATTACCGGCTTGCTGTACCAGTGCTCTCTAGCAGGCTTAGTTTTAAGAGATAAAACTGTGTCATAACCCAAGTATTTCTTTAGGTATTCATGGGCCCCTACAGAAGTTCTATAAGGGGATTGGCAGAAAAGTACTCCCTCACAGTATATTGAGTCTCCTTGTCCACTGAAGGCTTTAATCTCTTGAGGTAGTTCAATTGTTTTAAAACCTAAATCGTTGAGCACTCGTTTGGCATATGCTTCCTCGGGCTTTCGTTTATTGGGTAATCTGGAGAGCACTGCAACATGATCCTTAACAAGCGCCCAGTTAGCGACATAGATACCATCCTGACAGCCATGGGGTGGATCGACTTTAACAACCTTAATGCCAACAGATTTGAAGGTGTCAATTAGCAGCTCGTGTTCCTCAACTGCCTTCTCAGAGTTGACTGGTACGCTAGGGTCCATGAGGACGTTAATAGCATCTTTATCTGTAAAAGATTCGGCACCCGAGACTAGAACTACTTTGTTTATTAGAGGCATTCTAACTCTATTATATCTGGGGGACGTTATTTATTAAAGTTGGACCAAGTATGATTTCTTATAGCTCAACTTTAACTAACTGCCGATAATATCTCTAGGTAAGACTTTAAAATATTTATAAAATATGTTAACGTAAGTGTAAAGTATATGGTTACAGATAATTCTACTGAAGTTACAAGAGGTGGTTGTCAGCTAGCTGATCATGCCGAGGAGGACCGTTCAAGAAAATCCTCTCTTGAAATTGGACAAAAAATTGCCAGTGTTTTTGGCGCTCTCAACAGAGAAATAGACCGAGATTTTGTTGGCGAACGTGCTGCAGACAGTATTGATGTTACTAATCCAGATGTAGATTTAATGGAGGTCTCCGAGGAGTCTGAGCGGGCGGCTTTAATATTAGCCACCAGACGACAAACTCTAAGACAGACCGAACAGGCTTTTAAAGATGCTGGTTTGGTACCTGATTTACCAGTTAGTGAACCTGCAATAGTTGCCGAAGACTAAAAAACTAGACATTCACTGGCGAGAGTTGTAGCATAATAGGTTAGAACTACTTTATCTTAGTATTGCTTTTTTATCAATATTATGGTATATTGATCTTATTCAATTAAGAGCACCTCATTATGATTGAAACACACACCAGAATTCCGTCTGATATATCGATTGAAGGTCAAATCATTGCAGATGAAGCCTTTGCTTTAACGCAAAGCATAGAACCAGAAGAACAAAAGCTCATAGTAGCAAAGACAATAGTTGGTTTAGCAGCTGAACTTAGTACTGAGGATCGGGCTGTTTTTAGTAATAGACTAGGACGACGTGAAGAGTTTGTTCAGATGGCCCGGGCTTACTTATCTCCATTTGAAGCCTATCTTTCTCATGAGGAAGATGAGCGATGGGGCAAAGGCGTTATCGAAATCGGCCGTGAAGACTTACCACGTGCCATTAAGCGCTTGGGCGAAGGACGTAACCCAGCTATCATTGTCCGGGCTAGTGAATGGGAGGAAGGCGGCAGCTTTGTTGACGACTTTACCCAAGAACTAGCATTAGTTGGTGATTTTTCATATAGCAAGGTAGAGAAGTACCCACAATCTAAATGGAAAAGTGGTTCATCGATCCCGCACCTAGATAAGTTCCCTCAACTGCCTGCACCACAGTTAAAGTGGTCTCTATCTGCTAGCCAGTTGGAAAAAGGTAAGGCGACGGGTATTGTTGGACTTGCTACTAATAAGCAACGTAATCTTAATGCCGTACAAAGCGATACTGATGAAGAAGCCGACAGTGAATATGCCTCTGCAAAGGATCTAATCCTAGGCTCTGCACAGTTGCAGTGGTTATTTGAAAGAGTTAGTGATGGACGAACACCCAAAAACTGGGAAAGTACTATTGAAGGCGTTCATCTAACAGCCGTAACCTTAAACCCTAAAGACGTAATGATCTGGCCTCAAGGTGGTCCTCACAGTAAATTACCTGCTTGGCATTGCTTAAGACAGGTCGGTAGTGAACCACGAGAGTCAATATCGTATCATTTTATTCAACGCTCCTAAGAGTCTAGTTCATTGCTTGACAGCCTATTTAGCACTTAGCTATAGTGAGTGCTAACAAACAGCTTTAAATCTTAGGAGGATTTGATGAGTACGCCACTTCAGCCTTTGGCTGACTATATTGTCACTGTAGCCGAGGACGCTCAAACGAAGACAAACAGCGGTCTTTATCTACCAGGTAATGCTGCCGAAAAGCCAAAAACTGCCAAAGTAGTTGCTGTTGGCAAGGACGTTAAGCAAATCAAAGTTGGTGACCGTGTGGTTCACAAAACTTACTCTACTACCGAAGTTAAAGTCGACAACCAAGACTACATAATAGTTAAAGAAGAAGACGTTCTGGCAATTGTTAAATAAGGGGATATAAATGTCGAAGAAAGTATTTTATGACGAGGATGCACGTAAGCGAGTACTGGCTGGTGCAGAGATTCTATATAGTGCCGTTAAAACAACCATGGGACCAAAAGGCCGCAATGTCGTTATCTCTAAAAGCTACGGTAGCCCAACAGTTACCCATGATGGTGTAACAGTTGCCAAGGGTGTTGAACTAGACGATGTTGATGATGAGACTCTAGGCTACAAAGTTGGTGCCGAGCTTATTAAGCAAGCAGCTTCTAAGATGAACGATGTTGCTGGTGATGGTACAACTACAGTTACTGTTCTTACTTACCACCTGCTAAACGAAGCTAACAAGTTAATTGCTGCAGGGCACAATCCTATGCAGCTTCGAAGGGGACTTGAAGCAGCTGCTGGGCAAGTTCTAGGCAAGCTTGGTTCCTATAGTGAAAACATTGAAGGCAAGAGTAAGCGAGTAGCTGAAGTTGCTACTATCTCAGCTGGTGATAGTGAAATCGGTAAGTTAATCGCCGGCGTTATCGAAAAGATTGGTAAAGACGGTGTCGTAACAGTTGAGGAAGGCCAGGGCCTAGCTTTAGAGAGTGAAGTAGTTGAAGGTTTCACATTTGATCGTGGCTTTGTCAGTGCCTACATGGTGACTGATCCATCTCGTATGGAGGCTGTTTATGACAAGCCAGCTATTGTTATTACTGACAAGAAGATTACTTCTATCCAAGAGTTCTTACCATTGCTAGAACAGCTAGCTCAATCCGGCAAAAAGGACTTAGTTCTAATTTGTGAGGATGTTGAGGGTGAAGCTCTAGCAACTTTGGTACTAAACAGACTAAAGGGTGTCTTTAATACGGTTGCTATTAAGGCTCCTAAGTTTGGTGATCAACGTACTGATGTACTAAATGACATTGCTGTTCTAACTGGTGCTCAAGTTATTACTGAAGAGCAGGGTATGTCCTTTGAGAACGTTGATCTTAGTGTTGTCGGTTCAGCCAGACGAATCATAGTTTCAAAAGATGAGACTACCATTATTGAAGGTGCTGGTAAGGCCGCTGATGTTAAGTCGAGAATTGATCTAATTAGCTCTCAGTCTACTAAAGCTACCAGTGAATACGACAAAGAGAACTTGGACAGTCGTCGAGCTGCTCTATCCGGCAAAGTTGCAGTCATTAAGGTTGGTGGTGCTACTGAAACTGAAATTGAGGAAAAGAAATTCCGTGTAGATGATGCTGTGCACGCCGTTAAAGCTGCTCTTGATGAGGGCATTGTGCCTGGTGGTGGCGTAACGCTAATTAACTTGGCTAGTAGCATTAAGGTGAGTGGTAGTGATTCAAATGCTGCAGGTGCTCAAATACTTAAGCTAGCGCTAGAACAACCATTTAGAATTCTAATGGCCAACTCTGGTCTAAATGCTGATGAATGGTTACCTAAGGTTAGAGAAGGCAAAGCTGGTTTTGGTGTTGATGTCGTTAACCCAACTAAACTAGTCGATCTACGAGCTGTCGGCATTGTTGATCCAACAAGAGTTACCAAGGAAGCTATTCAAAACGCTGTTTCAATAGCGGCTACTGCAAGCACTATGGGTGCCTTAATTGTAGAAGTTCCTAAAGAAGAAAAGTCTATGCCGGACATGAGTGGCGGCATGGGCGGTATGATGTAGTCCGAATATATATTTGTTTTGCTATATAATTAGCCTAAGCAACTTATGTTAGACGACTTAAAACTAATACACGAACGAGATCCTCAAGATACTCTTGGTATTGCTGAACGTCAGTGGCAGCAGCTAAAAGAAGACTTTCAGATAGATGTTAATGGATCTGGTATTGATAATGTTGTTTACTGCGGCATGGGCGGCTCAGCCCTTGCAGCTCTAGTTAGCACCAGCTGGCCAGGCTACAATATTCCTTTTGAGCTAGTTCGTAACTACGACATTCCAACATATGTGTCAGATAAAACTTTATTTATTGCTTGTAGCTATTCCGGTAATACCGAGGAAGCTATTAGTGGTCTCAATGAGGCAGTTAAGCGTGGTGCTAGAGTTTGCGTTATTGCAGGTGGCGGCAAGCTAACAGATATAGCTAAGGAAAAAGGCTATCCAAATATTGATCTACCTAAAGCCGAACAGCCACGTTATGCAGTGCTATATAACCTGAAGGCCTTGCTAGCGATATTAATTAGTGCCGGTCTAGTTGATGGACAAAAGATTAACCAGGAAGTCGAATCAGCCTCTGAGTTCCTTTCTGAGGTGTCTAAGCGTTGGCAGGCGACTGTTCCAACCGCTAATAACCAAGCTAAACAGATAGCACTAGAAGCAGCTGGTAAGTCCGTAGTCATATATGGTGGTCCCTTGTTAGCTCCAGCTGCCTATAAGTGGAAGATAAGCTTTAATGAAAATGCTAAACAAATAGCCTGGTGGAACCAGTATCCAGAGTTTAATCACAATGAGTTTATTGGCTGGTCAGAACAACCACCAATTAAACCCTACCTAGTAGTCGATCTTAGAAGCAATCTGGAGAATCCAAGAATTCAAAAACGTTTTGAGTTATCTGCAAAGTTGCTATCTGGCAAACGACCAGAACCAGTGGTAGTTAATGCCGAGGGTGATAACCTTCTAAAACAGCTGCTTTATACAATTATGCTTGGAGACTTTACAACTATTTATAGTGCTATTTTAAGTGGTGTTAATCCAGACCCAGTAGATTTAGTCGAGAAGTTTAAGACAGAGTTAGATCGTTAAGCTATAGAGTAATTGATATAATACTCTCTAACCATGATAAGAGACTGGAAAACAGTAAGGCCGTTAGCTCTTGCTCTAGTTATTTCATCACTAGTAGGTGTTCTACTTTTTATCTACATCGCTATTATTGGGCACTCTCTAGACTATTCCTATCTACTTTGGAATCTATTTCTAGCTTGGCTACCGCTAGCTCTATCAACTAGATTGGTTTATGTATTAAGAGACAAGCTGTGGTCGTCATGGGAGGCTATTACTCTTAGTTTCTTCTGGCTTTTGTTCCTGCCCAACAGTTTTTATATGATTTCTGATTTTATTCATCTGCAAACTACCCCAACTACTAACGATGTTTACTATGCCGTTACCTTTACCTCAATAATCTATACAGCCGTAGTCCTAGGCTTCATTAGCCTTTATATGGTTCATATTGAGTTTAAGAGGCGCTTCCCTAAACAAATCGTCTACCCCATAATTGCCGTTATACTAGCTATCTGTTCAGCCGCTATATATATTGGCCGAGATCTACGCTGGAATAGCTGGGATGTACTAACTAATCCTGGTGGCGTTATCTTTGATATATCAGATCGTCTAGTTCACCTCAGTGACTATCCGTCAGCTATTGCTACGGGCGGAGTTTTCTTTATACTGCTAGGCTCGATGTACTTCCTGGCTTGGAGTGGTATAAAAGTTATTAAACTTAGGCGGATATAATTAGGCGATATGCAGGATCAGATAAACAGTTTAATTAAAGATGCGCTCAGTGAGCTTTATCAGCTGGACGAGTCTATTGAACTAGATAGACCTGAGGAGCAATTCGGAGATTACTCAACCAATGTAGCTCTAAAGTTAGCGGCTAAGCTTAGTAAATCCCCTCAGGATATATCTAACGAACTAGCAGCCAAACTAAAAGAGAATCCACTATTTAGCGAGGTTAACGTGGCTGGTCCTGGCTTTATTAACCTAAAACTTAGTAATCAGGCTCTTGTTGATATTGCACTAAGTCAGCCAAGCAAGTCACTTGAGGGTAAAACAGTCGTAGCCGAGTACTCAGACCCTAACCCATTTAAATTACTTCATGCTGGACATCTGTATACGTCAATTGTTGGGGATAGTATTGCCAATCTAATGGCGGCTGCTGGAGCTAATGTTCATAGAGTTAATTTTGGTGGAGATGTTGGACTGCATGTAGCTAAGAATATCTGGGCGATGCTAGGAGACCTTGGTGGTGAGAACCCGGATAATCTAGCTAAGATAAATGAAGATGACAGATCAACATGGCTTAGTAGTTGCTATGTTAAAGGCACTGAGGCTTATGAAAATGATGAGACAGCCAAAGCTGAAATTAGAGAGCTGAATAAAAGAATCTATGAGATAACAGCTAGCTCCGATCATGATGCGCCGCTAGCTAAAATATATTGGACAACCAGGGACTGGAGCTATAAGTACTTTGAGGATTTCTACGCTAGGCTTGGCGTTAAGTTTGAAAAATACTATCCAGAAAGTGAAGTATCTGGACTTGGGGTCGAGACTGTTAGGCAACACATCCCGGACGTATACAAAGAAAGCCAGGGAGCTATTGTTTTTGAAGGTGAGAACCATGGCCTATATACAAATGTCTTTATAAACAGTGAGGGATTACCAACTTATGCTGCTAAAGATGTCGGTCTAATTATGAGGAAGTGGCAGGACTACAACTACGATAAGTCAGTAATAATAACCGGTAACGAGCAGGCAGACTACATGAGGGTAGTAATAAAAAGTGTTGAGCAATTTGCACCAGAAAAAGTTAGTGGTTCAGTTCACCTTACTCATGGCCTGGTTAAACTGCCAGGTGGCCAGAAGATGAGTAGTAGGCAGGGCAATGTGCTGCTAGCCACAGACATACTGGATCTTGCTCAGGAGGCAATAAAGTCTAGGGATCTTAACTCCGATCCTAGAATTACTGTTGGTGCCGTTAAGTATGCCTTTCTAAAGCAGGGTATGGGCGGAGATATTGTCTATGATGCTAATGAGTCTGTGAGTATCGAGGGCAATAGTGGGCCGTATCTTCAGTATGCCTATGCCAGAGCAGTGAGTATTAGTAATAAAGCTGAAAACAGCGATGATTTTGATCTTAAATCTGTAGACACCCTCACGGATTACGAACGCTCACTAGTTAGAAAGCTTGGTGAGTATCCAGAGGTTATTAATAAAGCGGTAAATGAACTTAAACCACATCATGTTGCTGGCTATTTGTATGATCTAGCCCAGACGTTTAATCGTTTTTATGAGAACAGCAGGGTAATAGGTGACGAAAGACAAAATCTAAGATTAGCTCTATTAAAACTCTATGTTAGTAAACTAGGGGATGGACTTAAATTACTTGGAATTGAACCGATAGATAAAGTCTAGACAACGATTTATAATATAAGTATGGCTAAAGACCCCTACAAAGATAAGTTAACTGACGAACAGTATAGAGTCCTAAGAGAAGGGGAGACAGAGGCCCCTTTTACAGGTAAGTTATTACATAACGAAAAGAACGGTGATTATGTCTGTGCTGCTTGTGGCAATGTGCTCTTTGATAGTAATACCAAGTTTGATAGTGGCAGTGGCTGGCCAAGTTTTAACGACCCAGCTAACACAAAGTCCGTTAAGTTAATTGACGATGATTCACACGGTATGCACAGAGTCGAAGTTAGATGTGCTGTATGTAATAGCCATTTAGGACATCTCTTTAATGATGCTCCCGATCAGCCAACTGGCCTACGTTTTTGCATTAATTCGGCAGCTCTAGATTTTGACGAGGCAAAGACTAAGTAGTGACGGCCTGTCGGTCGTACTTTGCACCCCAATTAGACATACCTTGAATAATTGGTAGTAGATCCTCACCTTTTTTAGTTAGTGAGTATTCAGACCTGGGTGGTACCTCATTGAAGGTAGCTTTCTTAATAATGCCGTGCTGTTCTAGTACTAGCAGTCGTTTAGAGAGTGTTCTTGGGTTAACACCGCCAACGGATTCTTCAAGCTGACAGAATCTTTTTGGACCTACAAATAGATCACGGATTATAAGGGCAGTCCATTTGTTGCCAACTATTTCCATGGCGCTGGCTACACAGCCGTCTTTTGGTTCAATAGGTTTCTTTAGATCCATGACTTTACAATGTATAGCATTGCCTTTACTATATATAATATAGCACTTTAAACGAGGAAATAATATGAAACTAGCAGTTATTCTTGGTACGACTCGAAAGGGACGTCAGTCAGTGAAAGAAGCTAAATGGATAGTTAAAGAAGCCCAAAAGATGCAAGATACGGAAGTTGAATTACTTGATCTAGCCGATTATCCGATGCCTTTCTTTGATGAGGCTGCTAGTCCACGTTATAATCCTGATCGTAAACCTGAAGGTACTGTCAAAAAGTGGCTCGACAAAATAAGTGAAGCTGATGCCTATATATTTATTACACCTGAGTACAACCACTCTATACCAGCTGTATTGAAAAATGCTTTTGACTACTTAGATTGGCAAATGAACCGCAAGCCAGCTACTGTGGCTTCTCATGGTAGTGTTGGCGGTGCCAGGGCTACGATGCACCTGAAAGAAATTATTTCTGAGTCTAAAGCCGTTCCGATTCAGCAAGCGGTGGCTTTTCACGGTATTAGCGAAGGCATTGATGATGAAGGCAACTTGTCCGCTGAACTAGCAGCTAATCCATATGGTCCACAAACAGCACTGAATGCAGCTCTTGAGGAACTTAAGTGGTACTCCGACGCTTTAGCTAAAGCTAGGGGATAGATTAATAGCTCGGTCCTGTTAGCTATACTATAGACATAAGCAAATTGACAAAATAACAAGCTTATGGTAATCTATTTGTGTATATAAAAAACAAAAATGACCGAATTATTAAATCAAACAGCTCCACCTCAAGTATTCGAACAACCCTTTGCTGGCGAACAACTACCAGCACCTAGTTACGAGCGACAAAAGCTCCTACTTGGCATGGTTGATAAAGGCCTAATATCTGAATCTTTTTATAGCTCCGGTGCGGCTGAGAGCTTTGTTATTGATGAGGAAACTAAGGTTGATGCCATAGCTCACCTGTTAATTGGCGATGAATACGGGGGTGCTCATCACTTACCATCCCTACTCGAATTAGGCAGTGGTGATATAACAATTGCTTCTACGATAGCTGCCCGTGATGGCAGTGTTAAACATGCAACTCCAGGTCGACTAAGACAAGACCAGAAACTTGGTGGCAACGGTGTATTTAAAGCTCTTGAGGTGTCTATTAAGGATAGAGAAGGTAATACTGTTAGAAAAGACGGCGGTTCTACAATGTTCCCCCTTGAATGGTCAACTCAGGACGTACTTGAGGCAGTTATAGCTACCAGCCAGACCGAAGGTACTGCTATTGAAGGTCAGGATATAAATAAACATCTGGCTGAAGTTAATGGCGTTAAGGTTGTAGCAATAACTGATGCTATGTCGGGTAAAATAATAAGTGCATATCCTAGGAGATAAGTTAACTATGTCAACAACAGGTCATTTTGAACTCGCAAGAAACAGGCAATCAGGCCTCGCTAGTGAGATGGTGCCTGTATATGTTAATGAAAGTGGTGAGCAGCTTGAGGAATCGACAGCCATATTAGAGGCTATCGCTGTAATAGAAAGTACTTTAGGTAAAGAAGGTTTTATGGATCTAGGTGAGATAGTTGATCATGTTGGAGAACTACTGACTGCTAAACAGAAAAAAGAAGGTTTACTTATTGAGGATGAGGATACTAGATCAACAGTTAAGATTACTAAGTCAAAAACTTCAATTACTGTTCGAGGCAAGGGAACGCAGGTTCTTCCTAGCGGTCTGATGTTTGATGCTTTATATCTCTGGAAAGAATCGCTCAAAAAACCAACCAAAAAGAAATAGTTATATAACAACAACCTAGACTGAACGTATGTAAGATGAAGTGTTAGTCAAAATGCCTTAGCTTTTAAAAAAGTCAGCTTTAGATATACTAACAAGGTGAATATCGACAAGCAGCAGATACCAACTAGACTACTTTGGGTAGATCTAGAGATGACTGGTCTGGATTCAGATAACGATTTAATTATTGAAGTAGCGGTTGAAGTTACAGACTTCAACTTTAAAACCCTAGCGAATTACGAGACCGTAGTTAAACAACCTCATGACGAGGTCGTGAAACAAATGGCTAAAGGTGGTTGGTGGCGTAATTTCCCAGATAGCCGTGATGATATCCTAAGCAAACTAGAAGGTGGTAAGACACCCAGTGTTGTTGAGAAGGAACTTATCGAGATAGTAAACGAACACTTCCCACACGAGCCCGCCATATTAGCTGGTAATAGCATTCATAATGACCGTCGTTTTATTGCAAAAGCTTGGCCAGACTTAGATCTTAAGTTGCACTACCGAATGCTAGATGTCAGTGCCTACAAGATACTTATGCAAGGCAAGTATGGTGTTGAGTTTAGAAAGAAGGAAATACATAGAGCCTCTGATGACATTCAAGCTTCTATTGCCGAGCTTCAATATTATTTAGAATGGTTTAGCCAAAATCTATAGAGATGGATCTTAGGACACTAAAGAAATATCTAAAACTATCTGGGGCTAAACTCAGCCATCCTTATGGTAAGGATATATCCGTCTACAGTATCGGTGATGAGATGTTTGCTTTAGTTGAGCACACCAGAACACCGATTAGGATTAGTTTGCGTTGCGATCGACAGTTAGCAAAAATTCTAGAGGAGCGCTACGTTGAAGTTATGCCTGGACACAAACTTAATAGAAACAAATGGATTACTGTCGTGCTAAGTGGTCAGCTAGACAACGATGAAGTAAGAGGCCTCATTTATCACAGTTACGATTTAGCTAGCAAAGAGGATTAAGAGGTCGTTGAATTAAGGGCTGTAACAAGTAGCTTAGCCTCAGCGTCCTCAATTTTAAGTAGTTTTTTACCACCAGCCAGTGTAGTAGCGTTATAGGCAGTCGATAATTCCTGCTGGTAGCTGGTTAGCTGGCTACTCATTTCGCTTTTAAAGACGGTATCAAAGGTATTAGTAGCTAGCGCATTTTTGAAGTTCTGGTCAATTGATGAATCGTATAACTTAGCTAGCTTTACACCATTTACTTTTATCTTGAAATCGCTCATATAGCTAACTGTTTTTTGCTGATCAGTTTCAAGAGCTGCTTTTGCAGTAGCACTAAAGTTTTGATCTGGTGGAGACAGTTGAGTAAAGGTAATTTGAGTTACGTCAACTGATAGGATATGCAGCATTTCTTGCTGCCTATCGACAATTGCCGTGTAGTCAGTCTTATTAATCGGCGATGAACTTAATAGACTCTTAACAACAGCGAATAGTATGAATAGAAGAACTACAAATAGGGTAACCACGAATATTCTACTTTTCATAGAATTGCCAGCAAAAGGTATTTTGGAAGTATTCTTACTACCCTGGTTTAGAAAGTCGTAGTTCGGGTCTTGAGAACTGGTAGTTGGCATTGTAGGAGGGGAATATGGCTGATCTGGTTGCATGACCCCTATTTAATCATAAGCAGAGTAAGCTAGACAACTATTGGCAAATATATTTATATGATCAATACTACAAGTTATGGATGCAAGGGATGAAGTTAAAAGTCGATTAGCCATTGAGGATGTTATTGGTCGTTACGTAGAGCTTAAAAAAGCTGGACGTAACTTCAAGGCCCTAAGTCCATTTTCTAAAGAAAAGACTGCTAGCTTTATTGTTAGTCCAGAAAAACAGATTTGGCACGATTTTAGCTCAGGCAAAGGTGGTGATGTCTTTAGCTTCGTTATGGAAGTTGAAGGGCTAGATTTTAGGGAAGCTTTAGAGTTACTTGCCAGACGAGCCGGTGTAGATATAGAGCAGTACGAAAGCAAAGGACGATCCGGCGTATCTAAAACCAGACTTTATGAAATATATGAGCTGGCAACAAAGTTTTACCAAGTACAGTTTAGCGCTAATAGACAAGCTTACGACTATGTAATGAAAAAGCGAGGCTTCAGCAAACAAACCGCTTTAACTTGGCAGATTGGCTATTCACCAAATACCGGTGATGCTCTTTATACTTATATAAAAGGTAAGGGCTATAGCGATAAAGAGATACAAACCTCAGGATTAGTTACTGAGCGTTACTCAAAGCTAAACGATATGTTTAGAGGCCGGCTAATGATCCCTCTTGCAGACAGTCAGGGTAGAGTAATTGGTTTTACGGCTCGACTACTGGACGATAATGATAACGGACCAAAGTACATAAACTCACCCCAGAGTGTTCTGTATGATAAAAGCCGACATATATTTGGACTCCATCTGGCTAAGGAGGCTATTAGAGAAAATGGTTACGTAGTAGTAGTGGAGGGTAACTTGGATGTTATAGCTTCAAACCAGGCTGGTGTTAAACAAGTTGTTGCGACAGCTGGTACAGCTTTAACTGAGCAGCATTTAAAAGGTCTAGGTTTACTAACAAAAGATATTAGATTCTGTTTTGATGCAGATAAAGCCGGACTTGCCGCAACTGAGCGGGCCATCCCGCTAGCTTCAAAACAAAACCTGAATGTCTCAGTGATCACTATTCCTAACGGCAAAGATCCAGATGAGCTAATTTCTACAGATAAACAGGCTTGGCTAAGGGTAATTGAGGAGCCTAAGTACGCTATAGATTGGTTAATTGAGCACTATGTATCTCAAGTGGACCTTAAAAGTGCTCCAGGTAAGCGTCGTTTAAGCGATCTAGTACTGCCTATAGTCCAATCACTAAGTGATGCTGTTGAGCGTGATCACTACATTAACCAGTTATCTAAGTTGCTAGAAGTTAGCCCATCGGCTCTAAGTTCTAAGCTAAATAATCTCAAAGGTGATGCACCTAAAGCTAAACTACCAATTAGACACGAAGCTAAACCGCTAGATAAAGATGAGGTTGAGCGCTTAAAGACACAAGATAACTTCCTAAGCCTTATATTGGTTCATAAATCACTGAGAAAGCAGGCCAGTCTGCTTAGCAGCGAAATGCTAATCTCAGACAATGGTAGGAAACTGTTTGAGATTCTAGGTCATAACCCTGACCTTGATCTAAAAAAGGATGTCGCAGTCTTTAAAGAATTAACAGATTATGTTAAAATAGAGGTATTACTCTATGAAGAGCTCTACAGTGGCCTAGGTGTTGGTGAGCTTAAATACGAAGCAACACGTTTAAAGGCCCGATTAGTAGAAAGTTACATCAAAACCCAAAAAGCAATTTTAACGAAACAACTTCAAAGTTCAGACAGTGTGGTAACAAGAGAGTTACTGGAAAAAGCAAAGATATTAGACAATTTATTAAACCAAGTTAAAGGTGAAGGGAGCTTGAATGCCCAAGAAGCAACAACCTAAAGTAGAAGACAAAAAAGTCGATAAAGTAGATAAGGATATTGAAAAAAAGCGAGAGCAGTTAATAGCTAAGGCTAAAAAAGAAGGTAACGTTAACCAGAAAGATATAACTGCACTTTATCCAGATACACCAGAGAATGCTGAAGCACTAGACTCACTATATACAGATCTAGCCGATGCCAGTATCGAGATAGTTGTTGGCGACGCTGCCGATCTTACTGATGAGTGGGTTACTGAGGAACCTGAGGAGGAAGTAGCTACTAATACTGCCGTTTATCTAGATGATGACATAGCTGACGACTCAGTCAGACTGTATTTGAGGGAAATTGGTAAGATTCCACTACTATCTGCTGATGAGGAGCTAACCCTAGCTAAGCGAGTTGTAGCTGGAGATAAGGACGCTAAGGAAAAGATGGCCGAGGCTAACATGCGTCTAGTTGTCTCTATTGCTAAAAGGTACGTTGGTAGAGGACTAGACCTACTAGACCTAATTCAAGAAGGCAATACTGGTTTACTTCGAGCAGTAGAGAAATTCGATCCAGATAAAGGCTTTAAGTTTTCAACTTATGCCACCTGGTGGATTCGTCAGGCTATAACTAGAGCTATTGCTGACCAGGCCCGAACTATTCGTATTCCAGTTCACATGGTTGAGACTATCAACAAGTTACTTCGAACTCAAAGACGATTAACCCAGGAACTAAACCGAGAACCAACAAATGAGGAAATTGCTCAGGCTATGGAAATAGAAGTAGATAAAGTTGAACACATCATGAAGATTAAACAGGATATTAGCTCACTAGATGCTTCTATCCGTGATGATGAAGAAGATTCTGTTCTAGCTGACTTCATTGAAGATGAGGACACTATATCTCCTGAGGAATCTGCTACTAGCCAGCTACTTAAAGAACACGTTAATGAAATGCTGGCAGCCCTAACTGAAAGGGAACAAAAGATCCTAAGGCTAAGATTTGGTCTTGAGGATGGTAAGAGCCATACACTAGAGGAAGTTGGCCAGGAGTTCTCTGTAACTCGTGAGCGTATTAGACAGATTGAGGCTAAAGCGCTAGCCAAACTACGTAAACATAGAGATGCTAAGAAACTACACGACTACATAAAGTAAAATGGACAAATCTAAACTTGGAATAATTGGTATAGCTGGTACTAATGGTTCTGGTAAGGATACATTAGGCCATATTCTCTCCCAGCATAACTATCTCTTTATATCTGTAACCGAGCTATTAAGAGACGAGTGCAAGCGTCGTAATATTATTGCTGATAGAGAGAATCTAAGGATTATTAGTGCTGAGTGGCGACGTGAGAGTGGTCTTGGAGTCTTAGTAGACAAGGCTAAGGCTGAATACGACAAAGTTAGCAGTAAGTACGTAGGACTAGCTATAGCCTCGCTTAGGAACCCTGGTGAGGCTGATAGGGTCCATGAACTATCTGGAACTGTGATTTGGTTAGATGCCGATCCAAAGCTTAGGTACAAACGAGTACAAGATAGCTCACAGCATAGAAGTCATCGAGCTGATGAGGATAATAAGACCTTTGAGGAGTTTTTAGCTGAGGAGCAAGTTGAGATGCATGCTAGTGGTGATGAGGCTACTCTCGATATGGCAGCTGTTCAAGACCGAGCAGATATCTCTATAGACAATAGTCATGATAAAACTGCTGACTTCAAAGTTCATATCGAAGAGCTACTAGACTTAAATTAAGCTTTACTTGGTTTTTGGCTAGTGCGTGGTAGGGCAGAGTAATAATCTGTAGCCCTAAGCCCAGCATCCATTATTTTCCATAGTTGTTTGAAACCGTCAGCTATAACTGGATTGGTAATAATGACAGCATGTGGTTCTTGACCGAATAAAACTATTAACAGCATTGAACCGCTTACCGACCATTCTACTGGTGCAGTATAGTCTTCTCGTTTAACCCAGGTCCTGGTTAGATTGGAACGAACATCACCTTCTGGGTTGATTGGACCACTAGTTACATCTGGAGTTATGCCGTAACGTTGTTGACCAGCTTTAGCTGGACCCCTACGTATTTCATCCATAGTATCAAAACCCATACTGGATATATCCGTCTGACTCCTTACGAAATAAACAGGCTTATGTAAGTTAGTTTGTTGTTGGTAAGCATTAACTACGGCCTCACGACCGGTTACTATTTGAGTTGTTGGTTGTTCAGTTTTCTCGTAATACATAACAAGCAGCTCATCAAGCATTGATTTAACAGCCTCTTCTCGAGCAGTAACCTTATTTCTGGCCTCCATGACCATGTTAGTTAGAGCCATGGGGTTACTCGGTATAAAGACTATCTTCTTGCCATCCTTAGTCTTATCGGCTAGACCAAGTTCGCTTAACTTGTCTAGCAATTTATATGCGTTACTTCTGGTTAGCTTAAGCTTACTGGCTGCTCTTGGTGGCAACAGTGAGCCTTCTTTGAGTAACAGAGAATACATCTCAGCTTGCTGTGGTAACAAACCGGCGACGACTAAACGTGATTTATCCATGTCATATAGTATACATCACTTTTAAGTATTTGTGAACCTTATATTCACAATAATATAATTCAATCTGTTAACATATAAAAAACTGAGAATATAGTATTGACATTTCTTTAGCTATAGTGTAGTCTATTCATCGTAATGACGAGTATTTTGAAGTATATGAAGAAATCTAATTATAAAGGAAGATTATGAGTCCAGAAGTAGATAAGCAAGTAGGTGAGTATATTAATGTCAGGCTAGCTTGGATTGATGATGCTGTTGAAGTAATGGGCCAACCAAAAGGTACTGACCCACGAACTGTTTTTGAAGCACCAATGGCTGATGCTACCAAAGCAAGGGATGACGATGAAGGCCTTGTTTTAACTGATGATCAAGAAGCTAATCTACGTGAAATTTCTGCACGATTTGGTATTGGTGCAGAAACTGATATCTACAGTCGGGCAGATATTCAGATAGTTGAGGGTGGTAAACCATGGAAAATTGAGGCGGAAGCTTCAGTTGCATCTGGAAACACTGTAATTTTTGCTGGTTCACCTTTTAGGCAGATTGGAGAGGATGAGCAGAGTTTCTTAAGTGAAAAACACGATGTATCAACCCTTAGATCAGAATTTGATGTAGCACGCTTTTTTGCTGAGCAACAGCCAGGGTTTGAGCCATTAGAGAATGAGGAAGTTCTACCTTTTGGTTATGAGCTAAACCCAGACAACGATATCCTAAACAAAACAACGGGTCAGTTGGTAAAGATTGGCGAAATCAATAGTAGGCCTGTACTGCTTTTTAGAGTTGATGGCCTTTCCTACATTAAGGACGGCAAAACTATGCAACTTCACAGACCTGATAGTGCAAAAATTATGGGCATTGTTTCCCGAATATTGTCGGCCTCTGGAGATACCTCATCCAGCGTCGGGGTCATTAGTAGCACTGCTTATGCATCTCGTACTATAGATACTATGCGAGCGGGTATGACACAGGATAGATTCTTTGACGTTGGCATGTATGGAACAGAGACACTAGCGGCAATCAAGGGAGAGCCTGCTAAGCCTACGGCGATTAATCAGATACCTGGAGAATTGCGTGTTGCTTACGACAAACTGCTTCTACTTCAGGCTGAAGTAGAAACTGAACAAAGCGCTTAGATACGTATGGCCTTAGACCACTGTTATACTGTAATAGTATGAACGGGGCAGGTAGTCGAAAGAAACTTGTAATCATTGACGGTAAGAGTGTCTTTTACCGTGGCTATTATGCTATGCCAAATCTTAGGGCTGCTGATGGTACACCAACTGGTGGAGTCTTTGGCTTTGCTACTATGGCCTGTGAAGTTATAAAAAGGCTAAAACCAGACTATGTAGCTGTAGCTTGGGATAAGCCCAAGACTAATATTAGAAAAAGGCTTGAGATCTATCCTGAATATAAAGCAGGCCGTAAACCAGCACCACCAGAATTCTATGCTCAAATACCAATACTTCATGAGCTACTAAACGCTCTAGGTTGGCCACTTTATGAACTAGATGATTACGAAGCTGATGACATAATGGGTACATTAGCGGTGCAAGCTACTAAAAAAGATATTGAGACTATACAGATAACCTCAGATTTAGATCTACTTCAAACAGTTAATGACCATGTTAAGGTGTATGCACTTAAGACTGGCCTTAGTAACATTGAGCTATACTCACCGAAGTCTTTTGAAGCAAAATATGGAATAAGTGTTCATCAATTTCTAGATCTTAAAGCCTTAAAGGGGGATAGCTCGGACAATATCCCAGGAGTACCGGGGATTGGTGAGAAGGGAGCAGTAGAACTTCTAAAGCAGTACAAAACGCTCGATGGTGTTTATGAAAATATAGAGTTAATCAAGCCCACACTAAAAGCTAAGTTAGATGCCGGTAAAGACCTGGCATATCTAAGCAAAACCTTAGCCAGTATTTGGACAGATGCTCCAATTAAACTAGACCTAAAAGAAGTCGATGGTAGTAAGCTTAAAGCCAAAGAACTAACTGAACTGCTGGATAGGCTGCAGTTTAAAACACTGAAATATAAGTTTGTAGAAATACTACCCAATTTTGAAATAAGTGAACCAGCCGGCAGTACAAACTTAACTAAGCTGAATAATATTCTTATAGACTCAGATGCTAAGTTAAGAGACATCAAACTAAAAGCTTCCGGCACCTACTATGTATTTAGTAGATCGGCTGGCAAACATGGTGTTGATCCAAAAACCCTAATCATTAGTGATGGAGTAGGGACTGTTTATACCTTAGATTTAACTAAACTAAGTAAAGCCGAAGTAGCTACAACTCTAGAGCCAATACATAAAGTTATTGGCTATAACGTTAAGAATGACCTTAAGCTTCTAATGGAGTTTGGTATTAGAAAAACTCCTGATGTTGAACATGATGTAATGATCGGAGCTTTCTTAATAAACTCACTTGGTGGAGAGCAGAGCCTAAGCGAGCTTGCGCAGGAATTACATATTAGTGTTTCGCCGTTTGAAAACATGGATGATGAGGAGCTAGTAACCAGGGCAGGCGAAGTAATCTCGGTAGTTAAGGCGGCTCACGAAGCTCAGGCTAAGGAGCTAGTTAAACTACCAGAAATTAAGAAGCTAGCCGAGGAAATTGAGTGGCCAGTTATTGGTGTTCTGGCTTCAATGGAGAAGATAGGAATTAAATTAGACGTAGCCTATCTTAAGAAATTCAGTATTCAAATCAATGACAGCATCTCGGATTTAGAGCAGCAGATATATGGACATGCCAATAAAGAATTTAATATATCTAGTCCTGTTCAGCTAGCTGAAGTGCTGTTTGGTACAGAAAACCTAGGTATATCTACTACTGGCATAAAGAAGACTAAGACGGCCTACTCAACAGCTGCGAGCGAATTGGATAAACTTCGAGGCGTTCATCCAATTATTGATCTAATATCTCAATATAGAGAAGTTACTAAACTAAAGAGTACTTATGTAGATGCCTTGCCAAAGCAGGTAGATGAAGCTTCTAGACTACACACCACCTATAGCCTTACCACAGCACAAACTGGCAGGCTTAGCTCGATAGACCCTAATTTGCAGAACATACCAATTAGAACTGAACTAGGTAGGCACATTAGGACAGCTTTTGTAGCTGGCAGCGGTAGAACACTAATTAGTGCCGACTACTCGCAGTTTGAGCTTAGGCTGGCTGCAATATTAGCTGACGACAAAGAACTTATCGAAATGTTTAATCGTGGTGCAGACGTTCATACATCTACAGCTGCTCAAGTTTATGGTCGAGAACAAGAAGACGTTACCAAGCAGATGCGTAGAGCGGCTAAAGTTATTAACTTTGGAATTATCTATGGCATGAGTCCTCATGGTCTTAGCGTTGCTACTGGTATGACTCGTGACCAAGCACAAGACTTTATTGCAAAATATAAGGAGCTACGTAAACCACTATTTGATTACATGGATAGAGTAGTCGTGGAAGTTAAAAAGGTTGGCTATGCTGAAACATTATTTGGTCGACGACGCATGTTCCCAGACATTAACTCTAGTAATTTTATTATTCGACAAGCAGCTGAGCGTGCTGCAATTAACATGCCGATTCAAGGAACTGAAGCCGATCTTATGAAAATGGCCATGAATAAGTGCCAGGAGTACCTATTAAAACAGCACAATGACTGTAACTTACTACTTCAAATACATGACTCTATAGTAGTAGAGTGTCCGGATGCAGTTGCAGACTCAGTTGCAGACAATTTAAAAGAGATTATGGAGAATGTCTACAAGCTACCAGTTAACCTATCTGTAGATATCACTACTGGCAAAAACTGGGGCAAGCTTTAACGAGATTTTCTTACTCGTCTTATTGGACCGGACTTTTTAACTACTCGTTTGTTACCGGCAAGAAATAGCCTTGAGGCTATATAAATTACCCAAACAGATAATGCTGCACAGACAAGTACTGTAAATCTATCAAATATGCTTGTATCGTGAGGGAAGTCTATTAGGCATCCTACAAGCGTTACAAGCTCAAAACCTATTAGCAAGAAAGCAAACATCCGACTTCGTTTTTTTTGTGCAGCAACGCCGAGCAGAACAATCATTCCGAACCAAGCAGCAAAAAGTATATATAAAATTAAACTGCTTATCATGTTACTAACGCAGTTGCTATTATCACTATGGCAAGTAGAGATTATGTTTATAAGAGTAAATGGCACCCCAAGCAGCATTAAGGCTATAAACTGAATCAAGGAAGCAACCGATGTTTGGTATGTTAGTCTTGGCATTCTAGTTATCCATTATACCCATTTCTTTGAAGTTGCTAAGTAGCGATTTATATCCTCTGTAAGTCACACTCTCTATGCCTAGTTCGCTAGCAGCATTACAAAAACTCTCGTTATCATCAATGAAGACTGCCTCATTTGGTTTGACATCTAGCTTAGATAGGGCATACTCAAATATCTTCTTGGATGGCTTTATGTGACCAACTTCTGAGGAGATAATAATCTGATCAAACAGTACATCTATACCAGCTTTAATCATAAGATCTCTCAGATGAGATGAGCTAGCATTAGAAAGTAGAGCAATCTTGTACTTCTTTTTTAGTTCTAGAATTTTAGCTAGGAGTTCTTCATTGAGACTAGAAAACGCTAAAAACTCCTGTCTTATGTCAGTAGATGGTATATTGCTCAGCTTAGATAAACTCTCAAAGAACTGATCAATGCTAGTTACGCCCATATCCATCTCCTTAGATAAGTTTTTAAGTTCACCACCACGCTCAAAGCCGTGTCTATCCAACCAGTCATGGTATTCATCGCTACTTATAACTCCGTAGAAGTCGAAGATAATGGCTTTAATCATATAGACATTATATTAACTTTATTAGGGAAGACCCAAGTTAATCTGTAAGCTCGCCACGCATAGCTAGCCTGGAGCCATAATGTCTGAGGGTTACACCTCGAATATCTCTTAGTACGCCATCGACAACTTCACAGAGTTGTTTCTTTTGAGGCATGTTGATTAAGTTCGTGCTACACATGACGTGATGCTTAAGCCAGAACTCTGTTCTGTCCATCGGTGCTCCCCAGGCTTCATCTAGAGGAGCATCGTTTATTTTGTAGATGTTATCAAAGAATTGTGTGAGAGATATCCATGTATCAATCATTGCTCCACGCTCGTATCCATCAAACGGTACGGTATTTACAGAGTTAGCTCGCTCAGGGTTACTGGCTTCCAGCCAAGCCTTTAAACAAGCACCCATCCATTGAGCTCTCCATGTAACCTTAGTGAGTTGTTCCGAGCTTCTGGCGGACAACGCTCTAAGCTCCACGCCGCTATGCTCATCACCAGCCAGTTCGGAGGGTCTTCGTTCTAAGTAGCCTCTTTTATCTTTCTGGACCCAATGGCTCATGCTGCCCATTAGCGGTTCATGTAGTCTGCGGTCAGTTGTACCATCGAGTAGTTCAACCATTCTCGCTAGTCGCTGTAAGTGTAGTGGTTCACTAGATGCATCTATACCACCAAGGGTTATGTGCAGAGGCAGTTCTCTGCCATTTGGTACTAATCCTGCTTCATATAGGTATGAAACTAGCTGGTTTAGCTCATTGCTTGAATAGTAGGGTGGGAATATAAGTTCGCTAAAGCTATCGTCACCAATTATCAGACCGGCCTCAGCTAGATCCGTCATACGTGGTTTCCACGTGTTGTCTATGCCATCAAAGATTTGATCAGCTTGTTCTCTTTTGGAATCATCCAGCTGATCATAGTCTGTACCTCGAGGCATAACAAAACTAAGATTAGGGTCAAGCTCTCTATGAGGTAGTTCAATCTCTATGCCAACTGTTGGTAAAAGAGGGTGGGGGAACTCACTGAATAAATGGTCATCACTCTCCTCAAAAGCTCTAGTTGTTGTAGTAGGAGCACCATATCTATCTGATAAGCGGTTAATAACAGATGCCGCTGATGGAACATTAATTTCCGAGTATTCTCCACTAAACATAATTTGTAAAATCTTCCCAACTACCTTATTTGCTATAACCAGCATTATATTGTTTTGTTACCTAATTAACAATATGTACTTAGGCAGCTAGGGAAAGTTCGTATAATTGCTTAACTGCAAGGTTGGCTAACTGCGCTGGTATTGCCTCAAATTTTGGTACACGCATTACTGTGTTGTTTATTATCTCTACGTTTCTTTGTCTATTTTCTTCTGTGGCTTGATGGTCGACTACCCTATCTTCATATAAAGCAGTATCAATCATATCTATAGCTCGCATAGAGATGCCAAGTCCTTCAAGCAGATTAGCTTCTTCTAGAAAGGTTGCCATTACCTCCCGTTTTGGCATCGGTACCCCGTCAAACTGATGATGTATAGCACGGTGGTCACTTATTAGTATCCATATACTATTAAAACTATGTTCAGAAAATTCCTGAGATAACTTAGTTGAATGATAGAGTTTCTTTGGCCAATACAAATGGTGGCGATCTACTGTGTCAGGTCGGTCTTTTGGTTTCTGAAAGAGTCTAAGATATTCAAGGTCTTCGGTAGTCGGCGGCAACACGAGTCCAAAACTATTTGTTTCAGGAACACGTGTGAGTTTCATTGGCTACATTTCCAATGTTTTTATTTTCACCATACTAACTCAAATGTACTATATGTTTTTGCTTCTGTAAATAACATGCTCATGTATTCATTTTATGCTAGACATCATCCATTCGCTTTAGAATAAGCCTAATAGTTTTTGGAGTACGGCTAGTAATGTCTTTACCGAATTGTTTCTCTAGCCAGGCCATATAGTCTGGTGTTTTAGAGTTAGATAGATCTATTGATCCATAAATAGCCTTATCTATTCTACCTAACACTGTGTATGGTTTATTCTCCGGGGTGTGGGGCAACTTAAAGGTGATATCTGGCTTATATTTAAAGAATGTAACTAAAAGATAGGTGCCTTTATTATGATCTTGTTCGATACCCCTAAAAGGATCTAGATCAATTATGTTTTGAAGTTCAGCCTGACTCCTTATTACAGCACTGCGTTTAAAACCTAGTTTCTCTGGCAGAGCTTTCTCTATAAGCTCAGCTAGGGCATCAGCGTTACTGCTGGGGCTTTCAAAGATAATGTTCCCACTAGAAAGTACAACCCTAACTCCAGTAAATCCAAGCTCTTCAAAGAAAGTAGTAAACTTTGCTGCCGTCATATTAGGGTCACCAGGCCCAATACCTCGTAACATGGCTACATATTTAGTCATTACTGTATGGAGTGATCGTCCTCACCGAGCTCATATAATCTAGTAACTAACTCATTTGTAGGTGTCATATTTAAGTCAATCTTTCTATCTAGAGCAATAATATAGCCTTGTATTATACGTTTTAGTTTTAGAGTATCTCTCTTCTTGAAGGGTCCAATAACATAGGGTTCACCAGGTGCATTAAACTTAGTCATAATCCTAACCATTCCAGATACTGGACCCAGTGTGGCACCAATATTTAGTACGTCCTCGATACGAACACTCATGTCCTCAATAGTACCCAGGGGAGACCTTTTTATAGCAAAGAGTTTTGCTCGATTTAGGGTCAGTGTATCCTTATGTAGTTTAGAAGTAGTAGAAGCACTAACTAGAACTTCGTTTGAGTCCCAGATCGCTCTATTTAAGGCCTGCAAGGAATCATCTTGGTCGGACATCGTGCTCCTAATAGAATTCTTAAGTTATAGTTTAAATTATAACAAAAGGGACAATAAAAACCTTGCATAATTACCATAAACATGTTAATATATGCCTTGAAAGAGATATTATGAATCGTTATCTTATCGGTTTTTTGGCATGTGTTGGGCTAGCTATTTTATTGGCAATCCTATTATTTACCGGTGGTAGTGGCAAGAAAAGCCCAATCATCCCTGTTAAGCCAGTAACTCCTCTAACTAGCTACGCTAATACTGATGCTCAAGTTAGAATGGTTGTCTCAGGCCCAATAACGGCTCCACAAAACTTTAATACTGGGATAATCACAGTTGATCGTAACACTACCAGCTTTGATTTAATCCAGGGTTATGACGGTAACGTTATAAACTCTAAGATCTATAACAACAGCGAGAACTCGTATCAAAACTTTTTGTATGCGCTGCATTATGCTGGTTTTACACAGTCAATGAAGGCTGCCGTTCCTAGTAATATCGGTCTATGTTCAACTGGTGATCGTTATGACTTTTACCTGATCGAGAATGGCAATAACATATTACATACATTCATGACTAGCTGTAGCGCTTCACCTAGAAGCTTTGCTGGTAACTTTGGGCTTGTAAACACGCTTTTTGAGCGACAGATACCTGATTTAAGCACTCTGACTGCTAATACTAACTTTTAGCCGATTCTAATATATATATTGTCGTTAATATCTAGCTGACGCTTGATATCTGGTAACCGTAGTTTCAGTGTATTGGCGAGAGCACTGCCATCTACAATAATCGTTAGACCCTTCTGAGTTAGTCTAATTCTAACTCTGGAGCCATATTGTAAGTGAATGTAGTCTTTCAGCTTTTGTATAGCCTCAGGCTCCTTAAACTCTTTATTACCGAGTATAGAATTGATTGAATCCATAAGTTATCCCGTTGGCCAATATTATAGCTTTTATATTAAGCTATGGGTAATGCCAGAGTTACCAGAAGTAGAGACTGTTCGCCTTGGGCTTAAGAGTTTAATCGTTGGTAAGACCATAAAGTCGGCTACTCACGATTGGGCTAAGTCTTTTCCTAACGACCCAGAACAGGTCGATATATTCCTAATTGGTTCTAGGGTAGAAGCAGTAAAGAGGCGAGCTAAAGTCTTAATTATTGAACTTTCTAGTGGCTATAGCTTAGTCATACATCTTAAAATGACTGGCCAGCTAGTCTTTAAGAGTCAGGACCAGAGGTTTGGGGCAGGGCATCCCAACGAATCATTAATCGGTAACTTACCAGATAAGTCTACCAGGGTAGTTATTGGCTTTAGTGATGATTCTAATCTGTACTTTAACGATCAGCGTAAGTTTGGCTGGATGAGGTTAATTAAAACATCAGATATTTTAACTATAGATTTAATTAGAACCTTAGGCCCAGAACCACTGGCAGCAAGTTTTAGCTGGCAAGTATTAAAGGATAGGTTAAACATAAGACCAAACTCTGCTATTAAAGCAGTGCTACTAGATCAAAAGGTTATTGCAGGTATTGGCAATATTTATGCTGATGAGAGCTTGTGGGGAGCTAAGATCCACCCACTAACCACAGTTAAATCTCTAACAGATAAGGATATTAAGTTACTGCATACGGCTCTTATTGATGTACTTAAACTATCTATTAAAAAAGGCGGTTCTACAGATAGAAACTACGTTAATGCTGAGGGCAAGAAGGGTAGTTATATTCAGTTTGCCAAGGTCTTTAGGAGGGAAGGTTTACCTTGCCCTCGTTGTGGTCATGAGATTTTAAAAATAAGAGCTGCAGGTCGGGGAACTCACTATTGCCCTTACGATCAACGGCTTAAGGTTGCTAAAATACCTAAATGATCATTACGTTAACGGGAGACAATGGTTACCAAATAATCTCTGAGCTTAGTAAGCTCAAGGGCAGCTTAAGATCAGCCGATGACTTAAGTGTTACCAAGATAAATGGTCCTGAGGTAAATCTCGATGATGTAGTAATGGAGCTAGCTAGCTACTCATTATTTAGTAGTGAGAGGCTCATTATTTTATTTGAACCATCAAAGACTAAAGGTTTTGACGAGCTACTACAAAGCGGGGAATTAGGCTTGCCTGATGAGACAACCTTAGTCATAGTCGAACCAACTCTAGATAAACGCAAAAGCTACTATAAATACCTACAGAAAAACACCGACTTTAAGCAACTGAATAAACTTGCACCATATGAGCTAACAAAATGGATAACTAATTACGCAAAAGAATTAGGCGGTTCTATATCTGTTAATGATGCAAACTATTTAATTAATCGTGTTGGGGATGATCAACTTTTGTTATCTCAGGAACTAGCTAAGTTAATTTTGTACTCGCAGGATATAAACACAGAGTCAATAAACGAACTTACCGAGCAATCGCCATCAAGTACGATCTTTGAGCTACTGGATGCAGCCTTTGGTTTAGACATTAAGAAAGCTCTTAAAATATACAGCGAACAAAGGCTTCAAAAAGTTGAACCAGAGCAAATACTGGCTATGTTGTCTTGGCAGCTAAATACCCTAGCTATATATATGACTTCAAAGAACCTTGATAACTCGGTAGTACTATCTACTAGCGGCCTATCTCCATATACTCTCAATAAAGCTAGACAGATAGCTACAAAACTATCATTTAGCAACTTAAAAAGCTTTGTTAGGGAACTAGCTAACTTAGATTTAGCTAGTAAGACCATAAGCCTAGACCTAGATGAAGGTCTCAAGAACTTTATAGTAGGACTTAGCCTGTAGCTATTTCTTTTTAGCTGGTGCTTTTGGCTTAGCTTTAGCAGCTGGCTTTGGCTTAACGGCAGTTTTAGGCTTAGCAGCAGTTGCAGCCTTCTTTACGGTCTTAACGTTAGCATCCTTAGCGAGCTTAGCTGCTCGCTTCTTTAGTCTGGCAGCCTTATTCTTATGAATAACGTGCTTTTTAGCAGCCTTATCTATAGCGCTCTGAGCATCTCTGAATGCATCAATAGTCGGCTTCTTAGTTAAGCTCTTTAGAGAGGTCTTAAACTGACGCTTAGTCTTAGAGTTTCGAATTGTAGCTTTTGCAGCTACCTTAACTCTTTTACGAGCTGATTTAATAATTGGCATAGATCACAACTATACAGGGGTAAGACCTGTTTGTAAAGAGGGTCAAATGACGAGTCAATCAAATTGCTTTTTCATTACCCTTATGCTATAATATACTTTATGGCATTTACTGTTGAATTAGGCCCAGTAGATCGAGAAAAACACAAAGCTTTTGAAAGACAAATATCAAGAGACTTTTATTTAAGTTTTAAATTCGCTCAGGGCCATTCGCCAATCCAGCCATTTATATACCGTGTACTAGGTAATTATTATAGATCTCAGCCAGATTATGATCCGACCTATATTAGGGAGAACTCTATAGAGCTAATGGATAAACTTATGCGCTTCACTCTTCCAAAATCACATGTTACCAAGAGTTCGAAAGGTGGGGACTTTAACCCAAAAACATCTAGCGATGGATCTGCATTTATGTCAGAGTCTGGTAAATTTATTGAAGCACTAAATGTCGAGAAAGATCCACACGCAGATATAGATCTGGACATTGAAACTATAACGAGAGGGCTTATAAGAAGAGATCGAGTCTATCAGGCTAATGAGCGAGGATATCAGGCTGCTGACCCACATGCCAGTTATTTCAGGCAATATGTACTACTTAGGGAGCCTACGGGATCAGCCGCATATGATCATATATTTGCCAGATCTTTAGACCTATTGGCAGTAGACAGATATAAGGATATACATAGTACTTTACCTATAGCAGAGGTTGTATCTTGGCTAGCTCCTGAGTGGGAAACGAACCACCCAGGAGAATCATTTTTGCCAGCCGATAGTAGCCATCCAGTTTAAGCACAAGCTACATCTTGCCAACCCTTGTTATATATGGTAGTGTGTTTATAGATCGCTCAAACATAAAAAACAATCAAAAATGGATAACGCTAAAAGCCAGCTTGTCGATCGACTAAAAACGGCTAATTCGGTACTTATTACCGTAAGCCGGAATCCTTCCGTTGATCAGTTAGCAGCCTGTATTGGGCTGACTCTTATAGTTAATAAGCTAGGCAAACACGGTTCTGCTGTTTTTAGTGGCAATGTTCCATCAACTATTGAGTTTCTAAAACCCGAGGAGACCATAGAAAAGACAGCCGATTCTCTAAGAGACTTTATTATAGCCCTAGATAAGAACAAGGCAGATAAACTTAGATATAAGGTTGAGGATAAAGTAGTTAAGATCTTTATTACACCTTATAGAACTTCATTAAGTGATAAAGATTTGGAATTTAGCCAGGGTGACTTCAACGTTGAACTAGTTGTCGCTTTAGGTGTTAAGCAGCAAGAAGACCTTGACCAGGCTATTACTAGTCACGGCCGAATACTTCACGATGCCACCGTAGCTTGCGTAAACACTAAAGATAAGAGTGATCTTGGTGCTATTAACTGGCAGGATCCAGCAGCCAGTAGCTTATGTGAACTTATTACCGATCTAGCTTTGCAGCTAGGTGACAAAGTGTTAGATGAGCAAATATCCACAGCTCTACTAACTGGTATTATCGCCGAGACTAACAGATTCAGTAACGAGAAGACTTCGTCACAAACAATGAATGTCAGTGGTGAGTTAATGGCAGCTGGTGCAAACCAGCAATTGGTAGCAGTCAGTTTGGCTGAGCCAGTAGCTAATTTAAAAACAGCAATGCCTGCAGCTGAAGGTCAGGGTGCTCAAAATGATGATGGCACTCTAAACATTAATCATGATGGCGATCTAGAAGTATTAAATCAACCTCAACCACCAGCTCCTGCGAGCCAACCAGTTGCTGAACAGGAAGACGAGCGAATAGTTACTGAGCATAGAACTCCCTTGGGCGCACCACCAGCAGATTTAAGTGATGCAGCTCCTAGGATTATCACCCAAGCACCAACTCTAGGAGGTACATTAACTGCCAATAGCGTTCCAGAGCAATATGATCCTTCTATTGATCCACTTAGTGGGGCAATGCCGCCAACACAACAGAGCTATACTCCCCCACAAGAGACAGCTCCGCCAGCTGGTCCTCAGGCCGTAGTTACTCCACCCCAACCAACATATACGCCACCACCACCAACCTGGACACCTCCACCTGTTCCAGAACCTGTGAGCGCAGCGTTACCACCAGCAGCTCCACCCCAACCTGTGGCTCCAATAGATACAGGTCCTCATGAGGATCAAACAATTACTGATCTAGAGCGAACCGTTAATAGCCCACATCTTAGAATGACTGAACCTGCAGAAGAAGCTGCACCAGCTCCACTGCCACCACCTGTTCCAGAACCTGTGAGCGCAGCGTTACCACCAGCAGCTCCAGAAGCATCTGCCATTGATAGTGCCAGAGAGCAGATAGATGCTATACAAGCCGAGACTCCAGCTCCATCAGATGCACCAGAGCCGGACTTAGCTCTTAATGCTTTGCCACTTGGTAACCCGCTTCATGATAATCCAGCTCCATTACCAGCTCCTCAAGCACCGGTTAGTAACACAACTGGGCTAGATCCATCGTTATTTAGTGAGGCACCAACAGATAAAGCACCACCAGTAGCTCCACCTTTGCCCCTTAATCTACCTACGGACACTCCTACTGAGGATACTGCTCCAAAAATAGGCTAAGCGTCGTACTTCGGTTATAAATAGATGTTATGAAAGGTATATTGCTTGTAGATAAGCCAGTTGGCTGGACATCCTTTGATGTGGTTGGCTATGTGCGCAAGATTATTGCTACTGAGCAAAAAATTAAACCTGCTCAAATAAAAGTTGGCCATGCTGGAACATTGGACCCACTGGCTAGTGGCTTGCTACTACTTTTAATCGGTAAAGAGTACACAAAGAAGGCTGGTGACTTCTCTAAACTGGACAAGAAGTATCTGGTAGACATTAAATTAGGCGAGACAACAGAGAGTGGAGATAGAGAGACAGAGCCGAAGTTTTATTCAGACTACAAGCCAACCAGGCAAGAAGTTGATCAATCCCTAAAAACCTTTGAGGGTAAAAGTATGCAGATGCCTCCAATTTATTCAGCACTAAAAGTAAATGGCCAAAGAGCTTATAAGATGGCCAGGCAGGGTAAGACTATAGAACTTAAAGCTAGGCCAGTAAATATATATAACCTAGAACTTTTAAAGTACGACTACCCAGTACTCAAACTGGATACCAGAGTATCCAGTGGTACATACATTCGTTCTCTAGTTTTTGATCTCGGCAATAGCTTAAAGAGTGGGGCATATATGACCGATTTAAAGCGCACAGTTATTGGTGACTTTAAGCTTGAGGACGCAGTAAATGTTGAGAAACTAGACCACGATCAAATAGAAGCCCACCTGATATTTGTTTGATTTAGCCATATCCAAATAAAGCCTACATACCAAGGTATTGACAATTTATAGTATATATGTTAAATTATAACTAATGACTTCAGCTGAGAGAAGTAGACCTGTTAAAGACAAGCTTAGTAACCCCGTATTTAGCGGTGCTATAGGTGTACTTGCACGTATAGTTACAGAACAGGGTGCCGTACCATTAACTATGAAAGATGAATGGGGCATATTTGAGCCTAGTGAATTTGGATCAGATATTATTATTGGTCGTGCTGCAAAAATTAATGGTATGAAAGATGGTGTGTCTCACGAGATAGACCTGCGGTTATTAAATGCTGCCAGCGAAGCAAGCAAATACAATGATTGGGTAGTTGATATCCGTATACGTGCCGCTGAAGGTGATGATCCACTACTAGAGGCACCCACCAGAGTAGGTGAAGGTGCTATACATGGGCTTGTATGGCTAACTATTAACGGTACAGCGGCTGCAGATTTAGGTCACGGAACGGAAATCTCATCAGATCCGATAAAGCACAACAGATTGGTCGAGATAGTGTCTGCATTTGGCTTACCTGCTGATATCTTTGACGATAATCAGATGTTTACCTACGATGACGAGGCAATGTTGCGACTAACTGAAGAATTACCTAGATTTGTCTAAGGTATGGTTTGTATTTATAACACTTGTATAACAGATTGAGATATGTTAATTTATAGATAAGAATGATTACATCGGAGAAGAAGTCTAGCGCCATTAAGGTTGTTCAGGCCAGTAAATCAGACACCGGAAGCCCCGAAGTTCAGGTAGCAATACTAACTGAACGAATTAAGGAGCTAACAGAGCATTTGGCGACTAATAAGCATGATTTTATGGCACGACGTGGCCTTTTGCAAATGGTAGGTAAGAGACGTCGCCTACTTAGATATGTAGCAGATAAGGATAGCAAGAAGTATTTAGAAGTTATAAGCAAACTAGGCATTAGACGTTAGTCGTTAGTAAACCAATTTGCTCGAATAATCGAGCTCGTTAGCTTACCAACGCCAAAGCATCAACAAACTGACTTTAGGCAAGGTCAAGAATATTAATTAATACCAAGGGCCATCTCAAACTTGAGTAGAACTCTGAGCCAGAGCAACAGGTATACCCGAAAGTAAGGTATAGCTGGACTTTGTCTCAGAAGCACTTGGTTGAAAGGAGATTATGTCTCAAACCATAAACCCCGCAGGAAAGAAAATAATAAAAGTAGAAACCGACTTTTGTGGTCGTAAATTAAGTCTAGAAGTTGGCCGAGTAGGCTTTAGAACTTCAGCCAGTGTAATGGTTCGCTATGGCGATACTGTTGTACTTGGTACAGTCATGGTTAATCCTAAAGCCATCGATGGCTTTGATTACTTCCCAATGAGCATAGATTACGAAGAGCGTTTCTATGCTGCCGGTAAGATTAGTGGTTCTCGCTTTATTAAAAGAGAGGGCCGTCCATCTGATGAAGCTATCCTAATTGGACGTATAATAGACCGACCAATTAGACCACTATGGCCAAAAGGTTATCGTAACGAAGTTCAGGGCGTAGCTACAGTTTTAAGCATGGATCCTAGCTTTAGACCCGACATGATAGCAATGATTGCTCTAAGTTCGGCCTTTATGTTAACTGGTGCGCCATTTGATGGCCCTATAGCCGGTCTTAGGGTTGGTTATGATGAAAAGCATGAGCTGACGGCTTTCCTATCTCAGGAACAGCTAAAAGAGGGAGGACTAGACTTAGTAGTAGCCGGTACTGAACAGGGTGTAACTATGGTTGAAGCTGGTGCTAGTGAAGTTAGCGAGGATGAAATTGTTAAGGGTATAACTTTTGCTCACTCAGCAATGCAACCAGCAATAGCTCTTCAAAAAGAACTTATAGAGAAAGTTGGTGTTACAAAGCAAGAATACAAACTGGCTTTGCCTGATGAGGATTTACAGAAGCAAGTTGATGAATTCCTAGAAGGTAAGATGGGTGAAAATTTAAGACGACCTTACCCAGAGCGAAACGAGTTAGTAGCTACTCTAAAAGAAGAAACATTCGAGCATTTCAAAGAAAAACTTGGTGAGGACTGGGATCCAGTTAAATCAGATTACGATGATGCTTTTACTCTAGCTCTACATAAAGATGTTAGAAAGAGATTGTTGATAAGAATGTTCGTCCTGATGGTCGTAAGTTTGATGAGGTTCGTACACTTAGCTCAGAAGTAGGTATCTTGCCTAGAGCTCACGGTTCTAGCTTGTTTACGAGAGGCCTTACTCAAGCTCTAAACATTGTGACACTAGCTCCACTTAGTTACGCTCAGATTATAGACAGCATGGAGCAGAACACAGAGAAGCGCTACATGCACCACTACAATGCACCTGGTTATACAGTTGGTGAAGTTAGACGACTCGGTGGTCCAGGACGAAGAGAAATTGGACACAGTTATCTAGCCGAGCGAGCACTATTGCCAGTTATGCCTGATGAGGCTACCTTCCCATACACTGTTCGTTCAGTTACTGAAATTATGAGTCAGAACGGTTCAACATCTATGGCCGCAACTTGTTCTAGCTGTCTTGCACTAATGGATGCTGGTGTTCCAATTAGCTCACCAGTTAGTGGTATAGCTATGGGACTAATTCTAGATGGCACTAACCCTATTATTCTTAGCGACATTGCTGACGCTGAGGACTTTGCCGGTGATATGGACTTTAAGGTTGCCGGTACATCAAAAGGTATTACAGCTCTTCAAATGGACATGAAACTACACAGTGTACCTGTTGATGTTCTTAGTAAAGCACTAGAACAGGGCAAGGCCGGTAGAGCCTTTATCTTGGAGCACATGATAACTACCATTAAGACTCCACGTGATGCGCTAAGTGAGTTTGCACCACAAGTTGAGAGCATTCAGATCAACCCAGATAAGATTAGAGAAATCATCGGTAAGGGTGGTGAGGTAATCCAAAAGATTACTAAAGAAACTGGTGCCGAGATTGACATTAAAGACGACGGCTTGGTTATGATATCTAGCCCAGATCTTAAGTCCATAACTGCTGCTAAGGACTGGATTAATGGAATTGTTGCTGAACCTGAAGTCGGCAAGATATATAAGGATGTGCCAGTTGTAAGCGTTCTAGACTTTGGAGCTTTTGTTCAGATCATGCCAAACAAAGATGGCCTAGTTCACGTTAGTGAAATGAGTGAAGAGCGAGTTAATAAGCCAAGTGACGTCGTTAAAGAAGGCGACAAGGTAACCGTTAAATTGGTAGCCATCGATGATAAAGGCCGTTTGCAGCTAAGTATGAAAGCTGCTCAAAGGGAGCTAAATAAGGACAATGCAAAAGACAGTTAAACAGTACAAAAAATCACGACTAGTGCTGCTTCTATCAGCAATAGTTGAAGGTGCTATTAGCTATGGTTTTATATCCCTATCGATCGATCGAGGCAATCTATGGTGGTACCTACTAGCCATAATATTCCTAGTAGGAACACTTAAGAACCTAATTAGATTAATTGTAAGTTTTACACCCTATGGAAGAAAAGCAACTTAAACTCAACCAGTTAAAAGACGAGATTATTAAAGACGATATCTGTCCTGAGCTTCGGGCTCAAGCTACGCAATTAGTTTTTGGTGATGGTAACCCATCTAGTGATGTCGTCTTTATTGGTGAGGCTCCTGGTAAGAATGAGGATCTAAAAGGTCTGCCATTCATTGGGGCTGCTGGTAAGTTTTTAGATGAAATGCTCGAATCCATTGGGCTATCTAGAGCTGATATTTATATAACTAACATCGTTAAATACCGTCCACCAAATAACCGTGACCCGCTGCCAAGCGAGAAACATGAATTCTTGCCGTATTTAAGGAGGCAACTAGAAATTATTAAACCGAAACTTGTCGTTACGCTCGGACGGCATAGTATGAACTGCTTCTTGCCTGATCTACGTATTTCAGAAATACATGGTCAGCCAAAGAGAATTACCCTGGCAGTGGGAGGCAAGCTAAAGGATGGATTTAAGGTGGTTATTATGCCACTGTATCATCCAGCTGCCGCATTATATAACGGGCAAATGAGACAAACTCTAATTGATGACTTTAGTCTCATTCCAAACGTAATTGAATCATTATCTAAACAAGGAAATAACTAATGAATAATAGAAATAACAATCAGAATAAACCAAACAATAACAACCAAAAGCCTAATAAGCCACAGGTTGGCTCAGCAACTCCTATGAGTACTTCAAGAGGACAGGCTGTTAGGGCTCAAAGGCGCTCACAAGCTGATGCTCAGCGTATTGCTAATCAGTATCAGACTGCTGAGAAAACCCAACCACGAAGGGCTAACTTCATTGATGATCAACCTAGACTTAGAATTATTGGTCTAGGTGGTATGGACCATGGTGGATCAAAAAACATGATCCTAGTTGAGTACAAGGATGAGGCTGTAATTATGGACTGTGGTAACGAACTGGGTGTATGATTTACCTGGTATTAACTACGCTATCGCAGACACTGCCTATCTTGAACAGATCAAACATAAACTAAAGGGTTACCTAATAACTCATGGGCACTTAGATCATATTGGAGGACTACCCCACATTGTGCCAAACTTCCCAGCACCAATTTATGGTTCGAAGTTTACTATTGGACGAGTTGAGGAGATCTTTGAAAACTTTGGGCCTGCCAATGCCTGAAGGCTTTAAGCTAAGCACCGTTGTCATGAACGAAAACACTCATGAAAAACTTAAAGTAGGCAACTTCTCGTAGAGTTAGTTAGAATTACTCACTCAATACCGGGTAGTACCTGCATAGTTCTAGATACACCAATTGGTCGTATCATAAACACTGGTGACTTTAGGTTTGACCCACAACCACTTGACCATGAGCGTTCTGATCTTGAGCGACTAACTGAGCTAGGTAACGAAGGCGTACTAGCTTTACTGTCTGAGAGTACGACTACAGAGCGTGAAGGGCGAACACCAAGTGAGTCAACTATTGAACCAAGCTTTGTCGACATTATGGATAAAGCCCCAGGCCGTATATTTGTAGCCATCTTCTCAACAAAACATTAATCGTATTCAGATGATCATTAACGCTGCCGTTCATCCACAACAAGAAAATAGCTCTAGATGGACGTAGTATGATGAGCACTCTTGAAATGGCCGTTAGACATGGGTTCGTTCGAGTACCAAAAGGTACCTTTGTACCTATAAATTCCGTATCTAATCTAAAAGATACCGAAATTGTCGTTGTTTGTACTGGCGGTCAGGGTGAACCAAGTTCTGCCTTGCAGAGAATGGCTAACGGTGAACACAGACATGTCAAAATGAAGGAACAAGATACTGTTATCCTAAGTTCTACACCAATACCAGAAACAGGTAATGATGCCCTAATCGCTACTATGGTCGATGAGCTTATGAAGAAGAATGTTCATGTTTTCCAGCATACGACACATGATCTAGATGGTGTTGGACCGTTGCACGTTTCTGGTCACGCTTCGATTGATGAGTATGCCGAAATGATACGCATGACAAAACCTAAGTTCTTCATACCTATATATGGATCATTTAGATCTAAGAAGCGACATATAGACATTGCCATAGAAGAGGGCATACCTAGAGCTAATACAGTTAACGCTGAGAATGGTCAGGTGATTAACCTTACTCCAGATAAAATGGAAGTAAATGGTGAAGTACCAGTTGGATCAATTTTAGTAGACCAGACTGGTGCTCTTGTTTCTAACGTAGTTGTTAAAGACCGAAGTACTGCTTAGTGGAGGAAGGCCTGGTGGCAATTATCTTAACTATAGATAGGAAGACCGGAGCCATACTAACATCTCCAGACATAATTAGTCGTGGCTTCATATACATGCGAGGATAACGAGGGAGAATAATGAGTGGTCTTAGAGACGAACTTAAGCGAGCAGTTAGTCAGCGCTACAAGCGAATAGATATTGATCGCTTTTAAAGCTGAACTAAAAGATCACGTTACCCACTACTTATTTGAGCACACTAATCGTAGTCCAATAGTTATACCAGTAATTATGTTATTGGTGGAGGTGGTGGTAGCAACAACAGCAATAAGGGCGGTGAAACAACAGGTCAATAAAGAAGCTAAGGCTAAGACCGCTGATGAAATTGCTGCTTGAACAGCAACGTCGCTTCAAGAAATGCGAGCATCGTCTCCTAACTCAAGACGCTGGCGTAGATTGACACTAATCGTCAAGTAGATGTGGGGAGTACTTCTTTTTCTACGGCTGCATATCGTTGTAGCCTGAGATTGCTCTTGAGAGTGCTATGTACCTGTATTGGCGCTTCATTATTTGCTTCTACTGCCTTAGTATTATCCTCAGCATTTGCAGGTCTGCCATATATTTCACCAGTTTCTCTACTTCTCAGTAGTGGGACTTCCATCTAGGGCTCCTACCGCCTTGCGCAAGCTCATCAAGCTCTTCCATTAGGAGACTGTATGTCTTTGAATATACATAAAGGCCTTCTATAGAAAGCAAGGGTATAGCGTAAGATTCATCAGTTATGCTTGAGTTATCCATCCATATATGAAGACAATCAACAACACGATCAGCAGCATTTAACAATCTAGGAAAACCAACTAAGTAGCCCTCCAAGTCATCCCTTTGCTGTTCACTACGACTCCAATTTGTAAACAAATCACCATACCTTGGTCCTTGGGCATAATCCTCAGATCTAAACTCGCTTTGATCGTTAACAGTAGGCTCCAATTTTACCGAACCAGAGTTTTCCAAAATAACCCTAACTACTCTAGTGGTATCCATAAATTCTCCTGCTTGTCTTCCTAAGGTTTTCTGGAATACCTAGTCTTGGGTCTCTGTCGTCTCCCACGCCAGTAAATAAAGCTGCTTCTTCGTGTGACATATATACTAAACTTAATGTTTAAGTATCTTGTTTGCAAGCAGTAGAACTTTAATATCCATATAAGACCAGTCTTTATTACCACCCCATAAAATGGTATAATTTGCCCCGATGGCCAACAAGAAAAAATCAAAAAAACGAGTCAGTCCAAAAGCAACTGAAAAAGCTACAAACAACAATGCAGCCCTTATTGGCTATAGCGTTGCTGTAGCACTCATACTAATAGCCTTATTTGTACTGATTGGCGGCTTTAATAGCGGTGGCAGTCTACCAGTTGGACTGTTCCATGGTGGCTATTGGCTAGTTGGTTGGGCTGCTTATTCTTTGCCTATAGCTCTGGTATATATCGGTGTCTATAAGTTCAAAACAGAAGACCACAAGATACCGGTAGATAAGTTAATAAGTATCTCAATAGCTGTAGCCTTCTTTAGCTGTCTTTTATATACCTCATTCGCATCTAAAACCAAGGCTGGTGTATTAATTGGTGGTCATGGTGGTAACTTCGGTAAGTTAATTGGCGGCGCTTTTCTAAATGTACTGGATAAACTACCAGCTAGCATTCTATTTGCTGTAGCTACAGTATTTGCTGTTTTCTTTGCCTTTGCCGTAACACCAAAGTCTATTGCCTCGTTCATAAAGCTGTTTAGGCACAAAGAGAGCGAAGAGGATAATGATTTGGCTGCTCTTAAGGCTAAGGCAGGGGAGAATGGCTTTAAATTAACAGAGGGAGTACCAGTAGAGCATCACGATGGTCAGAAGCCAGCTCTTGGTGCACCTAGACTTAGTTCGTTTCGAAATAGTGCTGAGAAAATAGCCAAACCAGATAACCGTGAAGCTCTAACAACTACTTCAGATTCAGACTGGAAGTATCCAGGTGTAGATTTACTTAATCAAAAACAAGATAAGGCGGATGCCGGGGATGTTAACGGCAATGCTAAGACAATCCATGATACCTTTTCTAACTTCAAGATTGAAGTTGAAATGGAAGGGGCTAACATTGGGCCTAGAGTTACTCAATACACCCTAAAACCACCGGCTGACGTTAAGCTTACTAAGCTGACGGCGCTTGAGAATAACTTAGCCCTAGACCTTGCTGCACACTCTATTCGTATGGAAGCTCCAATTCGGGTAAGCGAGCGGTTGGTATTGAAGTACCAAATATTAAGGGAGCGACAGTCCGAATAAGCAGTATTATGGAAGCCCCTGAGTGGGCTGAGTCTAAGAGTCCGCTAGCTGTAGCTATTGGTAAGGACATTGCTGCAAGCAAGCCCCATAATCGCAGATCTTGCTGCAATGCCACATCTTCTAATTGTCGGACAAACTGGTGCTGGTAAATCTGTCATGATGAACACAATTCTTACCAGCCTTCTATATAGAAACTCACCATCCCAACTTAAACTAATCCTAGTTGATCCAAAACAGGTTGAAATGGGCGTAATATAACGAGCTACCACATCTGCTAGCGCCAGTTATTACTGAGCCTGAGAAATGCATCTCAGCTCTCAAGTGGGCAGTTGCAGAAATGGACAGACGTCTTAAGATGATGGCTACTGTTGGGTCACGTAATATTGATGAGTACAACACTAAGAATAGTGCTGAACAGATGCCATATATTGTGATCGTTATTGATGAGTTAGCTGATCTTATGATGATGGCAGCTAGAGATGTAGAAACGTTAGTTGTTCGTTTAGCTCAGAAAGCTAGAGCAGTTGGTATTCACTTAGTTCTAGCAACCCAGAGACCATCAGTTGATGTTATTACCGGTCTTATTAAAGCTAATATGCCAGCCAGGATTGCCTTTGCTGTTGCCTCACAAGTAGATTCTCGAACTATTATTGACGGAATTGGTGCCGAGAAACTACTGGGCAAGGGTGACATGTTGTTACTAACCAGCGATATGCCTAAACCTAAGCGTGTTCAAGCTGCATTTATTGAGAACGCTGAGACTATTAAAGTTAATGACTTTATACGGATGCAAAGACCTCCTCAATATGATGATGAGGTTGTTTCTCAACCAGTACAGCTAGGTGGTGGACGAGGTGCGATTCTTTCTGATGGCGGTGGCGGCGTGAGGCTGATGATAACCTATGGCGTGATGCTGTTGGAGTGGTTATAGACAGCCATAAAGCCAGTACTAGCCTTCTTCAGAGACGTCTAAGGATAGGTTATGGCCGTGCGGCTAGACTTATCGAGACTATGGAAGAACAGGGCATTATTGTGCTGCTGATGGCTCTAGGCCCAGAGAAGTCCTTGTTAGTTCATTAGACGAAGTCTTCGGCGGTGCAGCATTAGATAGTGAGGATACTATAGATGAAGATACTGCTAGCAATGAAGAAGACTATTCAGATTCTGAATAGTATTTATACTGTTACGCTCTGAGTGGCGCTAGTTTCTGTTAGCTTTTTCTAGTATTGCGATTAACTGTTCTATTTCATCATCCGATAGGGAATCGAGGTTGGGTAGGCGAGTGCTTGTTGTAATCTCTAAGAATTTATCACGTAGAGCTAACCCCTTATTAGTAAGACTAACTGTTTTTATCCTACGATCGTTTAACGATTCTTTACGGTCAACAAAACCTTCACTGACTAATTGCTCAATAATTCCTGTGACGTTAGAGGGGTCACAGCTCATAAACTTTGCCAAAGACTTCATGGTACGGGTTGTCCTGGTTCTAGTAAACACAAAGTCATGGCTGGCATAAGGGGTAATGTGGTTATCTTCAGCTATTTGAACAATAGCGTATTTACCTTTCATTGATGAGCGGATAATCAGTAAACTGAGTTCTTCTTGTAATCGTTTACTTATCATGGCCTCATTATAGCTCATTATAAATAGTTTGACAATATATATAGTTGAGATATATAATTAGTTTAATTATCTAAATCATTGAAGGAATATAACAATATGAAATCAACATCAAAGTGGCTTGTTTTTACACTGGTAGCAATCGCTCAATTTATGTGGTTCTAGACAGCGCAATTACTAACGTTGCATTGCCAACCATAAAAGAACAGCTGCATTTTACTAACAGTGCTTTGCAATGGGTTGTTACTGCCTACGCTCTTACATTTGGTGGTTTCTTGCTACTTGGTGGTAGGGCAGCTGACCTATTTGGTAGACGAAGAACGTTGCTTAGCGGCATGATTGCTTTCACTACATTCTCTTTCTTAATTGGTATATCCCACTCCTCAGTATTATTAATAGCTCTAAGAGCTTTCCAGGGTATGGCTGCAGCCTTTTATGTCCCCAGCAGCTCTATCTATTGTTCTAACTACCTTTAGAGACGGACCTGGTAGAAACCGAGCCATTGGTTATTGGACACTAGTAGCAACCGGTGGAGCAGCACTAGGTCTACTGCTTGGTGGAGTTATCACTCAGTACATAGGTTGGCGTTGGAACTTCTTTATAAATGTACCTATAGGTATCATCATGTCTATCCTAATAGCTGCTTTTGTACCTCTGCATGAGAGGGAAGATAAGTACACGGGTCTAGATTTACCAGGAGCGGTGCTGGGTTACGGGCAGTTTAATGTCTACGGTCTTCGCCTTTAGCCAAGCATCAAGTTGGGGCTGGTTAAGCGCATCGACACTAAGCATCTTTGGTCTAGTCGATAGTCTTAATGGCCGGATTTATATTCAATGAATCTAGAACCAAACATCCGCTTGTTCCACTATCTATATTTAAGATCCGAAACGTATCTGGAGCTAACCTTATAATGGCGCCAATGTATGCCACCATGTTAGGTTTATTCTTCGTAATAACCCTATACTTGCAACTTGTACTTCATTATTCTCCAGTTCAAACTGGACTAGCTTTCTTGCCAATGCCGATAGTCTTAGGCTTCGTGGCTACCCGGATGCCAAAACTTGTAGCTAGGTATGGCTTTAAGCGGTTCTTAATAGCCGGACCACTAATTGTTGGGCTAGGGTTAATCTGGCTAAGTCGTTTACCTGTACACGGTAATTACCTATTCAACCTGTTACCAGCCTTAATTGTTATACCAATAGGCATAGGTATGACATTTATGCCAGTTATAGCAGCTGCAACATCAGGGGTTCGTCCTCAAGAGTCTGGGCTAGCATCTGGGCTAATAACTACCTCCCAACAGATGGGCGGGGCTTTAGGTCTATCAATTCTCTCAGGCATTGCCGCTTCTGTAACTGCTGCAGCTGTTCACTTAAGTAAAACTAGCAGCGCTTGTTCATGGCTTTGATGTAAGTATTCTAGTTGGCTTAGTCTTCATGGTATTTGCAGCATTACTAGCTGTACTTGTTATACATCAACCTAAGAAAGTTACTGATAGTGACAAGACTAATAAGCAAACTATTGTCGCTAAACCTATACTTGAGATCTAGAGACTGCTAGGCTATAAACATAAAGTGCTGATGCTTGTAAATTGCAGCCTAAGGTAATAATATCTGTTTTTATGACAGAAGTAGGTATCGTTAAAGGCTATCCAGAAAGACAAGAGAGTGATGCATCGAGAACACCTCATCGCTGGCCAGCCATACTAGATGCCTTACATGGCTTAGATATTAATTCGGATGACTATTTACTAATAGGCGGCGCTAGCCTTGTTTGTAAGAGGTGTTTTAGATGATACTCCAGATATAGACATGTTGGTTTCAGGTAAGGGCTTTCGAACACTTGCAGATCGACTTACTGCCACTCTCCATAATCCACCGCTTAGTGCTATGGCAAGGGGAGCAACTAATATGTCAGTTCACCTTTACTCTAACGGGTTGTGCCTGTAACTGCCGCCGAACATATGGGCGACGGATACTACCCTATTAGTTTTACAGAACATAGACCTAAAGCTGAGTTCTTCGATGGGGTACCTTGTATGGATATAGAGGATGTTATTTCATCGAAAACAGCACTTGCCAGAGAAAATGATGTGAGTCACTTAGTCGATATCGCAGGTTATGTTGGAAGAGAACTGGTCATACCATATGTATCTAGCTCTCCACCACCTAGTAGTAGTCCTCCATATTATGATTTCTAGTTATATGAAGTTGCTTGTTTATCTAGGTAATGTTATAAAACATCAAGAGGTATAGTCTTACAAACATGGGAATAGAATTTGTTACACCAGATCTGGTTAATATTAACGGGTATACCGTAGAGATCCGTGATACTCGAGAACCAGACTTATTTAATGTTTGTGGCCGCTGGAGACAATACAGTTCTGCAACAACGCTACGCCGTTCCAACAAGAGATGTTGATTTTGACCTAACACTTAATACATCCTTTAGAATAAATGTGCCCACAGAAGTTATTGTTTACCAACAAATACCACGATTTATTGATCTAGCTAGACGGTCAGCTGAAGAACGAGCAGTATCATATAGGGATTTTAAGGTTGGGGCATCAGCATTTGCAGTAACTGACGATGGCTCACGTGGGGCATATCTTTTTGGGGCTAACAACACACCGTATCAAGGAGCACCTAAGGATTGCGCTGAAATGGATATTTTAAAAAAGGTGGATGAACGGGGTCTTGATTGGATTGTGGGTCTGGCTATATTCGGGCCTCCGGATTCGGGGTACCGTTAACAGAGTACAAACTAACACACTTCACCCATGTGATTTGTGCCGAGGTTTACTCGATCAAGCTCCAAGCGTGAGAGACGATACTCTTTTTATGATGGGAAGCCCGGATGGGGCTTTAGAGCTGATGCTCAAACCTGATCTTATGCAGGTACATAGAACTGACTCTTAACAGATTGACCAAAGAGGGCAGATAGCATATAATTAGTCAACCATTAATCTTCAGGTTATGACCCCTAGTGTGCATAGCCTAGAACCAAGAGAAGGAGTACGAATGAGTCAATACGAAGTTGCTATACTTTATGATCCAGATCTAGAAGTAGATCTATCTAAAGCTGAGGATCGAGTTAAGAAGATCTTTACAGATAACGGTGGTGAAGTTAAGAATATAGATAACTGGGGCAAGCGAAAGCTTGCTTACCCAATTGCTCGTAACGAACATGCTATCTATGTTTTCTATACAGTTGAATTACCGGCCCTAGCTGTTACTAAAGTTGATGCCACACTAATATTACCGATGAAGTTATTAGATTTTTAATAACTAAGCCAGATCTTAAGGCAATTGCTAAGGCTGATGCTGAGAAATCTAAGAAGGCAGAGCAGGCCGCAAAGCGTGGTGAACGATCAGATAGTGAGAGCGAAGAGTCAGAGGACACTGAGAGCGAGACTTAATTATTAAATTTATAACTACTTTAATTTGACGACAAATGACTTTAAAGTTACGTTATAGATGATAGGAGAGGTATTATGGCAAGAAGTTTAAATCAAGTAACACTCATGGTAACCTTACTCGTGACCCAGAACTTTAGGCAAACACCAAACGGACAAAATGTTACCAGCTTTAGTCTGGCACTAAATAGAAGTTACAAGGATCAAAGTGGTGAATGGCAAGAAGCTACAGATTTCGTAGACATCGTTGCCTGGGGACCACTAGCTGAGCGAGTAGCTCAGTATCTTACAAAAGGACGTCGTTGTTTAGTACAGGGACGTTTGCAGAGTCGAAACTGGGAACAAGAAGGACAGAAGCGATCTAAAGTTGAAGTCCTAGCTAACGACGTTACATTTCTAGATAGTCGTGGTCCATCAGACGGTGAAGCTAACGACCTAGTCGGTGATGACTCTAGCGGAACAACTAAGAAGGCTAGTCCTAAAGAAAGCAGATAAGAAGGACGTAGTCATTGAAGATATTGGTGATGAGCCTATTAACTTAGATGAGATTCCATTTTAAGGAGAGTCCATGCCCAGCTTAGATGCAACAGAGAAGTTTACATGGGAGTGTTTGTGGGCAAATAGCTGTGACGAATGTGTAGTCGCTGATTATGTTAGAGAAAATTCATTAGACGAAGAGCAACAGAAGAGATTAATAAACATAGCAACAGCAGCAGGTGCCTACCTAGACCGGCCCAGCCATTAAATCAAGAGGAGCAACGATTGACTTAATAGCCGAAGCCTACGAAGGTGTAGTGGATGTAGATGCGGTCACTGTGGTAGTTGACGGTTGGCTTCAATGGCAGGCAAACGGCTGTAGAGTTGATATAAGAAAAGAAGGAGAGAATTAATGGCAAAGATATTTAAATATAGAACTGAAGTAGCTTACTTTGATTACAAGGACTTTAAGACCTTACAAAGGTACGTTAACGTTTACGGACAAATTGAACCTAGAAAGAAAACTGGTTTAAGCGAAAGTCATCAACGACACTTGAGCTCAGCTATTAAAAAAGCTAGGCACATAGCTCTACTACCATTCATAGCTTCTAATTAGTATGGCTCTTTCTATTACCGATCTTAAAAAGGGTACTGTCTTTGAGTTTGAAGGACAGCCCTTTAAAGTTGTTGATTACAACCAGAAGGTTATGGGTCCGTGGAGGCTCTATAGTTAATGTCCGTATTAAAAGCCTTATAGATGGCAAAGTTTTAGAGAAAACCTTCAAAGGTAATGAGCAACTTAACACTGCTGATGTAACTCAGCAGAGCGTTCAGTACTTATATAGTGATGATTCTAATCACTATTTTATGAACGAACAGAGCTTTGAACAATTCTCAGTACCATCAGACATTGTTGGTGATGCGGCTAGCTATATAAAAGAAGGTGATAAAGTTGATCTACAGCTGTTCTCTAGCCAGCCTATTGGTTTAGTCTTGCCTAAGAATGTACCACTTAAAGTAACCTATACGGAAGCTGCCGTTAAAGGTGATACTTCAAGCTCCATAACCAAGAATGCAACTCTAGAAACCGGCATAGTTATTAAGGTTCCAGCCTTTATAAAAGATGGAGACTTAGTATCTGTTGATACAACCTCAGGAGCCTACAGAGAACGAGTCAAGGTATAATACAGCCTAGTTCTCGAAGGTAGATTATGAAAGACAATGTTGATTCTAGTGCCTATTGTTGGTCGAGGTGCAATTAAGTTAGAGCAAGCCTGCTCTAAATTTGCTATTAATTTTATAGACAAATTAGTTCTGGATATAGGCAGTAGTACTGGTGGCTTTAGTGACTTTGCTCTAAAAAATGGAGCTAGCAAAGTTATAGCTATTGAACTAGGTACTAACCAAATGGATAAGGTTTTAAGATTAGACGGCCGCATAGAGCTGCATGAAAAAACAGGACATATTAGATGTTAAGCCACATGGGACAAAGAATGGTCTAGCTCTTAGCTTTGTGCCGGATATAGTGGCTGTAGACTTATCTTCGTCTCACTTCGTAAGATACTGCCACATGTCCTTTAAGTTAGTTGGTTCTAAAACTCAGCTTATAGTGCTAGTTAAACCTCAGTTTGAGGCACGGACGGAGGACAAGAATCACGGTATTGTTAAGAATGAAAACATTAGACGTACTATTCTAAAAAACTTTGAGCTTTGGATTAAAGGCTACGCAGTAGTGCTAGATAAGACAGACACCATAATTAGTGGTAGCAAGGGTAATAAAGAACGCTTCTATTTATTATATCTAGGAGCCAAATTCGTAATACATAGGTAGATAGTCTACTATTTAGTTAATGTATTTTCACAGTAGAAGTCAGGCTGGTAGGATGCTTGCTAGCAGGCTAGTAGAGAAGTATCGATACGAAAACTGCTCAGTGCTTATTCTTGATGATGGTGGAGCAGTTATTGGTGCTGAGATAGCCAAGCAGCTGCACTGTGGTCTCAATATGATGCTAACTCAGGAAATAGACTTACCTAGGGAGCCAATGGCTATTGGTGGTCTAACTCAAGATGGAGAGTTTGTATTTAACTCCCAGTACTCCCAGCCGGATCTAGAAGAGCTTGCTCAAGAAAACAGAGGCTACATAGAGCAACAAAGGATAGCTAAGTTCCATGAGCTTAATTAAGCTAGTTGCTGATGCCGGTATTGTTGATCGTAATATCCTAGCCGGACATAATGTTATCCTAGCCTCAGATGGTGTAGGCAGTAGTTTTTAAACTTGATCTAGCTAGAACTTTTATAAAGGTTATTAAATACGAGAAGATAATAGTGGCTACACCGGTAGCTAGCGTTAATGCCGTTGACTGGATGCATGTCTTTGCTGACGAGATCTTCTGTCTCAGTGTCGTTGAGGACTTTATAGATAATAATCACTACTATGATGTTCAGGATGTACAAGTCATGAGGATATACCAAAGCTTATAAACAGTAATATTCTAAGCTGGCAGTAGGGCTATCTTAGATAGTGTTTTAGGGCATCAGTATCTTTTAGAACAATAAATGATTGCTTAGAGGTTATTAGCCCTTTACGTTCTAGGTAGGATAGTTCTCGGCTGGTTGTTTCTCTTGAAGCGTTAACTGAGCTCGCTATATCTTGGTGTCTCAGCGGTACCTCTATCATTAGTCCCATCAGAAGTTTGTTTTACGGCGTACCTTTGAGACATTGTGATAAGGAAGGATATGATCCGCTCTCTAACTGTTCTATATTCCAGGTTTAGGATTCGCTCGCTATGTAGCCTATACATTTCAATTGTCATATCCAGTAGTATGGCCATGCCTGCTGGATCTTTGTTTATGGAGTGTAGTAATACGTTTCTATTTATTCGCCAGGTCGTAGTTGGGGCTAGGGATTGGTATATAACGTGACGTTCTTGGCCAGTTATGGCCCAGATTAGCGGGAAGATCTCATGTCGCTTACGGATTATAAGAAGATTTTCTTCGTTGTACTTAGTTATGTCATAGGCTTTTAACTAAACCTTCCTCTATATAGTAAACGCCCGAAGGTGCATCACCTGGGCGTATTATGTAGTCTCCCTTTTTGAATGTTTGTTTGAGGCCTGAAACTTTGAATAGGTCCACCAACTTGGCTGGATTGCGAGGTGCTAGCCAACATATGTTTATTATGAACTAGTCAGATAGAGGTGTCCAGTTTCTAAGGTCGGTTGTGATAAATGTAGCATTTAGCAAGTAATGCATATTACAGCCATATTTAATGTTCCCGAGTAGGATGATAGATAAGGAGGCAAGTTATGGTAAGCTCCAAGTCAGTCCAAGACCAACTAAGGAAGATAAAATTCAACAGTGGTTGGAATAAACCCGAAGCTGCAGAACTAGCCGAAGTCTTGTTACCGGATGAAGAAATATTTGAATGTGTGAATGGTTGGTATGAAGGCGGATATGCATTGCTTTGTGCCACTAATGTTAGAGTGTTGCTGATAGATAAGAAACCATTTAAGTTCTTGAATGTTGAGGACTTGAGGTTTGATATGATAACTCAAATCGATTACTCTCACCGAATGTTTAACGCTAGCATAGGCGTATCGGCCGGTAGCAAGAACCTAATATTTAGAAGCTATAACCAACCAAGACTACGTAAACTAATTAGCCACGTTCAGCATAGAATGGCCGAACTAAAGAAGGACCATAAAGCCGAGGAAGCTAATCAGCAGAATGATGCACAAAAAATGAATGAGCAGCTCAGAGCATACCTACTAGGTCAGTACGACATGAGAAAGGAAAGCCAAGCCGTAGCTGCGCCAATGGCAATATCTACACAAATGTCAGCTAATGTCCAGGCAGCAAAAACCCCCGTAGTTAACGGTGCCATACCAGCATCTAACTTTGCTGATACCAACCCACTATCTGATGCTGTTGGTATAACTAGCTCACAGCTCTATGAGGATGGAATTAAGGAGATATTTGGTAAGTACCAAAGTGATACTGGTCAGCCCGCTGTAGATACTACACAGCCCCTAGTACCAACACAGCTAAGCTCGGTAGACTTTAATGGCACTCACGTTAATCCCTTGAAGATTGCTTACTCAAAGTTGCCCCCTAATACTAAGTATTAAGAGACGACGTTTGTCAGCTTCATCTATTTAGAAACATTGAACTTGAATTCAATAATGTCATCGTCTTTAACGATGTAGGTTTTGCCTTCTGTTCTAACTTTGCCGGCTGATTTGGCTGATACTAGAGAGCCGGCTTCTATAAGGTCGGGGTAGCTAACGACATCAGCTGCTATAAAGCCTCGTTCAAAATCTGTATGTATGGCACCTGCTGCTTGTGGGGCACTGGATCCTTGCTTAATAGTCCAAGCTCTAACCTCTGTTTTACCAGCCGTTAGATAACTTTGAAGTCCAAGTAGCTTATATAGCTCCTTAGTCAGCTTAATAAGGGCAGATTCATTTTGTCCGTAACTAAGCAGCAGTTCCTTTTGATCCTCCTCGTCTAGCTCACTTAGCTCGGCTTCTAATTTGGCGCATATAAATAAGCAGGGAGTAGGTGCAACTATTGCGGCTAGCTCTTTCTTTTTATTCTCATCAGCCAGTCCAGCCTCATCCATATTAAATAGGTAGATCACTGGTTTTAGTGTTAGTAGCTGCAGATCAATTTAGCTCTTCAAAATCCTCACCAACATTCCAGAGCGGTTCGCCTGTATCCAGTATTTCCTTAGCTTTAATGTACTGAGCTACTAGTCCAGCAAGTTTAGGATTAGCCTTAGCTTCTTTTTGGACTTTAGCTATTCGCTTATCTATTGTCTCTAGATCAGCCAGTACAAGCTCAGTATTAATTAACTTCAATATCTTTCTTAGGGTTATGATCATTATCTACATGAGTAACTGAGCTATCCTCAAATGCCCGCACTACTTGGACTATGGCTTTACAAGACCGAATGTGACTTAAGAATTGGTTGCCTAGACCCTCACCATTACTGGCTCCAGCTACTAGTCCAGCAATGTCTGTAACACTAAGCGTAGCTGGTACTATTTTGTCTGAATCAAACATTTTAGCTAAAACTCTTAGCCGCTCGTCACTAACTTCAACAATGCCGACATTAGGATCAATAGTGGCGAAAGGGTAGTTAGCGACTAGCGCACCAGCCCTAGTTAAGCAGTTAAACAGGGTTGATTTACCAACATTAGGTAAACCGACTATACCGCAAGAAATTGAAGATGACATAAGGTAATTCTAGCAGATATGAGTCACACTTCATTGACATTTAATCAAGCTTATGCTAATGTAATTGTAGAGTAAAAATATGACAACACCAAAACACAACCTATATCCATCACCGGAAGTTGCCCCCAGTTAGTCAACATTTTGATGGGCAGATTATACCCGAATATAGAAAGGTTGGGCATGAAGATGTAATCACCCCAGTTCTAAGAGCTGAAATAGGTGAAGGTGACAGTATAGTTATAGCCCCCGATGCCACAACGGATAGATTTTGGTGATATTTATGGAGCACCAGTTGTCGCTAAACTGGAATTTGGTGGTATGGAAAAGGGTAATCATGATAGACAGGCCCTTGTTGTAAGAGTAGAGCCTGATAATCAAAATAGGCAGTTACGATCATTCCTTGGTTATGCTGAGACTGATGCGGCTTACAATCCTGACGAGTCACTTTACATGGTAGTTATGGCTGATCAATCTACTATCTCTGGTTTTGCGACCGTTAAGCCATCAACTCAATCTGGCTTACTTGGTAGAAGTCGAAATAATATGAGTTGGTATGATGCTTTTGGTAAGCCTTATGCTGGTGATCACCAAACAGAGGTAATACATAACGACGCCGTATCTTCCAGTCAGTTGGTTGTTGGCTTTGATAAGGCAACGGGTGGTCTTCGACTTACTGGAGACAAGGGTACATCAGGCACAGTAGTTACTACTGTTGCTACCGCTGAACAAAGAAAGATAGTTGAAAAAGGTGACGCAGAAAGAGCGAAGCAGTCAGTACCTCAAAGAGCTGGCCGAGTAGATAGTGCCAAAAAGAGAATAGCCGGACTTCTTCGCAGCGGAAGATAGTAAATTATAGTTTTTTTATATCATTCATAACTAAATGCTTATGATATAATCAGCCATATGAATATCTTGAGTGGGATATCTGATTTTCTTCGGTTTAAATATAGGGTCCACAGCTATTCGCCTAGTACAACTTAGGGGTAATTCAACCAGTAAGTCGCTAGTGCGTTATGCTTACGTTCCAATAGATAGTAAGGTCTCACAAAGTGATGCCAAAGGCGACCAACAAAACCTGGCCGAGGTTATTGCTGATCTAGTAGGCAAGGCCCAGGTATCTACCAAAAACGTTGCTGTTGGTGTACCAGCTCAGAGAATATTTACTACTGTTGTTGATATGGATAGGATACCCAAAGCCGAACTAGCCAAGTCTATAAGGTTCCAGGTTGATTCTTTAATCCCAACTCCTATAGCTGAATCAAAATTTGATTGGGAGCTACTAGGTGACTCACCAGTAGACAAGAACAAAGTTGAAGTATTACTATCGAGCGTAACTAATGCCTTTGTTGAGAAGTACTTGGATATGTTAGAGGGTATTGGACTGAACGTTATTGCCTTTGAACCTGACACTATGGCGCTTTGTAGGGCTCTAACAGCTCCAGGTACAGCACCACCCCAAATGATTATAAATATAGACAGTAAGAGTACTGATCTGGCTATTATTATGAACGATGCACCAAGGCTAACTAGATCAATACCTACCGGTAGCGAAGCCATTATACGAACTGGTGCCCAGAATCTAAACGTTGATGAGAAGCAAGCTGAACAGTTAATCTTCAAGTTCGGTCTAGGTAAAGATAAGCTTGAAGGTCAAGTTCACCAGGCAATAATTGGTACTGTAGATAGTATCATTAATGAGATAGAGAAGTCTCTTAAGTTCTTTGCAGCCCGTTATGCAAACACTAAGATTGATCGAATTATTGTAACTGGTGCAGCTTCAACGCTACCAGAGTTCCCAGTCTATCTAGCCAATAAGTTTGGCGTTAATGTTGAAATTGGTAATGCTTGGCGTAATGTAGTTTATGATCCATCAAGACAAAATGAACTGTTAACTGTATCTAATCACTTTGCTATTGCAGCAGGACTAGCGGAGAGAACTAATGGTTGAGTTTAACCTTCTTCCAGATGTTAAGGTACAGCACCTTAAGGCTAAACGTCTTGAGTATTTAGTAATAACGGCTTCGTTTATAGTCGGTGCAGCTTCAATCTTAGTATTTATTCTATTGTTCGTATTTGTTGATGTCGGTCAAAAAGTTAGAATAGACGATCTAAATAATAATATAACTACGACAACTGCCCAGCTAAAATCTAACAAGAGTCTAAACCAGATACTGACTGTTCAAAACCAGCTAAAAACTATACCTAGCCTAGAGAATCAATCGCCAACAGCTTCTAGATTATTTGGCTATCTTTCTCAGTTAACTCCACTTACTGCAACTATATCCACACTAGACGTTAGTTATACAGCCAACAACATTGTTATTACTGGTGGAGCTGACTCGCTGAATACGGTTAACACCTTTGTTGATACGTTGAAGTACGCAACATATAACAACGCTACTATTAAAACTAATGGTGTTGAAGCTTTTAGTGCAGTTGTCCTAACTTCATTCGCATACAACAGTAGCACCACTGGTGTGACCAGCAACACAATATACAATTTCATTTAACTTTGACCCTATCCTATTTAACGCTGCTGACAACGTAACTTTGGTTGTACCTAGCGAGATAACTACACGATCAATCCTAAACCAACCGGACTTATTTAAGGCTGCCCCTAAGCCAACAACTTCAACGACACCATAAGAGGAAAATATAATGGCACAACAAATAGCTAAACGACTACAAATCCAAAAATCCATGAGCAACATGGTTAAATTTGCTTCAATTGCTGCCTTCTTGTTTATCTTTAGTCTTTCCTCATCACATGCACTTTGGAATAAACTGACTTTCCAAAACAAAGTAATTAGTGATAAAACAACTGCTAGAAATCAACTACAGGCTGACGTTATGGCCGCTAATAAGCTAACAAACAGCTACAAGAGTTTCAATAATGCCCAGACTAATCTACTAGGAGGTACTGTTAGTGGGGTAGATAACGACAACTCTAAAGATAGTTTTAGATGCACTACCCAGCGTTTACGATTACCCAGCACTAACAGATAGCCTTCAAAGTCTGCTGAGCAATCAGGGAGTAACTGTAGATAGTATTGGTGGTACTGATGAGTCTGCTACGGTAGGTAGTGGCACATCAAGTAATTACACAGTAGCTATGCCATTTACTTTCACTATTGATGGTCCATACCAGAACGTTCAAAACGTTATAGGTATCTTTGAGAAATCAATAAGACCATTCCAATTCCAGACACTAACATTATCTGGTGATCAATCAGATGTTAACCTAACTGTCACTGCTCAAACTTTCTTCCAGCCAGCTAAGCAGTTTAATATAACTACGGAGAACGTACAGTAATGAAACAACTAGACATAGTACCAATAATAGTTGCAGTAATTGCTGGTATATTCGTATCAATCATCGCCGACAAGTATGTCTTCTCTAACTCTGGCGCTAAGAATACACTGGTTGATGTAGTCCCTGTAATAACCACTAGTTTTCCTAAGCCATCAAGCCAGTACTTCAATAACCAAGCTATTGACCCAACGCAGATAATCAACATATCACCAAACAATAGCCAACAACCATTAGTTCCGCTCAATAAGGTCTTTTAAGATGAGCGTATTATCTGAAGACACACAACAATCAGTTCAGGACAGCTTAGTAAAAGACGGCGTAATAACAGCCGAACAATTAGCTGAAGCTAAGCAAAAGTCTGATAAAGAGCAGACTCCCATAAATTAGCACCCTAGTTAAGGGTGGCTATGTTAATAATGAAGAGCTAACGAAGTACATAGCTCATGCCAATAGCTTGCCATACGTTAATCTTCGAGACGCCTACGTCGAACAAACCTCACTTGAACTACTATCTAAAGACATTGCTGAGCACTACATGGCTGTGCCATTAGGTGAAATAGACGGCAAAGTAATAATAGCTATGTTAGATGCCGATAATGTCCAAGCTGTCGACTTTTTGCAGAATAAAATTGCTAAACCCATAAAAGTCTACGCTGCTAGTGAAGAGGGTATTAAGAACGTTCTAAAACAGTACAAGATTAAGATTGATGATAGTGCAGTTGAGCAGTATTCCGATGAGGCTGGTGGCAACAACAATGCTAGGGTCAAGGCAAAGGCTGAGGATGATCACAATATAAAAACGATCGTTCAGGACTCACCAATATCTAAAGCCCTAAATACGATTCTAGAATATGCGGCTACTAACCGAGCCAGCGATATCCACATGGAGCCAACCGAAACTGAACTTCGTATTCGTTGCCGAATTGACGGTGTCCTAAGAGAAATAATGAAGCTGCCAAAAAGTACTGAACCTGCACTAGTTTCAAGAGTAAAAATTCTATCAAACATGAAGATTGATGAACATAGAATTCCTCAAGACGGTGAGTTCTCAATTAAAGAAGGTGAGAAAAAGATTGACCTTCGTATCTCTATATCCCCGGTAGTATGGGGAGAGCAGGTGGTCATTAGGTTACTAGATAAATCTCGTACTAAGCTTGTGCTTGAGGACATGGGTTATAGAGGCAGAACTCTTCGTGCAGTTCGACATGGCATTGCCCAAACTAGCGGTATGGTTTTAACATCCGGCCCAACTGGTTCTGGTAAATCGACAATCTCTTTATGCACTACTACAGGAAGTTAAAAGTGACAGTATCAACATTATTACCATAAGTATTTTACTCTTTAAACCAAGAAAATGCTTAAGGAGCTAAGCGATTGATATCTCTTGGGAACAGACTGGCCTCTTTGACGTTACTAAGACCAAGCATCTTTTCGGTTAGTCGTTCTAGCCCCATGCCAAATCCACCATGTGGCGGCATACCAGCCTGCATGGCTAGAAGTAACGGCCTAAACCCAGGATCGTTGGGATCACTTTTGGCCATGTCTTTAAGCTGCTGGATAACTTTGTCGTAATCGTTCTCACGCATTGAGCCAGTTACGATTTCTACGCCCTTAAAAAGCAGGTCAATTCTATCTGCTAGCTCAACATTGTCAGCTTGAGCTTTGTGGTAAAACTTCATCTCACTAGCGGGCCAGTCGGTAACAAAGACAGCTTCAGATCCAAGGTTTTTCTTAGCGTAATCACAGGCCCATTTTTCCTCATCAGGCCTCAGGTCTTTTTCACCAACCGTGTTTTGACCAGTCTCCTTTGAGTACTTCTCATGTATATCAGCCATAGTCATACTTGGTATAGCTTTCTTGAGTTCTGGTTTTTCAACCTTTAGTAGCTGAACTTCAGCCTGACAGTTTTCCCAGATGTAGTCGACAACAAAGTTTAGCAGATCGCTAAGTACTGTTTTTAGATCCTCAATATTAATAAAGCCCATCTCGGCATCGACTGAATTGTATTCAGTCATGTGACGAGTCGTAGCGCTTGGTTCTGCTCTATAGACTGGCGAGATTTCAAAGACTCTCTCAAAAACACCTACCATGATTTGTTTATAAAACTGTGGGCTTTGAGCTAGGGTAGCTTGCTTACCAAAGTAATCGAACTTAAAGACTTCTGCTCCGCCCTCAGTTGCCGCTGCTAGTATCTTTGGTGTCCTTATTTCCGTAAAGTCATTGTCATAAAAGTATTGTCGTAGTGCTCTTAACACTGCTGCTTGGACTTTAAAGATAGCTGTCTCTTGCAGGTTTCTAAGACCAATAGGACGGTATTCAAACAAAGTATCTAGATTAGCTGGAGCATGAGACAGAGGCTTATCTATTTCAATAAGTGGTTCGGCAGTAATTGGTACTAAGACTTCAACTGACGGATCATGCATCTCAAAACCACCTGGAGCCCTAGGTTCCTTGTTAACCTTACCGGTAACTTTTAGGACACTGCCTACCTGCTGGCCACGTAACTTTTCTACCTGATCTTTGTCTTTAATAACGATCTGTACTAAGCCACTTCTGTCTCTCAAGTTAATAAAGGTCAGCCCACCAAGTAAACGCTTCTTATGTAACCAGCTGTAACGCTAACTGTTTTACCGACATTAGCAGCAAGGTCTCTAACTAAAGTTCTTTCCATAGGCCTATTCTACCAGATTAGGACTCTTCTTTGCTTTCTGGCTTTACTACTTTTGCTTTTGGTTCAAAAGTAACTAGCTGGTTCATAACATCTTTTAGAGTAATGATGCCAGTTAGCCTATCTTTCTTATCTAAGACTATAAAGACTGGACTACCTGTTGCGGCTATGGCTTCAAAGGCCTGGAAGAGGCTATCGTCTTCTCTTAGATAATGGACGTTCTGGTTCATAAGGTCTTTAACTTCACCAACCTTGGATATATCTAAACCATCCAGGCTAATCATACCGACAACTTTCTTTGTCTGGTTGTCCTCCAGCACTGGGACGAATAGTTGCCCTGACTTATGAAGTTCATCGAGTAGTATTGGTCCTACTGCTTCATGAGCTAGAGTATGGTGAATCTTCGACCAGCTAACGTAGTAGTCTCCAACCGTTTTATCTGACAGTTTAAGTCCTTTTCTAATAAGATCCAGGTCCTTAGGCTCAACCGGTTGTCTGCTTGTTTCTTTTGAGCTTCTACTAGTTTTATTAGATCCTTTTTGTCATACACGCCTGTGTGGACAGTGATTGCCTTAGAACCAAAGTGATTTACCTTTTGAAAAAGAGGGTGAAGATAATTAAGTAACCAAACAATCACAGGTGACAGAATACTGGCTAGTCTTAGACTGAATCTGTCCATGCGTCTCTTTGGTAGCCAAGCGAAAGCAACCCAGATAAACAAAACGATAGCTATAAAGTCTAACCATAATGGGGCCACTCGGTTAAATAGAATTAGACTACCGGCAGCACATAAGATTATTAATATCCAAAGTAGTGTCTCTAGACTCTCCTCGTAGGAAACAGCGTGATAGATCTTGTCTGCCAATACATCACCAGCTTTAGCCTGTCTTTTAAGTTCAGCTTTAGGTACAGCATGATAGCTTTTTCTAAGTTCAATACAAACTAAGGCAATTATCAGCAATATAAGCGAATATATATAATCAGCCACTGTACTTTTAAGCTTATACTTTTAGTTAATTTTTTTAAAGCTTGGCAGTGACAGCAATTTTATGTTGTTTAATGTATACTTTGATCATAAATAAAGGGAGATACTAACTAAATGTCTAGGAACTTTTGGATAGTGGTGGCAGTAATCGTAGTTTTACTAATTGGAATCTTTGCTTTCACTACAAAAGGTAATAACTCCTCAGATAGTAAGTTAACTGCAACTCAACATGTTGAAGGTTTGGGTCAAGCCACGTTGCTCTTGTCGAGTATGGTGACTACCAATGTCCATACTGTGGTCAGTACTACTCAACCGTTAAGCAAGTTGTGGCTACTACAACACTCAGATAACTTTCCAGTTTAGAAACTTCCCTCTAACGTCTTTGCACCCTAATTGCTTTTGCTGGTGCTAGGGCTGCTGAAGCTGCTGGCTTATGGGTAAGTTCTGGCAAATGCATGATTTGCTCTATGAGGAAAACCAAGCCTATTACAATTCTAATGGTGCTCAGGCTGGCTGGATTGGTCAGTCTAACCCTGAACCAACATTTGTAGCGTATGCAAAGAGTCTCGGACTTGATGGCAATAAGTTCGAGCAGTTATATGCTTCAGACCAAGTTAATAATCTGGTTGTTGCTGACGAGAACGCAGGTAACGCACTAGGCATCGACGCTACACCAACCTTTATTCTAGAATGGTAAACAAATTCAGGTTAATAACACTACCCAAGCTTTTGATTCTCTAATTAACGCAGCTATAGCAAAGAATGCTGGCCAAAGTGCATCTACTACAACTTCAGCTGGAACTACTCAGCAGACTAAGAAATAAATTAAGAGACAAGGTTTCGCCAAGAGGGTTGTTCCACGTGTACTGGAACTCGTTCCGTATAGCTTCTAATGATCTTTACTTTAATTGGCATAACGCCCTCTCTTGCCCAAAACCATACTAGTTGAGGCTTCGCTTATTTTTTATGTTTTTTGGTTTTTCAGGTTTTCACCTTCAAGACTCTTAAGATTGTAAGGTCTAATAATGCTTACGTCAATATTAAAGTTGAATGCCAATTGTACTTAATAATCGCTTAAATTTAGGTTGTCTAGTGGGCTGCTCAAAAGGCACATAATTAGGATCAGCATAGCGGGTGCCTCTCCTTGCGTCTACTCCTTGTAAATATCGTTGATAGGCATCGGGACCTACCATATCTTCATAATCCATTCTGAGTTCCATGGTAATTCGGCCATCTTCATGTACATAGACATGCCTCGGCTCATCCTCTCTGCCTCTTCTTGGTAGCTCTGCGCTCGCAACTACAGTTGGGTCAGATGTGTTTCTTTCCATCAACTATCTCCTTAAGCACATATTATTACTAAGGTATAGAAATGTATAGCCAATTTTGTCTAATATATGCAGCTACACTTTTAGCTAGACCTTGAGCCGCCTGACCACTTTGAAGTGACTGACGAATTTCTGTTGATAGTAGAGTTGGGTTATAGCTCTCAATAATTTTAATTGGTTGCTTAGGCCAGTTCTTGCAGTCTATCTCTATACTCTTTGAGCTCGAGCCTTCCCTTAAACCAATGACGATCTCGCTTAAGTCAAATAGTCTACTAGCGTTAGGCCAGTCCATTAAGCCCGCTGCTTTATCTGATCCAAACAGAAAAACTAGCTTCGAGTTTTTAAAGATTCTCTCAAGTGCAGGCAAAGTTTTGCTAACGCTAAATGTCTTATTATCTAGCTCCAGTAGGTCTAGTTTGGAGTGAGGCTTAATTGAGGTTTTAATCATAGCTACACGGTGACCAAAGTGTTCGTAGATGAACTTATCTTGTGGTGCTCTCCTCCGGCAGAAAGTAAACCTTGTCCAAACCAGCCTGCTCAATTGCTTGAAGCGCAAAAGTTATATGGCCTAAATGAATAGGATCAAAGCTACCTGCGTAAATACCTATCTTTCTAGCTTTCATCTAGTGGCGCTCCCTCGCAACATCTGGTTTGAAAATAACAGCTTGGACAAACGAAATGACCATGTAGTGGTTCTATTGGGTAAAAGCCACAGGCATCACAAAATAGATAAGGAGATTTCTCCTTAACTAACTCCTCGTAAGGATCAATATCAGCGTTAACATCCATGCTTATATTTTACGCTGCTTTTTTTAGTTGGGTCTCTACCTTTATCAAAGTCTCTTTGACAACTCTTACAGACACTACAGGGACCAACTTCGGTTTTGCCCGGCCTAGTAGAGCAGCTTTTTACTACGCAAGTACCCTGTTTCCATTTCCAACTGTCCTTGCCCTTTTCTACTAGTTGGCCATAGCTATTAACCTTAGTCCCATCTCACTGGCTTTTTCAGCTGAAATTGAAATACCACAAAAAGTTACAGTTTCCTTAAGATGATTGTTGTCTTGTAGTAAAATCATTGCTTCCTGATTGCGACCTTGTGCTGTTAGAACCGAAACCTGCTCAAAGACTTGTACCATTGCTGGGCCAAAAGTATCTTCCGTATAGCCCGGATTGAGAGTGCAATAGCATTGAGAATTCTTTCGACTTCACCTTTATATATTTCCATGGCTTCCTCTTTTGTAGTTAGTTCTTGGTCTAGCTGCTCCTCTAAATCGGCTAGATCGTCTACGTAGCAAAGCATCTCTTCCTCACGTCTTGCGGACTCCTCACGTAGATTTTCGTAGGCTGGATGTTTAGCTACCCGCTCATCATCATCTCCGTACATAACTCCGGAGCCAGAGTAGTAGTCCAGTCGTTTCATGACATCAACTACACCATCGACATAATCGTGACGGGAATAGATCGATGGTGCTTCAAGAGCTGAAATATCCGTGCCTTATTCTCTGTTTGTATATTAATGCTGCCCAAGAAATTAAAGGTGCTAGGCTGAGATCCATTACTACGACTAACCTGTTCAATGACTCTGGTATAGCGACCATCACCATGACTAACTAAGCCAGTTGTACGAACCATACCTTTCTTGTTTGTATCTCGGTAGCCTAAAGAAAGTCCTCTTAAGGCTTCAGGATAATCTGAGATTTCACAAACCTCGGTATCTGGTGGTAGAAAACCTTCGATCATTAAATGATGGACACGTTGTATAACCAGTTCATTACAAAGCTCTGCAAAGCGGCGATCCTTTTCGTGCCCAGGTAGGGATTCATCCCAACCATTGAGTAAGCGATTTAAAATCTGGCATTGATTTCATCAAATGTACCGTTAATTTCTACTGACGATAGGTGTCCTGAAGCAGTAAGAGCTTCCATGATGGCAGTTCGGGCGTTATCTCGACGTTCCTGAGTTCTACTTCAATTTTCGGTAACTGATTCCGTTGATCAATTAGATTCCAGGCAATTGTCTCGACTTCTTGTCTGTCTATAAAATCATTGGCACCACAATAGCCTCCATTGGTTGTGGTTGCGACTGATACTCCATGCTCGAAAGTGACATAAAAAATCCTAGCTCCGAGCTAGGATTGAGATTTTTCGTTAACTTCGCTCCTGCTCGGGAGGCTTAATTTGCTGTATCGGACTTACGTATAAACGATTACCGTTGCGGCACAGTGTGGGAGTTTCACCCCCTCTTCCAGCTTTTTTATTTGTTAAGGTATATAGAGTCTAGCACTTAAGTGCCTACGCTAGATATAGTATTTTTGACTATAAACTAGCTATCTAGTTTTTTGCTTTAGCGAGCTTAATCTAGGCATAAAACTTTGAGCTGCGCCGTGAAGTTCTAGTACTTTTAAGGCACCGACTAGTACATAGAGATGATCAATGCTAGTTTCCTTGATATTGTTACCAAGTTTTTCAATATCATTAAAAGCACTCTCAACTTTCTCAACCAGCCCACTTCTCCTCGCCTGGAGCCACATAATTGCTTGAAACCTTAACTGGTGATTCAGTGCTAATAACTTCTAGGCTTCTGGCCGAGTGATCTCTTTTCTTTAGATGACCACGTTTCATCAAGTTGTTTACATGTAATGCAACAGTAGCTACTGAGTTGTAGTTTAAGCCTGACATTATTTCTCTATAGCTAGGGCTATAGCCATGCTCGTTAATAAAGTTTTCAATAAGTTAAGTAGCTCTCGTTGTTTCTTGGTTGGACGGATACTCTCGTTCGCTATTTGTTTATCATAGTTAATATTATTGCAGCTTGTGCTTAAGTAGGCCAACGTGCTTGTGGATAACTATTTGCTATTACGGTGTTGTTCCCAGTAAGATATAGAAGTCGACGAAAAACAAAAAAGGAAACAAAATGACAATTAAAAAGTTTAGTGCTTTATGCAGTGCTGTTGTTTTAGCACTAGCCTCTTTATTTACCTTAGCCTTAGTTGGTAAAGCACAAGCTGTCGGTACTACACTTTATTGGTGTGAGTTTTCCTCAAACGGTAGCTTTAATACTGCCAGCAACTGGAACACTAACTCTAGCTGTTCTGGTGGGACTCAAGAAGTGCCCGTTTCTGGCGATGTTCTAGTGTTTAACAACACCAACATGAATTCAGCACTAAACATAACAGATAATATATCCGGGTTAGACCTCGCTAGTATCACATTCACTGGTAGTGGAACAGGGGCCTATAACCTAAGCGGTGACGATTTTAGTTTGGATGGTGGTATTACTGACGCAATAACTGGCAACTTAAATGAAGTTATATCAAACAACGTAACCTTAACTGCCAATCAATCCTTCACTAATCAATCAGGCGATAATCTATTCATAAGCGGTACCCTAAATATAGGTAGCGCTAATCTTACACTGGCTACAAAGGCATCGGCTATGACTTTCGATAGTACTGTCTCCGGCACTGGCACAATAACAATGTCTAGCCCACCCGGAGGTACGCAAACAGCCCTATATAACTTCACTGAAGCAGATACTGGTCTTAGCGGTCCAATAGTTGTTGACTCGGGCGCCATAGCTGAGGACAGCAGTAATACTTTTAACGGTCTAGGTAGTGGTTCAATTACTGTTAATAATGGTGGTGCATTACTAATTTCCAGCACTGCTACAACTGGCACACTAGCAAATACCCTGAACTTAGCAGGTTCAGGAGTTAGCGGCACACGCTACGCTGCTATCACATCTTGTCTGGATAACGGCTCGGGCTGTACTGGAGCTAATACAACTCTTACCTTAAGTGGCAAAGCAACTTTCTCGGCAACACTGTAGTTGTAAACGGAGCCTATACGGTTGGCGAAGGCTCACCACCAGCACACACTGCTACCTTTACCTTTACTGGTGGAGGTGTATATAACGGCTTTAGTCTAAGTGGACTATCTAACACCAGCACTGTTCTAAACTCACCTACAGCCATAGTGACACCTTCTGCATCTAGCTCTGGTTCGGCTACAACGACGGTTAAAGCTCCAGATACTGGGTGAGGCACTAGCTGCTAATCGTGTTTACCTGGAAGTAATCGGTGTTGTTTTAATCGCAGCCGCTCTTGTTATAAGCTCAGTTGCCCTATCTAGACGATCAAACAAATCTATTTCAAGTAGAAAGTAGTAGGATAGCCTTAAATGTCTGGCAATCCCGAACCATCCCAAGATAATCAGTTTGTAGGAGGTGATCCTCACACTGTATATATGCAAGGTCCAGTTTCAAGGATCGCACCTAGACTATCCAAAAAGCAGGTAGATGGCTTTATGCCACCTACATCACCGGCTTCTCCAAAAATAGTTATTAAAGTTAGCAGATTAAAACGGCCGCTCAGTAGCCCTGAGTACTTTAGGGCTATTTTATTTAACTCTGGTCCTGATGTAGCTGTCGCTGGCAGGAGAGCTAGAAGAAAGTTAGGTAGAATTCAGATTATCTTGCTATCGCTAGCAGCCTTTTGTTTAGTTAGCGGCGGCTACTACAGTTATATAGGGATAAAGTCTATAAAGGTCTCAAACCTTCAGGCAGCTAGTCTAACTAGACTAGCAGATAGTTCCAAGGCCACAACTACTAGCGGCAATAGTGGCCTTAGTACTGCTAAAGTGTCGGCCTCAACTCTAGCTAGCTACACAGTAGCCCCTACTGCCCCCCGTTACTTAAAGATCCCAGAAATAGGAGTTAACGCCAGAGTCTTAAACGTTGGCTTAGTGAAGGGTGGTGCTATAGGAACACCTGAGGATATATATGACACTGCCTGGTATAACGGCTCTAGCCTACCTGGACAACCTGGAGCTACATTAATAGATGGTCATATATCTAGTTGGACTTCACACGGTGTCTTTTATAACCTTAATAAACTGGTTCCTGGTGACACCCTTCAAGTTGAGCGTGGTGATGGTACTACATTCACCTACAAGGTAGTTAAGTCTCAGATATATTCAGTTAACAATGTTGATATGAATGCAGCTTTAAAACCAGTAGTAAGCGGTAGCCCGGGACTTAATCTAATAACCTGTACCGGTGATGTTATCCCTGGTACTAGCAGCTTTAGTGAACGGCTTATCGTCTTTACTACCCAAGTAAACTAGATTATCCAGTTGTTCTTACTCGCACCGATTTTTGGTTTTATGGCTATAGCAATACCTGCCAGTCCCCACCATAGATAACAAAGAGTATCATCACTCCAAGCTTCAAGTAATAGATTACAAACAATTAAACCAATGAGGCTTATTAGTAGAGCCAGGCTTAGAGCATCGCCCCTTCTTCTCCAAAGAGATAGCGCTACTAGTAGGTTGATAGCTAGAAATACAACTAAGCCTAGCCAACCAGTTTCAAGACCAATCTGCAGATAATAGTTTTCAGGGATATTGGCTGGGTGATTATTATATACAGAAGAGGCCCCCGCTGTTCCAGGTCCCGTGCCTAGTGGCTTAGTGGCAAACTGTTTTAGTCCAGTTGTAATAGCGTTAGAGTGAGCCTGATCAGAAGTAGTCTTAATTGCCGAGTTAGTCTGGCTATGAAAAACAATATTCTGAACTCTAGAGTTATTGCGCTCAATAACAAATAAGGCACCGGCTACAATAACCAAAATAACGGCTACATATAATAACCTCTTTTTTACCTCTCTGTTTTTAATACCCCAATAGATGGCTAGAGCTAGGGCAATAATAAGACCTAGCCAGGCACTTCTTGAGAAACTAAAGATCATGACAGCAGTGCCGGCAATAATAAAGATGATCATCTGCCAAGTTTTTCGTCTTCGCATAAGCAGCACTGCTGCTAGGCTTAGTGGAACCAGCAAATATGCTCCAAGAGGGTTAGCTCCTCTTAGAGTTGAGGCAATTCTAAGATATTGAGAGTTGTGGTTAATAGTCTCAAACGGATAGATAGTATTCGGCCCATAACCAAAGTGGCTTAGGAAGTCTTTAGGCAGTACAAGAAACTGCAACAGACCAAAGAGGATTACAATTACTGCTGGCCAGATAACGAACTTTATAGATTTATTCCTTAGAAGCGCTGTCTTTTTGGATATAACCAGTGTTACTAAAAAGAAGATTAAATACCTTGTGTCACTTAGCCAACCATATAGTAAGGCCTTGGTGTTTACATCTCCGGCATTGTACGAGAATGTGCCCCAGACTAGCTCAATAACTAGGAATACCAGAATAAGCTGTATTAGTTTTGAGCGATAGAATAGCTCCCTAACTTTTCTATCCGTAGAAAAGATAACAGCGGCACCTAGAACACAGACAACCAGTAGGTATTCTTTCCATAGCCTTATGGCTGTGTAGTGCCCAAATAGTGAACTACCCCAGACGGTTAGGAAGGCGTGGAATGGAATTAGAGCGAAAATTAAGAGAATAAGACAAGCAGGTATGTAAATTGATAGTTTTTTTATATCTGCTTTATCCATAGCCAAGTTAATGATTATTATACAGGGGCTATCTTCCTGCGCTATACTTAAACTTATCTAGGAATGAGAAACAATACCTCAATTACGTATAACATTTGTTTGTTAATTGGTGATGGTATCGCCTTAATTGGTGGCCTCAGTATCGCCTATATACTTAGAGTCTCTATATCTCATGAGGCTTTGAGCGTTCAGGTCTCTTCACTAGAGTACCTAAAGTTCCTACTTATCCTGACTCCTTTCTGGTTATTCACCTTTGCAATCTTAGGCTTATACTCCGAACGCTACTACCAAAACAGATTTACTGAACTTGCTAGATTATTTGTTGGAGCTGTTATTGGCATCATGTTTGCTATCAGCTATAGCTACATGGCGGATAAGACAATATTCCCAGCCCGACTTGTTGTTATCTATGGCTTTATCTTCTCCTTTGTAGCAGTCCTTATATTTAGGACCTTAGCTAGAGCTACCCAGCGCAAATTGTTTAGTTACGGTATCGGCCTTAATAACGTCCTAGTTGTTGGTGATACTAAAACTAGCAAAGAACTAATTGAATCATTGTCTAACACTGTTACTGGTTACCGGATCATCGGTGTCGTTGGCTGCAAGAACCACCCAGTAGAAAAGAAAAGCATTAAGTGTTATGCCTCATTTTCTGAGGCTATTACTAAGATTAGTCATAGACGACTACACACCATTATTCAAACTGAGTTATTTTCCTCTACGGCAGATAACGACGAGATTCTAAGCTTTGCTCAAAGTAATCATATTGCCTACCGCTTTGTGCCTGGTAACAGTGAGCTGTTTGTCGGCAACATTAAAGTTGATCTACTGCAATCAATGCCAGTTATAGCTGTGCACCAAACAGCCGTAGTTGGTTGGGGTCGAGTTGTTAAAAGGCTAACTGACTTTATCCTTGGATTACTACTACTAATAATTAGCTCGCCACTTTGGATATTAATAACCATTGCACAGAAAGTTACTAGTCCAAGAGGAGATGTATTCTTTAGAGTAAAAAGACTATCCCGTTACGGTCACAAAGTGACTATATATAAATTAGAACGTTTAAAAAAACTTACAACGGCATGACACCAGAACAGGCCTTTACTAAGATGGGTCATCCAGAACTGATAAAAGAGTACCGTGAACACGGTGATCAAATAGTGCACGACCCTAGGATTAGTCGTTGGGGCCTATTCCTAAGAAGAACCAGTTTAGATGAACTACCTCAGTTATATAACGTCTTTAAGGGAGATATTAGTTTAGTTGGTCCCAGAGCTCTAGATCCATTTGAGCTAGAGCAATACTCAAAAAAGAATCTAATTCTAGCAGTAAAATCTGGCCTAACTGGACTAGCTCAAATATCTGGACGACGTGATATTAGCTTTAATGAGCGAAGACGTATAGACCTTTATTATGTTCAGAACTGGAGCTTCTGGGGAGACATTGTCATATTAATTAAAACTGTATGGGTGGTTCTCTTTCATAAAGGTGCCGCATGAAAGTAGCAATAGTCTGCGACTGGCTTGAAAGCATTGGTGGTGCTGAGCGAGTTGTACTAAACTTCCATGAACTATATCCTGATGCCCCAATATATACCTCGCAGTATAATCCTGAGAATATAGACTGGTTTGCTGATGCTGATGTGCGAACAACCTGGCTACAGAAGCTACCTACTAGTCTTAAAAAGTTTCTGCCACTACTAAGGGCCTACACTTTTAGCCGACTAGACTTAAGTGAGTATGATCTCGTTATATCCAGTAGTGGTGCTGAGGCTAAGGGTATTAAGACTGGACCAAAAACTGTCCACATATGTTACTGCCACTCACCAACTCAATACTATTGGATAAGGCAGGATGAATATCTAAAGAGACCTGGCTTCCCTCTAGGCTTAAACTGGCTAGCTAAGATAGGCTTAAAACTGTTTTCTGCACCACTTAAAAGATGGGATAAGCATGCTGCCGCTCAACCAGACTACATAATTACCAACTCTAGATATACCCAAGAAAACATTCGTAAATACTACAAACGGGAATCTACCGTTATTCATCCACCAGTGGATGTCGATCGCTTTAAACTAAGAGCTAACCCACCTTCCAGACACGGTATTATTATCGCAGGAAGACAAACGCCATACAAAAGAATCGATCTAGCAATTGAGGCCAGTAATAGACTTAAGGTCCCACTGATTGTTATTGGTAACGGGCCGGATCATAAAAGACTTGAGAAGCTGGCTAGTCGAACTGTTACCTTCCTAACTAATACCAATGACCATGCAATAGTAGAACACGTTCAATCATCTCTAGCCTTCATACTTCCTAATATAGATGACTTTGGCATTGTAGCTGTTGAAGCACTAGCCGCTGGTACGCCAGTTATTGCCTATAAAAAAGGTGGGGCCCTGGACTACATTAAACCAGGCAAAAACGGTGCCTTCTTTGATAGACAAACTGTTGCAAGCCTAACAAGTGCCGTTGAGTCAGCTTTATCTAAGAACTTCGATTACCAACGTATATCTAGAGATACAGAGCAGTTTTCAGCACAAAGGTTCAAACAAGAAATTAAGGACTATATTAAAAAAGTAACTAAAGAGGCTAAGAATGCCTAATATATCCAGTATCTTCAAGGCTTACGACGTTAGAGGTAAGGTCGGTAGCGAACTTACTCCTGAAGTTTCTAATGTAATTGGTAAGGCCTTTAGTCAGTGGCTAGATAACGATCTAGCCGTAGCCGTTGGTTACGACATGAGACCAGACTCAAAGGCACTAGCTGAAGCTCTAATAAAGGGCCTAAATGAACAAGGTCGAGATGTGATGGATATTGGTGAAGTAACTAGCGACATGGTTTACTTCGCTACTGGAGATAACAAACTTGGTGGTGGCGTTATGATAACTGCTAGCCATAATCCAGGTGAATATAACGGCATTAAATTCTGTCGTGAGGAAGCTAGACCAGTTGGTGAAGATTCTGGTTTATTTGAAGTACGAGACCTAGCAATAAAAAACGACTTCAAACCAGCCGATAAGCCAGGCAGTGTCACACAAAAGGACGTAGTTGAGGACTGGATAAACCATGTGGTGTCTTTTGTAGACCTTGGTGGCTTAACTGACATAAAGGTTGTAGTTGATGCCGGTAACGGTATGGCTGGTAAGATCTTCCCGGAACTTGAACCATATGTGCCTTTCAATGTTAGTGAGCTATATTTCAAACTAGATGGCTCCTTCCCTAATCACATTGCTAATCCACTTGTGCCTGAGAATCTAGTAGATGCTCAGAAGGCTATAAAGGACATACAGGCTGATGTTGGAATTGCTTTTGATGGTGACGGCGATAGAGCTGTCTTAATTGATGAGAAAGGTGAACCGCTAAGCGGCACTGTTATGACAGCACTACTGGCTGAGTACTTCCTAAAGAAGTACCCTGGCTCAACAATTCTATGTAATGCCATGTGTGGTCGGGCTGCGATTGAAACCATTGAGTCTCACGGCGGTAAAGCTATTAGAACAAGAGTTGGTCACTCATTTATTAAGTCAGACATGCGTAAATATAATGCGGTCTTTGCTGGCGAGCATAGTGGCCATTATTACTTTAAAGATAACTACAATGCGGATAGTGGCCTAATAGCTGCCGTTATTGCTTTATACATACTGTGTAAGTCCAAAAAGAAGTTGTCTGAGCTTGTTGCACCATACAGAAATGCTTATAAACAAGTTCCTGAGGCTAACTTTGAAGTTAAGGATAAACAAAAGGTTATAGATAGAATTGCTTTGGAATTCAAGGATGCTAGGCAAGATAAACTCGATGGACTAACTGTTAACTTTAATAACGGTTGGTTTAACGTTCGGCCGAGTAATACCGAGCCTCTACTGCGTTTAAATGTCGAGGCTAAAACTAAAGATGAGCTAGATAAATTAGTCTCACGAGTAACTAAGATTATAACTTCCTAACTGATATACTTGTAGAATATGAAACTACTTGTAACAGGCGGCGCAGGTTTTATTGGTTCCAACTTTGTAAGATACATCTATAACAATCGGCCGGACTGGGAAGTAGAAGTTTATGACCTACTAACCTATGCTGGCAATAAAGAAAACATTGCAGGCTTAGATGAATCCAGGGTTAAGTTTACTAAGGCAGATATTTGTGACGAGCAAGCCATAGAGGCAGCTGTAGCAAACTGTGATGTCGTAGTTCACTTTGCTGCTGAATCACATAACGATAACTCGCTTGAGGATCCTTGGCCCTTTATTAACACCAACCTAATAGGCACCTATAGAATTCTGCAAGCCGTTCGAAAACATGACAAGAGATTGCACCATGTATCTACTGACGAGGTTTATGGTGATCTAGAGCTAGATGATCCTAGTAAGTTTACGCCAGACTCTCAATACAATCCGTCCTCACCCTACTCGTCTACTAAGGCAGGATCGGATATGTTAGTTAGGGCCTGGGTTAGAAGCTTTAGGGTTAAGGCAACAATTAGTAATTGTTCAAATAACTACGGGCCATACCAACACATCGAGAAGTTTATACCTAGACAGATTACTGAAGTTCTTGAAGGACGGAAACCAAAGCTATATGGTGATGGCCTTAACGTTAGAGATTGGATACATACCGAGGACCATAGCTCTGGCGTACTGGCTATTATAGAAAACGGCAAGATTGGTGAAACTTACTTAATTGGTTCGAATGGTGAGAAGAACAATAAGTCAGTTATAGAAATGATTCTTGAGATTATGGGTAAAGATCCTAGTGACTATGAGCATGTTAATGATCGACCAGGACATGATCGTCGCTATGCTATCGATGCCTCTAGGCTTATAAACGAGCTTGGGTGGCAGCCGAAGTATACAAACTTTAAAGATGGCTTAAGCGCTACTATAGACTGGTATAGAAATAACGAGAATTGGTGGAAGCCACAAAAAGTTGCAACTGAGGCTAAGTACCAGGAGATTGGTAGATAATGTCAGATGAACTAGCGGTTAGAGAAACTAACATACCGGGTGTGTTTGAAATTGATTTAGTGGTAAATGAAGATAGTCGTGGGTTTTTTAAAGAGAACTACCAACAGGCAAAGTTAGAAGCATTAGGACTTCCCCACATTGAGGTAGTACAAAACAATATGTCTTTTAATAAGCAGTGTGGTGCTACCCGTGGCCTACATGCAGAGCCATGGGAGAAGTATATTTCTGTTACTAACGGTGAGGTCTTTGGTGCTTGGGTAGATCTTAGAGCTGGTCCTACATTTGGCCAAACACTATTTATGAACATAACTCCAGGCAAAGCTATATTTATACCAAGAGGTGTAGCTAACGGCTATCAGACACTATCGGATGACGTAGTTTACTCATATCTCGTTAATGACTTCTGGACTGCAGACGGTAAGTATCAGGCTGTTAATCTGTTTGATCCCGAACTACATATCGAATGGCCAATACCTAAAGGCGAGTCAATTGTATCTGAGAAAGATATGCAGAATCCGTTTCTAAAAGACATTAATCCAATGGAGTTTTAATGGACCAGTCTTCTGTACTTATTACAGGCTCAAACGGACAGCTAGGTAGTGCTCTTAGTAAACAATACCCTAAGGCTAAAGCGGTAGATTCTAATCAGCTAGATATTACAGATAGCGTGGCTGTTTCAAACTTTGATTGGTCAAATATAAAGTACATTATTAACGCTGCAGCCTATACAAATGTTGATGGTGCCCAGTCAAATGAAGGCAGAGTTCAGGCCTGGTCAGTTAATGCAGTAGGCGTAGCAAACTTAGCTAGAGTAGCAAAAGAACATGACATAACCTTAGTCCATATATCTAGCGAGTATGTCTTTGATGGTAGTAGGGCACCTCACACCGAGGATGAACCATTATCCCCACTTGGTGTTTATGCTCAGACTAAAGCTGCTGCCGATATAGTCGTTACTACCCTACCAAAATATTACATAGTTAGAACTAGCTGGGTAATTGGTGATGGTAAGAACTTTGTTAGAACAATGCTAGATCTAGGCAAAAAAGGTATTGACCCTACGGTCATAGCTGATGACACGGGCCGTCCAACTTTCACAGGAGAGCTTGTTCGAGCTATCGATCACTTACTAACAAGTAGCACTGCTTACGGCTTATACAACTGCTCAAATGAAGGTGAGCCAGTTAGCTGGGCTAACCTAACAAGAGCAACGTTTGAATGTGCTAACCTAACTAATACAGTTACTGACATAACCAATGAGGAATACTATAAAGATAAGCCAGAAGCTGCGCCTAGACCGCATAATAGTGTCTTTGACTTAAGTAAGCTAAAAGCTACAGACTTTACTCCTCATGATTGGAAAGATGATCTAAAAGAATACGTAACAAAGGAGATGAATACACAGTGAAAGGCATAATACTAGCAGGTGGCTCTGGAACACGTCTATACCCAATTACCATGGCAATAAGTAAACAACTTATGCCGATCTACGATAAACCAATGGTTTACTACCCACTGACTACACTTATTGGTGCAGGTATAAACGAAATCCTCATTATCTCTACCCCACACGACCTGCCACGTTTTGAGCAGCTACTAGGTAATGGTGCACAAATAGGCTGTAAGTTCAGTTATAAGGTTCAGGAGACGCCTACAGGGCTAGCCGATGCCTTTATTGTTGGTGAGGACTTTATAGGTTCTGATAGTGTTGCCATGATACTTGGAGATAACGTTTTCTACGGTAGTGAGTTTGAAGACAAAGTTAGTGAATCTGCAGCCAACCTTGAGGGTGGCGTGATTTTTGGACAACAAGTTGCCGACCCTGAACGATACGGTATTGTTGAATTCGATGACAATAACAACGTCATGTCTATAGAGGAAAAACCAGCTGAACCTAAATCTAACTATGCTATACCTGGTCTATATTTCTTTGATAGTAAGGTGGTTGAAATTGCTAAATCAGTTCAACCAAGTGAACGTGGAGAGCTAGAGATAACAGAAATTATGAATGCTTATTTAAGGGACGGTAAGCTTAAGGTCCAACTTCTTGATAGAGGAACAGCCTGGCTTGATACTGGTACCTTTGCCAGCATGAACCAAGCATCACAGTTCGTGCAGGTCATTGAAGAAAGACAAGGTCTTAAAATAGGTTGTATTGAGAAGCTGCCTGGCGTAAAGGTTTTATTAATAACGAACAGCTAGCCGAGCTAGCCGAACCACTGAAGAAGTCTGGCTATGGTAAGTACCTGCTTGAGATCCTTAAATAATTGGATCTTTAGGAATATCTCTAGTGTGTTTCTTAAATACAAACATTGAGTACATAGCATAGTTCCATACCATACCGAATGGAATGGCAGTTAGCTTTGCTAGATTAAGAGTAATTTGATTTCTATGTCCTAGTTTATTAATTGCACTGACATGCTTAGCCAGGTCAATATATATAGGCTGTGTAGCATATATTATGACTGTCTGAATAGCGGCTACACCAATTACCGTTATTATAAAAAACTAAGATATCCTTTTAAGTCTGGGCGTTGAGTATGTCTAAAGACCAGGTGGTGATTAAGAAAATAAGACATAGATGCAGCTACGCTTACAGATATGATGTTAGCTGCCCATTTAGGAAGTCCGACACCAAAAACTAGTAAATCTAGTATGGTAAAGTCTAGTAGTGTGTTAAAAGTTCCAACACAAAGAAACCTAAACTTCTTGTATTCCCAAGCCTTTTTAAACATAATAATTCATCAAGTACTGTACATGATAGAACTAGGAATAGCCATACCAACATATAACGAGGCAGGAAACATAACCAGCTTAATTGAAGGGTTACATAAACACCTGTCAAAAAACAAAGATGTTAGTACTTTGGTATTAATAATCGATGATAGTTCTCCAGATGGAACAGCCGATATTGTAAGACGACTGGCTAAACAAATGAGCACTAAGAACTTCAAGATTGAACTACTTTCTAGGAAAGTAAAAGACGGCTTAGGCAAAGCCTACATAGCTGGCTTTAATAAACTACTTCAAAAGAATGTTGACTACATACTGCAGATGGATGCTGACCTTTCACACAACCCTGCCTATATACCAGCCTTTGTTAAGGCCGCTAAAAAGAATGATCTTATTGTTGGGTCAAGATACATGCCTGGTGGTCAAACACCGGACTGGTCTTTTTCTCGTAAACTACAAAGTCGGATGGGTAACATTTATGCTCGAGGTATTCTAGGTACAAGAGTTTCTGACTATACCGGTGGCTTCAACATGTACTCATCCAGTCTACTTAAAGCTTCAGCTATTAACGATATAAAGAGTACTGGTTATGGATTCCTTATTGAGCTTAAGTATCGAACTCTTAAAAATGCTAAGAACGTTTATCAAATACCTATAGTCTTTAATGACAGACAGCATGGTAAATCTAAGCTGCCAAGGTCAACGATAGTTAAAAATCTAGTTCTTGTCCCCAGATTAAAGATGGAAATAAAAAGTAAGCGTGACCGTTAGACTTATGTCTTCTATAATGGTGCTTATCTAGGGAGACACAATGTCAAAATCCTCTGTCAGTAAACGTTTAAATAAATACAAAAAATTAAAGAATTGGAATGGCTTAATACCGTTAGTTATGTTCCTTGTCCTAACTGTGCCAATTGGCTTGTACTTGGTATTTAATGTGCCAGCGATGTTTGCGGCTGACGGCGGTGCACAGGTAGCTAGAGCCTATCAAGTTTCCGATGGCAGAATTAAGCCTACCTTTATAAACCACCAACCAGGAGTTGGCTACGGTGGGGCTGTACCACTTAATCTCGTTGCCTTAAAAAATCTGGAGCTTAATATAGTAGCTAAAAATGGTGCTCCAGGTGTAGAAAGCAACGCCAAAATATTAACCCCTCAAGACAAACAACAAATTACAGCTATTACTAGTCAAAAGATATCTAAAGAAAAGGTTTCTATATCTTTTGTTAATACGGCTGCTTATGCACCGATCGCTTATGCACCGAGCGCATTAGGACTTTTATTTGGTAGGCTGGTAAACCTTAGCCTAGGGCATACTCTTCAGCTGGCAGGCTTGCTTGGCTTTATAACTTTTATACTTTGCGTAGGATACTCTCTGTATACACTTCGAAAGAACCAACTAAAATGGGCTGTGCTGACTGTCTCCCTACTGCCACTGGTAGTTTTCCAGACGACTCTAATAACTGCTGACTCGTTCCTAACTAGCTTAACCATACTGTTCTCAGCTCTACTAATAAAGGCACTAAATAAAAACTCAGAGTTTAATACGCTGGATAAAATACTATTATTTTTAAGTGTGCTTGCTATACCACAAGCAAAGTCTGTTTATTTCCCATTTGTATTCTTAATACTGCTTATACCTAGAGATAAATGGTCCAGCAAAAAAAAACTACTGGCTGTTCACAGGTTCAGCTTTAGTTATATCGCTGATTGGCTTTGGAATATGGTCTGCCTTATCTACAGATATTGCAGCTTCAAATGGTTTGGTCCGAGGTCTACCGTGGCAATACGGCTTTGCTAAAGTGCAGGAGAAGTTTATACTTCATCATCCACTTGGTTATATCCATGCCTTAATTGATTCGCTTATATATGAGACTAACTTCTATATTGACACGTTCTTTGGTTGGCTTGGCTTTACCTACATGCCGATACCAGGTATTGCTTTAGTATCTGGCTTCTTAGCGCTTGGTTTAAGTATTGTTCTTGCTGGCCAACAGAAAGTTAGTCGTTACGTTCCACTAGCTTTGGCTATTATTAATCTAGGAATAATCCTTATAACCTTTACTACACTTTATATTGCCTATACTCTACCGAAGCTAGGCTTCGTCGAGGGCGTACAAGGTCGCTATTTCTTGCCAATAACTATACTAAGCATTGCTACAGTAGCCATGGCCTTCCCAAAGTTCCGTATATCTAAAGATGGCCGAACCAATGCGAAGATTATCTTAATGATACTAATTGCCTTTTGCTTCTATTCTCTATAATAGGTATGGCCTAGCTATTACTACTTAGCGAACTACATTGTAGTAAACAATTTCAGCCAAAGCCTTTAGGCCGTCACTAAAGCCAATCTTCTTACCTTCTTTTTTAGTACGAGCGTAATAAGAAATGTTCGTCTCGCAAATTCTTAGATTGCTTTTATCCTTGGATATTTTAGCTACTATTTCTGGGTTAAAACCAAACTTCTTAGACTTAAGTGAACTAGCTTTTGATCTTATCCAATCGCCATTAAACATAATATAGCAAGTGTGAATGTCGCTCACATAAAGTCCATTCAAAAGTGCCGACATACGGGTCATAAATTTATTAGCAATAGAGTTAGCCAGGTAAACAACCCGCCTCGGTTGACCACCAGAAAAACGTGAACCAAAAACAATGTCGGCTCGGTCTTCTCTAAATAACTCCAGCATCCTATTGAAGTCTCTGGGGTCATATTCACGATCAGCATCCTGGACTATTACTATATCGCCAGTTGATTTTAGTATGCCACGCTTGAGAGCAGCGCCCTTACCCATGTTCTTAGGTTGAGTAAAGACTTTTACAGATGAATGCTCTTTGGTTAAATCATTAGCAATTTTTAGGCTTTTGTCTGTAGATTTATCGTCTACAATAATCAGCTCCATTTTAGTAGGGCTTATATTAACTTCCAGAACCTCTTCAACTATTAATTTGAGTGTTTCTTCTTCGTTATATACAGGGATGATTACCGAAAGTTTGTTAATCTTTTTTAAAGTCACTATTAAATACCTTCATTAACCTTAAATATAACATATAGTTGCGCTACTATAACTGTTATGTTTTTAGTTTTATGTATTTGGATATCGGTTTGTTAATAAAGGGTATGTAGCAAATTAATACACCAATAATGGTCAGGAAGAATAAAATAAACGTAGTTAACATATGTGGCGGTGTGAAGTTAACGGTTACATTACTTGATCCTTTAGGTAGGCTAATACTCTGAAATAACGGACCACTTTGCTTTACTACTTGGTTAGCGCCGTTAATGTTAGCTGTCCAACCGGGCATATATAATTCTCTTCTTAGAATAGTGCTGGGTTTAGAACAATAGGCTGTGAGTTGAGTTTTAGATGTTGAGTTAATGGTACAGTTACCATTTATAACTTGGTAATAAGGACTTGGATTAGGAAGCTCATAAATAGTGGCTGTGCTGTCGTTAAACACTTTCTTAAGATTAGCCTGAGCAGCTTGTGTACTAGTTAAGCTGCCAGCGTTAATAGCAACATACTTTACGCCTATGTACTCATAGTTACCCAGATTCTTTATTAGTTCTTGTGCAGGTGTAGGACCAGTAAGACTAAGCGAATTACCTGCCTGACCCGTAAAGACTAGTGGGTTCATATTTGAGTTTAGTTTAGTCTCGGCATAGCTTGTCCAGGCTTTAGCTACGGGAACACTGTTAACATTGATGGCTGCAATGTTAAAGTAGGAGCCATAGTTAGGCATGATTGGACCCATAGAGTAGAATCTATACTCTCCTATATGCTTTTGTAGGTAGGTTACCGGTGCCGTGTTGATGGTTGCTGAGCGTGGTGCTGAGAACTGCGGGACTATAAATAGAGCGGCACTGTCCACTATTATTATTGCTGCTATTGCGTAGCCTGCAATTCGTTTAGTAATCTTTTTATTACTTGCCAGGAATATTACGGCGACCACGGCGATGATGGTTGCAAGACACCAGACTACAGAAACTGCAAACCAAAGTCTTTCATGATGGGCTCCTATTAGTCGGTGGTGTTCCTTAAATGCAATTGGCAGAAGTCCTATAAGGACAACTATGCTTGCAGCCGCAATCCAGTAGACTTTCTTTAACTTCTTAAAGTTATTAAGTGAAGTTAGAATATATTCCAGACCGAACACATTAAGATAACTACAGCGAAAACAACTGATGGCTGAATATACCTATATATAGCAGTGTTATCTATAAAAGGTATATGAGCCATTAGCGTATTGAAGCCTAGTAGTCCATATATTCTAAGGAACATAATAACGACCCAAACGGCTAACAATATTTTTACTGCTCTATACTCAGATTTCTTTCTAATTCCAATTAGTCCGACAGCAGCTAAGAATAAAACTTAGACCCGTTATATAGCCACCGACATTAGACCAGAAGTAACTTAGATTACCGCTAGCATCAAAGTTATTAAGTCCAAATATGGGTCCATAAATATACGGCATAAAGAAGGCTGGTATACCGATTGTATTTACGCTGGCTGTAATGGCTGTAGCGTGGTCACCGACATTGGCATAGCGAAAGTAATCCAGGAAAGCCACAATTATTGGGCTGGCTAGTAAAAGACCTGTCGCCGCACCAAGCAGCATCTTTTTAAAGAACCTTGCCCTAAATTTTGGATTAGCTTGGAAAAGTCTAACAACTGCCCAACAGACTGCCAGTAGGGTGTCTAGTCCGGTAACTTCAGGGAAGCCGGCATAAATGGATAATGCGAGGGCGACTGCCAATATTAACCAGCCGTGTTTCTTACCCGATTTAGCTCTGGCATAAGCAATCTCGATGCCTAGGATTAGTAATGGTAAAAGTGCTATTGGATTTGTATTGGGCGTCCAAAACCATACAAATACAGAGCTAAGAGCAAAAACTACACCGCCAACTGAGGATGTAAGCTTTCTGAGTCCTAACCTTAGTAATAGGTAGTAGGTTGCTATACCGGCTACCATCTCTAAGAAGATATGGAAGTAAGTCATCCCGGTAGAAAAGTACAGTATTAGTACTGGCGGGAAGAATGAAGCTGATTGCATAGCACCTGCCAGTGGTGAACCTACCTGCTGATCATAGTCCCACCAAGGTAGCTTGCCATGAATTATGTCCTCAGCAGACTCTTTTCCTAGAGCTTGGGTTAGAAAGCCGTCATTAGGATCAATATTGTTTTGTCCAGAAAAGACATTGTTCTGCAACGAATTAGATAACCCTGATCTGGTATTTAATGGATTTGGGTTGGAATAACCAGAAATATACAGGATGTTAGCCAGCAAAACTATAACTGCTATAAGTATGGGTGCGAGAAATTTAGATTTTTCCCAGCTTTTTATCATATCTAGGAAATGACTTTACGCTATTAACAGATAAAATGGAAGGTTAGATAGTGACAAAAACTACAATATATCTCATCTCTTATAAGGTTGTAACAGATTAGCGTAACCTGTATAATTACTGTAGTTAGGATTAAAATAAAAACATGGCTAAATCTAGTAAACGAAACAACCGCAGTACTTCAAAACCTAAAGTTTTAATGTCGTTAGGTGTAGTAGTTGGTATAGCTTTAGTTGTCGTTATAGTCCTTGAGCTTACAAATACAATTCACATTCTATCTAGCTCTAAACCAGCCTCACAGACAATAGTTACAGCCGGCAATCCTAGTCCAGCTGCATCAAACAATTCCTCATCAGGGCAAAGTGATAGTAAAACTGCAAATGCCGATAACACTCAACGTAGTATTGAGGGAGTAACAGACACAAATGGTAACGCAAGCGCTAGCACTAATTCTAGCCAGTGGGTAAGTTCTACATCTGGTGTCATTACAGTTAAACAACCTATCGCTAACGCTAGTGTTCAAAGTGGCTTCACATTAAGCGGTTCAGCTACCGTTAGCCAAATTAACTACACTCTTATAGATAATTCTGTAGGTGTCATATCTGAAGGCACGCTAAACGTTGTTAACGGAAACTTTTCTGGAAACATTAACTTTAGCTCCCATTCTTCCAGTGGTAGATTAGACGTATATAGTACAAGTACGCCGGGAGGAGCTGAACAAAACGAGATTGAGATCTCAGTTAGCTATTAGCCTATGTTAAAAAGAACACTACTTACGTTTAAAGCCTCGCTACTTATTTTTCCAAGTATGCTGGCTATTCTAATGTTGTTTGGTGGTTCTACGGCTTCAGCTGCATCGCCATCTTATAACCCCTGCTTATCTTATTAGCGATAACGATTTTACTAATAATGCATCAATGAGTGTTAGCGCAATTCAAGACTTTCTAATATCTGAAAATAGTGGACTAAAGACACTGACTGATGTAGAAAACTGTAATCCTTCAACTCCAACCCTACCAGACCCATATGCAAACTCTTACTATGCGAGCTGTGGGTCTACAGTATCTGCAGCCCAAATTATCTATGACGCTGGCCAGGCATACGGCATTAACCCCCAAGCCTTAATGGCCACTATGCAAAAGGAACAATCTTTAATAACTGCTCCGAATCCAACTTCTAGCCAGATTAACTGCGCAATGGGATATGACTCGTGTCATGCAGACACAGGCTTCTTTAATCAGGTAGACAATGGAGCCTGGGCTTTTAGACGTGATATACAGCTTGAGAATGGTCAAAGTTATTGGGGTTACTCGCCTTCATCCTATCCATGTGGCTCTGCCTCTAGCTTATACTCAACTGGGCTATATCCAGGTAGAACCGTAACCTTCGCTGATCCTGGTGGAACAGCTGAAACTGAAACCTTAGCGAATGCATCAACAGCTGCCCTATACTGCTACACACCATATGTAGGTCCATATAGTACTACGGGTTACTCAGGAAGCTATAACTTCGTAGTTTACTATGAAGATTGGTGGGGCACAGATGCTAGCCCTTGCTACAACGACAGTAATGTTGCTAGCGAACCTACAAGTGCCAGTATCATACCGTTTAACTTCCAGGGTAGCGGAAACAGTCTGGATGACTACTCGTTGCTTCTGCAAAATAACACAAGTTCAGATTGTGTTGAAATACATGGCCTAACAGTGCCAGCTGGAGCTAGTTGGTACAACCATATAGCAACCGGTATGAAGTCTACTAACTCAAGTCAAGGTCAGATCCTACCATACCAATATGCACCTGGCTCTCCCGATACTCTTCTATATGTTAACTACGGCAGTGGCACCAGCAATGTTAACGTTCATGAATTTAGTCCTGACTTAACGGAGATGCCTGGTTACTACGACACCAATACAAACCTTGGTTCAGTAACTTCATCTCAGGGGACTTTTGTAACTGGTGACTTCCTTGGACAAGGCAAAGATCAGCTAGCATATGTTCTGTACGATGGTAGCTCTGGGCATGTAGAGATTCACATCTTTAATCCTGGTCTGAATCAAGGAGTTGGTTACTACGATGTTGTTACTAACCTGCTTCCTGTAACTGCTGGCCAAGGTATGTTTGTATCTGGTGACTTCTTAGGTAATGGTAGAGACCAACTAGCGTACATACTATATAACGGCAGTTCTGGGCATGCGGAAGTACATTTGTTTAATCCTTCGCTAACTCAAGGTGTGGGCTACTACGATGCTGTTACCGATCTACCCAACTTCAGTCCTAGTAACGGTACATTTATCGCAGGAAACTTCCTAGGTAAATCTGGTGTTGATCAGTTAGCTTTGGTTCTATATAACGGTACTGGAAGCGGTAATGTAGAAGTACATTTGTTTAATCCTTCGCTAACTCAAGGTATCGGTTACTACGATACTGTGACCACCATAGGCGCATTCAACCCAAGCCAATAAGTAGCAGCTATCTAGGTTAGACTAATAACCCTTCTTCATAATGGTCCAGAGATAATCTGTATCGATATTTTTGTGTCTAGAAAGTTTCAAACGTTTAAATAAGAATATCGGTACATAGAGTGTTGCTGCAAAGCGAGCCTTAACTATACTTCTAGCAGCCTTGCTCTTCCCTTGCTTCCTGAGGTGTTGAAAAGTTTGGTAATCAGACTTGGCTATTCTCGGCATCAACTTAAACATGATGCCAATAGGCATATTCTTTAGAATAACTCCTGAATTGTTTCTAAATGTCATATATAAGGAGTAGCTAGGATCCTTTTTAGAGGAACTGACTGAGCCCATGTGGTATGCTCTGGCGCCTGGGACCAGATAATTATCCCAGCCCATAATAGTAGCTCTAGTAGATAGATCGACGTCCTCAAGATACATAAACATTGTTTGATCAAATAAGTCTTTAAATGGCTGAGCTTCTATAAAGTCTCTGGTTATTACGCAAGCAGCGGCATTTACGCCAAATACCTTACGAGGTCCGTATTCTGCACCCTGATAATATTCACGCCAGTTTCCTTGTGTAGCTTGACCACTCCTAGCTAGGTAAATATGAGTAGAGTCTATTACATCATGGTCGTAATAATCTAGAGTTGTACCCTGTAAACATGCAGCTTGCGGTTTATCTTTGCAGAAGTTAACTATACTTGATGTCCAAGATTTATCTAGTGTTGCATCAGTATTAAGTAGAGCAACATATTTTACAGACTTATCTTCTAGAGCCTCTTTTATACCAATGTTATTACCTTCAGCAAAGCCTCTATTTGATTCGTTTTGGATTATTCTTATGTCTGGCATTAACTTTCTGGCCACTTCAACAGAATCGTCTTTAGAATCGTTATCTACCAGTATGGTCTCGATCTCAGGATAATCTTGTTCCTTAATAGTATTAAGACAAGTTTTAAGTAAGTCAGAGTTATTCCAACAAACTACAATAAAAGCTACTTTTGGTTTCACTATGATGCCTCCGGAGGTACATTAAATCCTTGGGGGATGGTAAGTTCCTGGGCACCAATACTTATATTTTGATTTAGTGACCCTTGGCTATTTTTGGGTACGTGGAGTTCTCCACGATATTCCATCTTAGCAAAAGGATACATGACCACTTCCTGGCCCTTATCTATTAACGACTTAAAAACACTAGGTGCTAAATTAAAACCGACATAGGATCTCTCTTCAGTTAAATAGGATTCAACAATCTCTCGTCTCATAAACCAAACACCGCTATCAAGACTGTCGACATTCCTGCCCCAGATCGTATTACCTATTAGGCTATTCTGCCCCAGAGGAAGTCCTTGGAAAAGAGATACAGTTTTTCCTTGATGGTTAACCAAGCCTGCTCTTTTTATTACTTTAAGGTTACTTAATATTGGACTTAGTACAATTGGAGAGGCTATGCCGATACTATCTACTTGGCTTATTAGTCCTGACATCTTTGCTAACCATTTTTTATCCTTAGTTCTAGGTATTACAGCTGAACCTATTACCCCAAATATTGTTGCTTTGGTATCGTTAAGTACCTGCTTGACCGCACCACTCTTAGTGGAACTGCTGTATTTTATTAGCTTAATATTACCGGCTAACTTTCCAAGTCCTAGATATTTAGGGCCCTCCATAATAGCTAAGTCGATATTTATATTATTAGGTAGACTAGCTGCGATACTGTTGATCAGATATTCGTATTGTTTAACATTGTCTGAAGGAAGTACCAATAAACAAACACGATCGCTTTTCTTAGTATCGTAAAAAGGATTGTAAAAACCTGGTTGCTTTTCTATATGTTTAACCTTACCCGATTGTCCATTACGCTCCATTGAATCCTCGATAGCTTTGATGCCACGATCGACAATACTCTTTTTCTTTGAAAAGTCGTTAGCGGTTGAGTTACTTGCAGTTCGCCAGTGGTAAAGTATCTTTGGTACGTGAGCAACTTGCGGCTTCTCGTCAACAAGCCTTAGGAATAGATCGTAATCTTGAGCACCGTCGAAACCAGTTCGGTAGCCTTTAATTTTCTTTATAAGTTGCTTCTCAATCACACAGAAGTGATTTATGTAGTTAACGTGTCTTAATATCTGTGGTGACCAATCTGGCTTAAAGAATGGGTCAAACCGATACTCACCATCGGCTGTTACTTTATCTTCGTCACTATAAATAATCTGTGGTTTAGTTTCTGATCGATTGATCTCACTAGCTACCTCAAACAGAGCTTGGGTTTGCAAGATATCGTCGTGATCTAGTAGCGCTATATACTCTCCGTCAGCATTATCTATGCCAGCATTTGTGTTACCAGCAATACCTCTATTGTCTGCAAGATCTACTACTTTAATTCTGTTATCTATTGCTGGGCATTGGTTTATGGCTTTTTTGTATTTAGCCTTAGTTGAGGCGTTAACTAAAACCAGCTCCCAATTCTGGTACGTTTGGTTGACTACTGAATACACCATAGGCATTAGGTATTTATTAGGCGTGTTAAATGCCGGTACTATTATTGATATTAGAGGATTGTCTTTTAGCTCTTTTGTTTCGGCCCAGGTAAAGGGTTCATATCTCTCAACCCACTCTGCATAAGCAATGTCTCCTGGTCCACCTATTAAACCTACCTTGCGAGCAACACTGGCTACTTTAGCTCGACGAGATGTGCCTGGTGGCAATAAGGTGCTTGCTGATTTGCGTATTACTTTTTTTATCATAAATAAACTTGCCTCTATCTAGGATACTAACTTTCTTCTTCGATTGGTATGTTCATCTTATACCTATTTGCAGTTTTCTGACTTTCTGAACTGTCTTCCAGGCTTTACTGTCTGTAATCTCTGTTAGGGTTTGCTCGAGTTTTTGGATTCTCTGTTGTTGCTCGTCTATGACACTGTTTAGTTTATTAACATCATTTTTATGATCCACTAAAGCTTTCTCAGCTATAGCTCGTTTATAGAGTACGAAGTCTTCAACCATATCTGGATGCTGTTTTATTACTTTTTCCAATAAATCATCGTCACTACCTTTAAATTTTAGATTAGATATAGCGTCAATGGCCTGGTTTATTGGGATTTGTATTGCCTGAAGTAGCTTAGGGTTTTTACCATAAAGATTTAATGCACTCTGGTACATGTCTAGTTGAGCTAATCCGTGTTTTTTCCAAAAATTGTCTCTATTCTCGGTCCACCATATACCATTGCCATGCCTTCTATAGGCAGCCATTACTCGGTTAATAAATCCGATCTTTCCAAACTGAGCATGATATAAGTGTGTATACCAATCCATTGGCATAACATTCTTTTCTAGTCCGCTGTAACTGGGCTTACGATACATCATTGAGCATGACTGTATATAGTTTCTTTTAAGAAGTTCCTCTAGTGTGAACACCTTCGGATCTTTATCTTTTGGGAAAATACTGTCTTTTCTATTGCTACCTTCATAAAAGATTCTTACAGGATGAAAAACTATTGAATAATCCTGGTGAGACTCTAGGAAGTCTACTTGTAGTTGAAGTTTTAGTGGGTCCGTCCAGAAATCATCACCTTCACAGTCAGTAACATACTTACCTAGAGCTGACTCGTACATTCGATTAATAAATGAGGTGTCACCCTTGGAGTACTGGTTCACTTTTTCATAAATAGGTTTAAATATACCTGGGTTTGCTTTGTCGTATTTCTCGATAATTTTACGAGTGTTATCTGTTGATGCATCATCGTGAATGATTACTTCAAATGGAAAGTTAGTCTTTTGCATCAGGAAACTATCTAAAGTCTGTTCTAGATAGTCTTCTTGATTGTAAGTAAGACAAATAATACTAACTAGTGGTTTAGTTTTGTCAGCCATGTTTGTCATACCACCCGTTATCTTTAGCGCCTATCTCTAAACGTTGATAGTAGTAACCGCTAAAACCGGCCGCCTCCATTAAGCCACCAATTTTTTTAAAATCGTATTTGACCCTATGTATGGAGAATTTATCTCCATCCCAAGTGGCAAAAGATGCCCTATTGTCCCCATCACGTGGTTGGCCAACGGATCCTGGATTACAGTAAACTTTATCTTTAAAGTCTAAGATCTTAGCAACATGAGTGTGACCAGATGCGAAGTATTTGCCACCAACCTTAGTAAAGTACTCTTTAGTTGGTTCTTTTAAATATTCGTCTATTGGATCGGTCCAGCCACCATGCACCATAAATAGTCCTTCGTATTTCAGATACACTGGCAAGCTCTGTAGCCATTCTAGGTTTTCTTTGGTAATAATCTTTCTTTGGTAGGCTAGTGTGTCATTAACGGTCTGAGATCTAGGACAAAAGCTATCTGACGCCATGTACCAATCGTGATTACCCATAACAGCTTTTACCTTACGTTTACGCAGTTCGTCACAAACTTCGTTAACTTGAGGATAATAACCAATAATGTCACCCAGGCAATAGATTTCATCTATGTCCATAGAGTCAATCTCTTTTAAAACTTTCTCGAGGGCAACGTAATTGCCGTGTATATCAGATATTATGGCTATCATAAAAGAAGTGGTCCTCTATATAACGTACAGCACGCCCTTGTTTAATAGTGGGTTGATTAGGTGCCTTACCTTCCAAAAAGTACTCAATACTCATAACGCTCTCATTATATCCAAAGCCAGTTCTTAGCGAAGTGGCCGAAGAAATCCTTGGATTGATCTCAAGCAGTTTTAGTTGACCTTCATGTTGTCTGAATTGAAAGTTTGTAGGACCAACTGGCTTAAAAATCTTAGCGAGCTCTTCCACTGCCGACTTAATATCAGGCATATCTACAACTTCAGCCTTCTCGGTAAATCCCTCTTTGGAAAGGTTTCGCCTCAGAGTTATATGGCAGCATAGTTTACTATCATTGTCGAAAAATGCAGAGGTTGTATACTCTTTATCTTCACTACCAACAATTGGTTGAGCTATTAATTCTGAACCAAGCTTGGATGAGTTATCGTCAAAGGTTTGATTATCTTTTACTATTACTATCCCCCTTGAAGCTGAGCCTGCTCGTGGTTTTAGTAGAAAAGGTAGCCCCAGTTCTTGTTTCAAGCTTTCATAGGTACCGGTATTTCTAGTGTCTATTGCTAGCTTAGAACCTTGGTTATGTAGCTTTTGGTAGAAACTCCACTTATCAGTACATATCTTTATTAAGTCTGAGTTATTAAGAACTACTTTTACACCTGTTTTTGTAAGTTCGTCTCTATGCTCATTCCATTTTTGAGCATCAACTTCAATGCCTGGAATAATAATGTCTACATTGTGCTTTTTTATTGTTTTATTTAGCCAGCTAAGATAATTATCTGCATCCGTTTTTGGTGCTAGTTCAAAAACATCGCAAAAAGCTTGGGCAACTGAGTCATTGTAGATTGTGGTGCCAATAAGCTTGCAGTCTTTTAATTCTCTAAGGGAACGCAAGATGCCATAACCTATTACGCTAGAAGCCCCCGACACTAAAACTGTCTTCATCTATTAGAATCCTTGTAATCCCTAATGCGTTTCAGACCGTCGATTAGTGAAATCTTTGGTAGATAGCCTATCTTATCGTAGAGTTTGCTATCGTATTTGAAAATATTGTCAGGAATATCTGGCTTATCTTTTAGGAATTGGAATTTACCACCCTTTCCAAATATCTTCTGCGCATTCTTAGCGATAGATGAATAACTTACATTTGAGGGGTATGAGCATAAATATGTACCTGTTACATCCTTTTTAACTACTCTCTCTATTACGTTGGCTATGTCACTACAGTGAATATAATTGCGCAAGGCATCATGCTTACCATAGACTGCGATGTCCTCACCTTTTTCAGCCTTATCCAACACCATGTAGAAGAATGCTTGATGTTTTCTAAACTCGTCACTCTCTCCGTATATTTGTGTTGGCCTTAAAACTGTAAGTTTAATGTCGTTAAGTGTGCAGTAAAGAGTAGCGACTTCATCAGCCTGTCTTTTTGTTAGCGTATAAATAGAATAGTATGGAGAGTTTTCATCTAATAACGCCGACACTGAAGAGATATTGATTACGTGTTTTACATTGGATGCTTTAGCAGCCATGCAGACATTTAGAAGTCCTCCTACGTTGGTATTAATAGCTTCTGTAATTTCCTCATCGCTGGTACCACCAAAAGCAGCAGCAAAGTTTATAACTACATCTACCTTCTTTGGTATCTTTACTTCTTTAGCTATATCACAATAAACGTCACAACCTTTTCTACCAGCCGTTATAACCTCGTAATTACCTGATAAAACCTTGATTGTTTCCTTCGCTAGTGCACTGTTAGCGCCTATAACAAATATTCTTTTCATGACACCAACTCATACTGCTGCAACATTTCTTTTATTGTTGCTGCGTCGTTAAACATCATAACGTCAATGATCGAGAGATTTGGAACAAAAGTATCTTTAAACTGCTTATAAGTAACGGGCTTCGTTTTTAGGAATTTAAGTTCTAAACCATTGTCTATAAACTTCTGATTGTCATATAACTCAACGCCGCCAATACTATTAATGTATCTGGTTGCATCTATTCTTTTAGCAATGTCTATTATTTTGTCTTGAGCCCTTAGGCTATTATCTTTTTCTATGTCAGATGAAAACCTACGTGGAGTGCTTATTCCTATATAATCACCAATGCATTCAAAACTATGGTCAATAAATTTTGCAAGGTTTTTGTCTTTAAAGGAACATACCGCATCAAATACTCTTAGAGTTTCATTTATATAAGGGGCTTTTGCATAACTAACGGTCAGTGTTTTTCTTAAGTTAGTGAAGTCATCTAATACATCGATTTCATTAATCATTTTATTAGAACTAGCACCACTTAAAGATACAGTGAATCTTTTAGCTTCACCGTTTATAAGGAGATTATTTCTGTTAATCCAGCCACGGGTTATGAACTGGACGTCGTCGTAAACAATAAACTCATCTACCATATTTATGACCTGGTAATACGGGAGGTACGCAAAAAGATCGGGCTGTGTTATTGCTACGGTCTTCACTTAGTTACTTCCACTATTAGCCTAGACTCGTCACGTGTTTCTAGATTCTTTAGTTCCTTATGACTGCTATTCCTAAGGCTACACTTTTTATACTTGTTGTAACCACGTTCCTTTAGCCGCCTCTGCAACTCTTCCCAGTCGTATAGCCAACGATGACCCCACCAATAAAAGTTCATGTTTAGCATCTCGGCCGGAGTTTGAACAAATTCTAAACCAAATTGCTTAATAAATGCCTTCTTGTTCCAATTAGGATCTAGGTAAGCTTTAACCACCTCCCTAAGATCGGGCATAGCTACTCTCATGATGCCCCCTGGCTTAAGCACGCGCATAAGATCTGCCATTATTGGTTCAGACTCTTCAATAGTTAGATGTTCAAAGAAATGCTCATTAAATACAAAGTCGACACTGTTATCTGCAAATGGCAAAGGATTTCTAAGATCCCAGTTAAGATCTAGTTTTTTAATATTATTGTCTGAGTTGTTGTCTACGTTAATCCAACCTCTTTTGTAATCGGTACCACAACCAATATTAAGTTTTATGACTTTCTTATTTTTGATTAAATCGGTAACTACCTCTGGGTTTGGTTTTTTGGCCGTGCTAGAAACTTCATGACAAAATTGCCTCACATATCTTTTTAACTGACTTATCGCTAAGGTCGTCATAAAGTGGTAAACACATTATTCTGCTAGCAATATCCTCAGATACAGGACAGTCCTGCTGATCATCTAAATAAGGCAGTTTATTTAATGACGGATAGAAATAGCGACGTGGATGTATGTTCTTAGCATTAAGTTTCTTCATGATGCGTTTAAGTGTTTTCTCGTTTTCTACTATTACGGGGTAGTATGAGTAATTGTACTGCGTATCACTATCAACTTCTGGAATAGTGAATTTGCCTTTCAAATAATGGTCGTACACTTCTGAAACATGTTTTCGCTTAGCTATAGACTCACCAACATATTTCAGATTAGATAAGCCCATAGCGGCCTGAAATTCTGATGCTTTGGCATTAATACCCAGGGATTTGTGATCGTCTCCATCATGGCCAAATCGTTTCATTAGTTCTATTTTGTCGTGAGTGTCTTTCGACTTTGATACTATGCATCCACCTTCGATAGTATGAAAAAGCTTAGTTGCATGGAAACTACAGATGGATATATCACCATAGTCTAGCAATGACTTGTTCTTATACTTAACGTCAAAGGCATGAGCGGCATCATAAATAACTTTCAATTTGTGTTTTTTAGCTATGGCCTCAATTTTATCTAAGCCATAGGCATGTCCAAAAACATGTACAGGCATTATTGCTTTAGTTTTTTTAGTAATAGCGGCTTCTATTTTATCTGGGTTAATACATAAACTCTTAGGATCGATATCTACGTACACTGGCTTGCAACGTTCCCACAGTATTGCAGAGGTTGTGGCTACATAAGTAAACGGTGTTGTGATGATCTCACCCTCAGTGATATCTAGGGCCCTTAGTGCTAGCTGTAGGGCCACCGTACCGCTAGATAGAAAATGGAGATTTTGAACATTTAGGTAACTGCTGACTTCTTTTTCGAATTGTTTAAGTAGACTCCCGTGATTAGTAAGTTGAGTATTGCTCCAGATTTCTTTCAAATACTCATAGTACTCGTCCAGTGGAGGTAAGAAGCTCTTTGTTACATTAATTCTTTCCATAAAGCTGATACTAAGTCCTTAGCTAAAAATAACTTCGTTGCTTAGAAAATATGACCCTACATAGATTCTCCCTACACCCGAAGTAGACTAGCTTTTAATTATACTTTAAAAACCATACAATTTAACTATGTTGCTTAGAAATAAAAAGAAGGTTCTTTGTTATGTATTGGTTTTTGATCAAGTAGAGATAATAGAGAAGTGTCTAAAGTTTATCTGTAAAGATGCTGATCGTTTAGAAATTGTGGTTATTGAAAATCCTAGCCAGCATACACCAGAGATAAGTAAGTTTATAAATAAGCTCGGTAAGGATGGCTTAATTGCTCGCTATTATCTGTTTGATTCAAATATAACTAATAATGCATTTAAGACAGTATTCAAAACTGAGCTAGACGAAATTAAGAAACGAAAGTACATATTACAAACTGACGGAGACGTAACCAGTAAAGATAAAGACTGGTTAGATGAAGAGCTTAAGATTATGGATAATAACAAGGATGTTTTCGCCTGTGGTATTAGTTTAGATATGAGTAACCTACCCATAAAAGCATTCCCTGAGGCTGCAAGTTGGATACCTGAGGATATAAATACGTATGACGATTACTACGAAGCAGTAACAGGCACTCACCTACTAATGCACCGTGGCAAAGAGTTTTACAAACTGATGCAGTGGGCAGGTAAGAATAACGTTCACTTAATAGATAATGCTCTGCACGATTATAGCTACCGAATATTAAAAATGAAGTACGCTAGGACCAAGAAAGCTAAAGCCTATCATCTAACTTGGGATCTATACGCCGATAAAAACAATTCTTATACAAAATACAAAGATAAAAAAGGCTTTAATAAACTATGGAACCACGAGCGAGTTGATTCCTACAAACTAACTAAATATTAGTGCCAGTTATTTGCCAGCCTTATAGCTCCACCCCTATTTATATCCTTGCCACTAATTGCAAACTTGAGAGGTGTACGGCTAACAGCTAGTAGCCTCCTGTTCTCAACTGCGCTGAGAACGGTAGTTATTTGATATACACCGACATTTAGACTAGATATGTCCAAATCGTATGTTAGCTCACCATCGCCGTAAAGAGCATCTTTAATGTCTTTTGGTTCATTAGTAATTTCAGCAACTGCTATACCGTCACGGATAACAGAAAAGCCTACGTACATTGCTTCCTTATCTGCCGACTTATGCTTAAATCTAATCTTAATGTTATCTTTGGTCTCTTCGATTATCTTGGCGCTTAACTTATGGTTGTCGGATAGCTTTGGTCCAGTCGTACCACTATTCTTTTGGCGCTGTTCAGCAGTTTCAATGTTTTCTAGTTTATATATCTCTGCAATTTCCTCTGGGTCACCTATGCGGATAATCTCACCGTTTTTAACATAGATAGCACGGGTACAAAATCTTGAAACAGCCAGCATGTCATGTGATACAAAGACAACTGTTTTCTTTTGTTTCTTTAGTGTTTCAAAGTAATCAAAGCACTTTTGTTGAAATGCCGCATCACCTACTGCTAACACTTCGTCTAGTAACAAAATGTCGCCTCGAGCACGAATGGCTATAGAGAATGCAAGCCGTACCTGCATACCCGAGGAGTAGTTCTTTAGCTTCTGGTCCATAAACCTGGAAAGCTCAGCAAAGCCTACTATGTCATCGTACATAGACTTCATCTCTTTACGATTAAAGCCAAGTAGTGCGCCATTTAGATAAACGTTCTCACGGCCAGTCAGTTCTGGATTAAAGCCAACACCAAGTTCAATGAATGGCACTAGCTTTCCTACAACATTTAGTCCGCCTTCAGTAGGTGCATATATACCCGCCAATATTTTAAGAAGAGTACTTTTGCCACTACCGTTTCGCCCAACTATGCCAAAGAATTCACCTTCCTTAACATCGAAGTTTACGTCTTTTAAGGCGTGGAGTATTTCATAACCTTTTTTGTGTCTAAATATATTTATAAGTGCACTTTTGACTGAATTTGATCTTTCAAGTGGCAACTTAAAGTTCTTATTTAAGTGATCGACGGTAATTACAGATTTTTCATCCATGGTCTATATATTCTCCGCAAAGTACTTAGCTTCTTTCTTGAAGTAGAGGGTACCGGTAATTAGAACTACGACGACAATAATGTACGGTATGTATATATAGTAGCCACCAGCAAATACTTGATGAGTTGTTATGGTGTCGTGAGTTACTGCGTTGTATCGTATATCTTGCATAGCTTGGGCAATTGGATTTAGGAGGATTATTTTTTGCAATGTTACGTTGGTTATTTTAGACAGAGGATAAAGGATTGGGGTTATATAAAAGCCTCCCTGCAAGACTACTTCCCAAATGTATGTAACGTCACGGAACTTCACATATAGAGCCGACAAGAAGAAAGAGATCCCAAGAGCAAATATATATATTTCAAAGAATAGTGGGATTACTAGCGGTAATGTACCCTTTACGGCAACGTGATTTATGATCATAAAAGCCGCTACTACAACAAGGTTTAGCGAGAAGTTAATTAGTGCCGCTAGGCTAGTAGCAAAAACTATCATCCAACGTGGAATACGTATCTTACGAACCAAGTCCCCTCTACCAACTATGCAGGTAGCACTCTGCAATGTAACCTCGTTTATAAAGTTCCAGATTACTATTCCCGTAAATAAGTAAATTGGGTAGTGTGGAACGCCAGCACCAAGCTTTAGAAACTTAACGAATACAACGTATAAGATTATGAATATCAGTAGGGGCTTTAGTAAAGACCAAGCATAACCCAATATGGATCCTTGATATCTTAATTTAAAGTCGGTTCTAACTAATTCAGCCAGCAGAGCTCTGTTCTGCTTAGAGAACAATCTTTTAAACATAGGTTATGGGGTATTATAGATTAATAGTTAGGTAAAGTCGATGATGAATACATCAGTTGTTATCCCAAATTGGAACGGTAAAGATTCACTCCAAGCGTGTATAGATTCACTATTAAAACAAAGCCTAAAATCTAACATTATTGTTGTTGAAAATGGTTCTACTGACGGCTCTTTGGAGTTTCTACAAAACAAGTATCCAGACATTCAATTAGTTATTAATAAAAAGAATCTTGGTTTTGCAGGTGGTGTTAATTCCGGAATAAGAGCATCTATAGAAAGATCGGATGACTTTGTGGCTTTGTTTAATAATGATGCGACTGCAGATAAAGACTGGTTAAAAAATCTGGTAGATAAAATGAACTCATCACCAAAGATAGGTATAGCAGCACCAAAGATTTTAACGAGCGACGGCAAACACATGGATAGCACTGGGGATATGTATAGCAACTGGGGACTGGCCTACCCACGTGGACGTGGTGAGCAAACCAGCGATAAATACGACGACTCAACAGATATATTTGCGGCTAGTGGTGGTGCGAGTATTTATAGGATTAAGATGCTAGAACAGATTGGTTTATTTGATGAGGACTTCTTTGCCTACTACGAAGATGTCGACATAAGCTTTAGGGCACAGTTAGCTGGTTGGAAGATTGCCTACGTGCCTACGTCTATCGTCTACCACGAAATTGGCGGTACCAGTAAAACGGTCAGTGGTTTTACGACCTACCAGACAATAAAGAATGTGCCATGGCTTGCAATAAAGAATGTTCCAAGTAGGTACTTATTCGGTGTTATGTTCAGACTTAGAATAGCTCAGCTGTTGTTTTTCTTTCGGGCTATATCAAGAGGTAATGGCTTAGCAGCTACAAAGGGTACATGGGTTGGAGTTATTAAAACTCCAAAGAAGCTTGTTCAAAGACATCGTATCCAAAAAAACAAAAAGGTAAGTAATGAATACATATGGAATATGATGACTCATGATTTACCAGCTAACTCCAGTGCGCTAAGATCAGTAAGAGCAAAGTGGTGGAAACTAACAAGGAGATCTCATGTTGATAGCGATTGATGCTAGAGAATCAGGTACAACCACCGGGCGTTATGTAGACAAGTTGATCGAATACATTGCTAAGACAAATCCAGATTATGATTTTAATATAATCACTAGGTCTAACCGTGTAGCTTTCTTTAAAAAGATCGCACCTAAATTTTATGTCTATGAAACTGAAGTAAAAGAGTTTAGCTTTGCGGAACAACTAGAGTATCTGAAACAAATTAAAGAAATTGATGCAGATCTAGTTCACTTCTCTAGTGTCCAACAACCAATTTTCTACAAAGGTCCAGTAGTAACTACTATGCAGGACCTGACTGGCACAAAAACTGAATTCAGAAATCCAAGCAAAAGTTTGCTGCAGTTTAAGATAAAAAACCTCGCATATAAATGGGTTATTAGATCTGCTGCAAATAAATCTAAGGCGCTTATAGCTCCTACTGAATACGTTAAAAGGGGCGTTATGAAATTCACCGGACAACCAGCTAGTAGATTTACTGTTACTTACGAATCTGGTGACAAGATAAAAGATAAAGCAGACCCTTACAAAAAGTTGGTCGGTAAGAACTTCATTATGTATGTCGGTAGGCCCTTCCCGCACAAAAACCTGAATAGACTAATTGACGCTTTTGAGATCCTGCAAATTAAACATCCAGATCTTCGTTTAGTTCTTGTTGGAAAAAAGGATGCCAATTACGATCTAATAGAGGCTCAGGCAAAATCTAAGGTTATTAAGAATATAATCTTCACAGATTTTGTAAGTGAGGGCCAGTTAAGGTGGCTTTATGAAAATTGTGGAGCATATGTATTTCCTTCACTAAGTGAAGGCTTTGGACTTCCTGCAATGGAAGCCATGGTTCACGGAGCGCCTGTTGCCTCTAGTAATGCCACTTGCTTACCGGAAGTATACGGTGAGGCCGTACAATACTTTAACCCAACGGACGTGAATGATATGGCGGATAATATTGCTAGGGTTTTAGACGACAAAGAACTTAGAGACAAGCTAATTAAAAAAGGTCGCAAACAAGCTGCTAAGTATTCTTGGGAGCGAATGGCCAAGCAAACCCTTGCAGTTTATGACAAGGTTCTAAACGATTAGTCTTTACTTGGTTTTAGGACAATGTGACGATCTCTACCTTCACCCTCAGAGTCACTAGAGATGCCGTACTCAGCAGATAGCTGGTGGATTACTCTACGATCAGAAGCATTCATTGGCTCAAGGTTCATAGGCTCTTTAGAGTCTCTAACTTGCTTCATCCATTCCTCGGCCCTCTCTTTTAGCCTATCTGCTCGCTGCTTTTTATAGTCAGCAATGTCTACATTAACTCTAGTGCTCTCATAATCATTGTTCTTTAAGGCAGTTGAGGTTAAGTATTGGAGCGAACGCATATTCTCACCTCTCTGACCTATCAGGAAACCATTTAGGTGAGTGCTTGGAACACTTAGTTGGATGACGTCATCGTCACTAGTTGCATAAACATCAGTATTTAAACCAAAAAAGGAAAGTAGGTCTTCAAGGTATTTCTTGGCAAATACTATAGCCTCTTCCATTGAGCCATTCATCGCTTCTTCCTTTTCTTAGTTTTCTTCTTCTTTGGTGTGGCTTTTGGTTTAGTGTTTTTCGCTGTAGATTTCTCGACTATTTCAGCTTCCTTAACTTTCTTAGCATCTTTTGTTGGCTTATCTGCAAGCTTCTCCATCTCTGTCTCGTCTTCTCGTAGCGCAATACTCTGCTGAATAAAGGCCACTACACCACTTGTAAGCCAGTAAAGGCTAAGAGCTGAAGCCAAACTAACAGTGAACAGAAAGATCATTATTGGTAGCAAGTATTGAGTGCTCCGACCAACAGCTGCACTGACTTCACTTTGATCAGCCTGTTTACCACCACTAGCATTCCTCATAATTTCTCTAAGACCCTTAGAGTCCTTGTCTACCGGTAGTAGTTGCTTGGACTGGAAGTACTGGCTAACTGCACTTAATATAACGATAATCATGGCTGGCCAGTAGATGCCACCAGCAGATAGTGCGCTACGACCTAAGTTAACAAACCCAAATAAGGTGTTATCAAAAAGATGTATGTTGGTTGCTAAATGTCTCATCCAAGGTAGGTGTCTAACCCAAGAGTATGAGAAGGTTACAACTGCTTGTTTATCGGCAATAATCTTTCTTAGACCACTGTTTAGACCAATTAAGATAACGATCTGGATAGCAAATATTGGCAGCGTGCCTAAGGGGTTAATACCCTTCTCTTTATATAGTTCCATTATAAGCTGGCCTTCTTTTTGTTTATTGCCTTTGGTTTCCGCCTTTATACGCTTTAGTTCTGGCTGGAGTTTTCGCATGGCCTTAGCCTGATGCAATTGTTTTCGAACAAGTGGCCAAAGCAGAATACGGAAAAGGATTGTAAAGATAATTAAAGCAAAACCGAAGTTGTGACCAGGCAATATGCCATAGATAAGTATCAGTAAATTAAAAATTGGTTTAACTATAAAAGTAGTAAACATATTTTAAACAATTCCCTTAGTCAGTTTACTATATCATATCAGTTAAATTAGTTATTGATTAGGCTAGATTTTATTAAAAGCTGGTCAATCAAATCATTGAATTCGCTGCTTTTCATTGTTGCCAATTGATTGTTATGAATAGTAATAACGATATCGACATTTTTATTAAATTTAGGGTACTTTTCACGCATCGCTTCATAGACCCGTCTTCTTATACGGTTTCGAACTACGGCAGATTTATCGACTTTGCGGCTAACAACCACCGCCAATCGGTATTTTTTACCAGTTCTTATAGGTAGGTGCTTTAGACTAGCTAGACCTAGGGATACAGTCTGCCCTTTTCTATAGACCATGCTAAGGCTGTTATGACCATGAAAACGATTAGCTTGGGCGATCATAGGTTTAAATTCCCAATAAGTAAGACTTGCTTAGGCTGTCAGTTTCTTGCGGCCTTTAGCTCGACGTCTTGCAATAACATTACGGCCGGCTTTGTTAGCCATGCGCTTCATAAAACCATGTTCGTGAGCTCGATGACGCTTCTTCGGTTGGTGAGTTCTTTTTGGCATATGTTCTATTGTACCTAAAAAGTCGGTTTTTAGTGAATTTAACAATGTTTGTTATACCAAACCACAGGCTTTATCCACCGTTTAAATTGTGGTGTCCACAGATTGTAAGAGGTTAAAGATCGATGTGTACAACTTTAACCAAGGAGCTGTGTTTTTAGGTGATGTATAAAATGTACGTGGCGTTAGGGTGTGGAAAAGTTCTATAATGTAGTTTATAGTTTTAGAGAGAAAAAGGGTACAACATGCAAAATGATAGCCTATGGCAAGTTGTTCTAGGTGAAATAGAACTGTCGGTTTCAAGAGCCAGTTTCCTAACCTGGTTTAAAAACACGGAGCTTGTTAAGTCAGATGAGACAGCCACCATTATTGGTGTACCTAACGTATTTATTAAAGAACAATTGGAACAGAAATATAACGCTCTTATTAGTGAGGTTTTAGCTAAAAATGGTGTTAATCCGAAAACTATTGAGTATAAGATCAGCTCGGCAACTACAACCAAACAGCCTATTTATGATGAGCCAGTTATCTTTGGAGAGACTGAAGCTGAGATATCTATAGACGATTCACCAATGAAGTCTAGTGGTGGTAGCAGTTTGTCTCACTCGTACAGACAAGGACTAAACGAACGCTACACCTTTGATAGTTTTGTAGTTGGTGCTAGTAATGAACTAGCCTTTGCAGCTTGTGAAGCAATACTTCATAACCCAGGCACAAAATATAATCCTTTGTTTTTGTATGGTGGCGTCGGTATTGGCAAAACTCACTTAATACAGGCGGTTGGTACGGCACTAAATACTACTAGACCAGAACTTAAGGTCTTATATATCTCTACTGAACAATTCGTTCAAGAGTTTGTAGATGCATTAAGATTTAGGAAAACAGCCGACTTTGCCAGTTACTATAGATCAGCCGACATGCTAATAGTCGACGATATTCAATTTATTGCTGGTAAGGAAAAGATCCAAGAAGAATTCTTCCATACCTTTAACGCTCTATACCAAGCTAATAAGCAGATAATAGTAAGCTCGGATAAACCACCTAAAGATATACCAACACTAGAGGAAAGGCTTAAGAGTCGCTTTAGTTGGGGTATGAGCATAGACATGCAGGCACCAGACTTTGAGACTAGGTGTGCCATTATCCAGTCTAAGGCTTTAGGTCATCAAGTTAATCTATCCTCGGACGTTGTTGAGTATTTATCTAACAATATTCCAACCAACATTAGGGAGCTTGAGGGTGCCTTAAACCAGCTTCTAGCCTTCTGTGAGATGCGCTCGCTCGAACCATCACTGTCAGTTGCTACTAGCCTGCTTGGAACGACTAAGACTAGACCTAAGCACCTGAGCGCTAAGCAAATCATTGAGAGGACCTCTAGACACTTCCAGATACCTATAGAGGATATTATCGGTCCCAAAAGGGATAAGGACATCGTGGTGCCTCGTCAGATAGCTATGTACATGCTTAGGAGTGAACTACACCTTAGCTTCCCTAAGATCGCTCGAGAATTAGGCCGAAAAGACCACACTACAGCCATACATTCAGTCGAGAAAATAGAGAAGCAATCACGTCTAGACCCGGGGCTTCGTCAGACTATTTCAGACATCAAGGAGCGTCTTTATGCCTAAAAACCTGTTGAAAAGCTGTGCAGTGCTTGTTAGTAGCTTGTTCGTAAGTAGTGGTGTTTATGAACCACGCAGTATTTTTGACATACCCTCAGTGGACAATCCACAACCTTATACCACTCTTCTACCCAGCTTATTAACAGTTTTTAGTCAGCTAAACGGTGGGATTCTAAGGAGGAATCAGTAAGTTTTTTCACACAATCCACAGCACCAATAACAATAATAACTAATTAATTAATAACTTATTACCATTATTATGAAACTACAAGTCACACAAGAAAATTTCAACCATGCTCTAAACTCAGTTGCTCGGGTAGCTGATACTCACGGCACACTGCCGATACTTGCTAACGTTCTGATAAAAGCCGAAAAGAACAGGCTAAGTGTATCCTCAACCAATTTAAACATCGGCATAACCCACTACGTTGGTGCCAAGATTGAATCCGAAGGTGTAATTACCGTACCAGCCGGGCTGCTAGCCAGTTTTGTTTCAAGCTTACCACCAGGGGTAATTCATCTGGAATTAGAGGACAAGAAACTTAAAATAACCACCGATCAATACAATTCAACAATCAACGGGATATCTGCCGAGGACTTCCCTGTCATGCCTGCAATCGAAAATGGTGATAGCTTCTCGATTGGTGCCGCAGAGCTTAAGAAAGCCTTGCAACAAGTAGCCTTCACAGCTTCCTCAACCGATAGCCGCCCAGTGTTAAGTGGTGTTTACTTTCATTCAGCCGACGGCAAGCTATACGTCGTAGCGACCGATAGTTCAAGATTAGCTGAGAAAACAATTGACGCTAAAGTTCCAAACGTTAAGTTGCTTGTTCCAGCATCAGCTATGAACGACATGCTTCGCACACTAGACGATGAGGTCAAAACAGTTAAAGTTGTTAAAGATGAACAACAGGCCTTGTTTAGCTTTGGTGATGTAGAGCTCGTAACCAGACTAATAGATAGCTCCTACCCAAACTACAAACCACTAATACCAAACAAAAGCACTGTTAAAACTGTACTTAAAAAAGCTGATCTACTGAACATCGTGAAGGTTTCTAGTTTGTTTGCTAGGGAAACTGCTGGTAGCATCACCATTGAAGTTAGTGAGGAAAATAAAACCTTAGAAATAAAATCTCTTGCCTCTCAACTTGGTGAAAACGACGCTAAGGCCACCGCTAAAGTTACAGGTAGCGGCAGCATTACACTAAACTCCAGATTCCTAATTGACGGTATAAACGCTTTTTCTGGTGAGGATATTATATTTGCCTTTAATGGCAAACTAGAACCAGTACTCCTAAAAGACCCAAAAGCTGCAGATTATGTGCATGTTATAATGCCGCTTAAGTCCTAAAGTTAACTCCTTTAAAAACAAAAGCAGCCCATGATTCTAAGCCTGAGACTTCAAAACTTCCGGTCTTACGTAGACAGAACATTTGAGTTTGATCCAGGTGCCAATATTATTGTTGGCCCGAATGCTATCGGCAAGACAAATATAATTGAAGCCATATTAGTTTCTAGACTCGGAAGTTCATACCGGGCAAAAGACATTAATCTTATTGCTTTTAATAAGCCTTGGGCACGGCTAGATAGTCAAGACAATTCCCTACGGGTAATTAAACTTCGAGCTGATCAAAATCCTGGTAAAACTTTTGAAATAAATGATCGTACATACAAAAGATTACCTTCAAGTTTAAAACTACCAGTAGTTCTTTTCGAACCCAACCACCTCCAACTACTTAATGGTCCACCTGAAGGACGTAGAGCTTATTTAGACAACTTTTCAGAACAAGTAGACGAAGAGTATGGAATGGTTTTAAGAAAGTACATGCGGGCCTTAGCGCAACGCAACGCTCTACTAAAAAGAATAACAAGACCGACAACTAGTCAGCTATTTCCGTGGAACATTAGAATCGGTCAACTAGCGGGTCAGATCGTAAAAGCTAGGCAAGAGCTAGTAGATAGAATTAATGACAACTTGCCTGACATATACTCCAAGCTATCAGGAGATAAAATTAAAACCTCCCTACTATATAAACCACAACTACCAACAAGTGATTATGAAACTCACTACTTAAAAAAACTTGAAACTAGCTTAGATGACGACCTAAGGACTGGTTTCACAACCCATGGTCCACACAGGGACGATCTAGCTTTCTTATTTAACGAACACTCGTCTAGCACCTACGCTTCAAGAGGCGAGCTTAGGACGGCTGTCCTAGCCTTAAAGGTTACAGAGCTGGAAACAATAAAGAACCAAACTGAATCCCAGCCAATTGTTCTGCTTGATGACGTATATAGCGAGCTAGATGCCTCAAGACGTAAAGCCCTAACTAATTATTTAAAAAATAACCAGACATTTATAACAACTACCGATGCTGACGTGGTGGCTAATAACTTCACAGGTAAAAATAGGGTAATTAAACTTTAAGCTTGTGGTGGTGCAGTCGGTGTATTTTGCGAAGGCGATGGTATCGGTGGCCTAGGTATAGAGTTCATATTATTAAGCTGAATTGTTTGCTGTTGTTCTCCACCAATGCCTCTTTGGTACATATCCTGAGCAGGACCAGAGGCCTGAGAGCCATCACCAGGATTAGTGGTAATAAGACTGGTTTCTGTTGGACTTGCGACTACCTGTATATGAACGTGGTTTTGACCTGCGAAGAACAAGCCTTGCCCGACTGGGAATTGGCTCAGACGTTTTTGTTCCTCAGAGGTTAACTTAAAGACATTAGATAAAACATCGACTGCTGTCGGTGATTGTTTTAGCAGGAACTGCATTGAAGCGTTTGCTACAACTGCTCTACCCATTCGTGAACCCATAAAGTCTTCGACATCCTGAGTGACAGTGGTTATACCTAAATTGTATTTCCGAGCTCGCTTAGCAAGACTAAATAGGAAGTTTGCTGAATCCTCATACTTCATTAACTGCCAAGCTTCATCAACTATTAAAATGCGGCGTTTTTGATCAACCTTAGTCTTATTCCAGATGTAGTTTAGAACTATATACATAGCTACAGGTCTAAGTTCGTCCTCAAGGTCACGAATATTGAATACAGCTAGCGAGTTATTAATATTAATATTAGATTGCTGGGAGAATATGCCCGAGAAAGTACCGGTAGTATATTTCCTCAAGCGCTGTGCTAGTTGTGGTCCGTTACCACCCATATGTAGAAGGGTGTCGTATAGATCGGCTATGGTTGGCGGCGGTGAGCGGTGAGTCAGTGGATCGTTAGTAATACCTGCTCTAGCATAAGTTTCAATTAAAGCCGCATCTAAATCTGCCTCTTCGCTAGGTGCTAACACCGGTACTGACGCAGCATTGGAATTGCTAAGAAGTTGGGCTTGAGCTCCACCCATCATAAGTCGTAGCAAACCATGTAGAGTTATTAAGTTACTTCGTAGTGCGTTATCTGCCTCTTCGCTATCTACAACCTCAGGTAGATCAAATGGGTTTATTCGAGTTGAGGAACTAAGGCTTAACCTGACGTAAGCACCTCCGGCTGCATCGCACATTTTCTGGTACTCATTCTCAGGGTCAACGATAAAAATATCCGTACCAAACATCATGCTTCTAAGGGCTTCAAGTTTTACCAGGAAGGATTTACCAGCACCAGACTTTGCAAATACGACCGAGTTACCATTTTCTAGAGTGAATCTATCGAAGATAACCAAACCAGAATTATGCATATTAATGCCGTATAGTATGCCGTTATCCTGGCTAAGATCAGCGCTAGTAAATGGAAAACTAGTACTTAGAGCGCCAGTACTCATGTTTCGTCTAATCTGCAGCTGATCTGTCATTTGTGGAACAGTGCTGTTAAAGGCTTGCTCTTGTTGGGAACTAGCAGGTTTCGAATAAATTAGCTGTTGGCCTAGCATTGATTCAACCTTATGACTAACAAACTCTAGCTCTTCTATATCGAAGGCGTAAATCGTGAAGTATAAACCAAAGCGGAAGAACCTTTCCTCACCAACTTGAAGTTTGTCTCGCATTTCCTCAGCATCAGAGATAGCCGCCTCTTTAGCTGGGTCTCTAACTTTACCTTTTTCAGTATCAATTTGAACACCAGCTTCAAGTCTGGTTACTTTTTTACGCAAGTTGTCTAACACCACCCTACTCTCAACAGGGTAGATATACATACTTAGATCCATAATCTCATCTAGGTTAACCATGCCAGACAACCAACCGGTGTATAGGTTCCTAGGATAACCATAGACATAGAAGGTTCTAGCAAACCTATTACCTAACTGGAAGTATGTTGAACTAAATTCTAGTGAACTAGGAGCAATGAAATCTCGCAGCGCAGTTATGCCTTTTTGAAATGCGGCTTGAACTTCCTGTTTCTCGTTTTGCTGTTGCTGCTGAGCTATGGCAACTGGGTCGACTTTAGGTTTTGAACCAAAAAGAGCCATTTATTGTAACTCCCTTTGCAAATGGTCTTGGGGTGCACTACCCTCACCCTTAGTTATAACGTCTGCCGACATATCATCAAAGTTCTTTAGTTGCTGCCTGGTTGCTGTGTCTGGGTTATATGTATCGTAATAAAGCTCTATTAGCTCCTGAGTGTCTAGTGGCAAACCTTGAATGTTGCATTGACCAAGGGCAGCTAGTATTGCTTGAACTCTGTTTCGCAGTTCGTTTTTAGCTCTTTCTAGGTCGTCTTCGTTAATAACAACATGCTGTTCTTTGTTATTGAACATACCGACTAGCCCAGTTATAAAGTTCTTGCTCTCAGCTAAGGCCTTTTCACCATCATCAATTGGGAAAAAAGGAATGATAATATAGAACTTCTTGTCCATTATATTGGTTTGCTGGCTTAGGTCATCAATGTAGTTAATATAGTCGTCCATAATTAGAGCAAGTAGCATATTATCGTGTTCGGTTCTTATCTTATCTAGGCGCTGAATATATGGTTTCAAATCGACTTTTTGGGTTCTAATAAATATTTGTATGGTGAAGTACAGAGAATTTAGAAAGCCTTGGTAAGCATATTCAACAGCCTCTTGTTCTTGCGGACTCATTAGATCGAAGTTAATACTCTTAACCATAACAACAGATCTGTAGGAGCCGTCGTTCATAATGACTACACCATCTCTAATTTCTGCGATCTGTAAGGTGTTTTGTGTACTGTTGGGATTGGTCTTAGCTCTGACCGCCTGTGGCTGTGGTTGGCCACCGGCATTTACAACACCACCCTGAACGGGATTAAAGCCAGGAGGCGGTGGCATACTGGGTGCTGTGTTGTATTGATTTGTGTTATTTGGATCCATAACCCACCTATTTAAGTATTAGTGTAACGATATTTAAACTTCATCAGGACCACTGTTTTGCGGTAGTACTCGGTTTGCTTCTTTTGAAATTACGCTAACGTTTAAATCGTTTCTTTGTGACAGGTTCATTATAACAGGGTTGGGTGCAGGGGTCGATTGAGGTTTAGCTGGTTGAGGAGCTACTGTAGTAGCCACTGCAGCCGGGGATATTTGAGCACGGTAGGCATGCATATTGCTAAACGTTGAACGGCTGTTAATGTAGGCATTTTTAAGCTGTTGTTCCAGTACTTTATCTGAGGCTAGAGTAGTGGCTTCTGCTACTGGCGTACCGACAACTACTGGTTGAGGAGTTGCTACGGGAGGAGCTGCAGCTTCTGCCTGAACAGTGCTTAGGTTCTGCAGTAGTTCCTGGCGACGTTTATTGGTATCGGCATTAAGCATTTGATCCATTTGTTGAGCTAGCGGACTAGTTTGATCATCGAGTATATCCGTCGCATCTGAATCAGGAACGTCCTGTGAAATATCCTGAGCATTTATTAAGCGATCTGAACCCGAACCTGAACTGGCTATAGGGTTTTGGTAGATGCTACTGACATTCTTTGTAGCCCAACCCCTACTGTCTATGGTGTTAGCCAAACCCTGCAGTCGTGACTTAACTTCGTTTTGACTTAGACCATTTGTTCTTTGAATTTCGACTTTCTTAGGCACGTTAATAGTGACCAGTTGCCTAATGCCACTTTGGGCCCAGATTCGTTTTCTAGGTTTAACAAAGAATTTTATTTTAGCTAAGGCCCAAACCTCCGTTGGCTGGTCCTTACCGAAAGGATAGGCCAAAAAGGCAGCAAACAGAGATATAGGTAGAGTAATAACGATAAAAATCTCACCATGATGGATGAAAAGCATGTAGCTGAAGTACAGTAAAGCTACAGAAATAAGGGCATAAAGAAACTGCCGGAAGCTTAGCGGTCCAAGAAGTTTATCGTCAGCTTCGACATCCTGTATTAGCTTATAGGAGGACATAAGCACTAGTATAACACCTTGTAGGGGTGTTAATATAAGCATATAATTTGATAAAAATGAGACTACGAAAACGAAAACTATTCAGACATATAATATATAGATTACCGATACTAGTTGTCTCGGTATTAATGCTCAGTACGATTGTGTTTAGCCATAGTAACCAATATGTTACACAGTGTAGTTCGGCTAGTTCATGTACCACTAATTCTATTATGTTATCTGGTAAAATTTGTGGCGGTGGGGCTAACGCAGTTACCACCAGCATAGACTTTGGCTGTCTCAATAAAGGTAACCCCATAAACGATATAATATTTGCCATCATCAGATTCTTGTCTGCGGGTGTTGGGATAGTCGTAGTAATGTCAGTAATAATAGGTGGCATACAGTACATAATGTCTAGAGGTGATCCGAATGCGACGCAGGCTGCCATTGGCAGGTTAACTAGTGCAGTAACAGCTCTTATAGTGTATATATTTGCTTACGCTATTTTGAACTTTGTTATTCCGGGAGGGTTCTTTAACTAATGAATATTAGCCAATTAATACTAAGCCAACATTTTTGCTACTGCTTGTGCAAAAACCAGCAGCTCAGTCATTCTACCTACTTGGTATGAATACCTGAACTGTAACAACGGTTCGCCAGTTTTCAATAATATAAATGACGTCTGGTTGATCGTAGCTGCTGTTATTGAAATATTACTTAGATTAGCCGCTTTAATAGCTGTTGGCTTTATTATCTACGCAGGTATACAGTACTCAACTAGCCAAGGTAACCCCGATACTACGAGGAAAGCACTAAGTGCCCTACTTTCGGCTGTTATTGGTTTGTTAATCTGTGTCGCCTCCGCCGCTCTAGTTGCCTTTATCGCAGGGAGCTTTAACTAATGATAATGACTATCCTAACTAAGTTTGCTGACTCTGCTTCTGTCAATTGTTTATCAAGTACAACTGGTGGTACCGGCGTTTGTTCTACTGGATTGCCAAAAGTAAATGCTGGTTCTGGTGAACTACACAGTGCTCTTACTATTGTCTTTGGAATTGCAGCGGTTATATCAGTCCTGATGATAGTTATTGGTGGCCTGATGTTTATAACATCTGGTGGTAATGAACAAAACGTCAAAAGGGCTAGAGAGACCTTAATTTATGCGGTAGTTGGCCTAGTAATTTCACTACTAGCAGAAATTATAGTGGCCTTTGTCTTAGGTAAAATAAGTCTATGAGAATCTTAATACTCAGCACAGTAGTTCTACTTACTAGCCTATTCGCCTTTAGTCCATCGGTTTTCGCTGTTAATGTATTCTCTAAAACTTGTGGCGCAGGTTCAGCATCTGCCGGTTCGTCTGATGTTTGTCACGCTGTCGGTTCTCAAAATGCCAGCGGCAGCGATCCAATATTAGTAATTCTAAAGAGTGTAATAAATGTACTGTCCTATATTATTGGTATAGTTTCAGTAATAGTCATAATAGTTGCTGGCCTTCAATTCATAACTGGTGGTGGTGATCCACAAACCGTTACCAATGCTAGGAATACTGTAGTCTATGCTGTGGTTGGTGTGGCGGTAGCCGTCTTAGCCCAGACCATTGTGTTATTTGTTTTAGACAAAATATCGTAAAATCATAAAGAGTATATGAAATACATAAGATTATTAATTATCAGCCTGTCCCTAGTAACGCTATTTGGTTTTGCCAATGTTTCAGCTGATAGCCCCTCAGTAGCTTATGCCCCTGTTAATAAGGTCGCCACATTTGTAGGAGATGCTTGTGGTGGCTTAAGTAATATCTCGAGTACGACTTGCCCTGGCGGTAGCGATACTATTAAAAACATAGCTAAAACAGTAGTTAATATAATGTCGCTGATTGTAGGTATTCTAGCGGTCATTATGATTATTGTTTCAGGCTTTAAGTACATTACTTCTGGTGGAGATAGTAACGCTGTTGCTAGCGCTAAAAACACCTTAGTATATGCAATTGTAGGTGTGTTTATTGCTGTCATTGCCCAATTCATAGTTCATGAGGTGTTAAATACCTCTAGCAAAATCCAAAGCACTAGTTTTTTGAACAATAATACATCTATCCGAAAGGATGGTTGAAAAATCACTATTAATTTAAAAAGCAATTATGTATAGTGGTTATGTAAACTAGAACTTAAAGACTGTAATATAAGAGGGATATTATGTTAAGAACACTAAAGAATAAAATAATAATGATCGTCGCAACAATGACACTAGCAGTGCCAATGTTAATACCGCTTGGTGCGGAAGCTGCTTGTTCCACCAACGTGGCTAACGGTGTAGGTAGTGGTATTAACGCTACAGCCTCATCTACTAATTTCGATTGTGGTACCGGTGGAAGTATTACTAGCGGTGTAAAAGGCCTAGCCAAGAAAGTAGTAGACATCTTCTCCGTAATAGTCGGTATAATCTCAGTGATTATGATCATCTACGCTGGATTTAGATACATTACATCCGGTGGAGAGAGTGGAAGTGTCTCAAGTGCTAAAAACACCTTGATATACGCAATAATTGGACTATTCATTGTGGTCATTGCCCAGGTTATCGTCCACTACGTCCTAAACACAGCCTCAAGCGTCGGTAGCGCTACCGGTTTCTAAGAGCTACCTATTTAACGTAGCTCATAAGCAGATAGAAGTTAACTACCCCTGATCCTATTAGTAGTATCTTCATTCCTCTAGTGATACTACCGGTGTTCTTCTTGTAGAGCATCATAAGCCCTAGGAATAGCGCTGGCATAAAGTCCAGAGTATATCTGTAGCCTAACTGATCGGCACCATCACCAAAGTAGGATAGTACTAAAACTAGACCTATTATTGCCGCTATAACTAAGTACCTTGCCTCGGCAGGATACTTAGTCCAACGTTTGGTAAACAGATACAGTAGCCATGGTGAGGTAATAAATATGCTGACGCCAAGTGGGTTATTCTCAAACCATGGAGCCTTTAGACTCCAGGAGTAATTGGATACCAAAACTGGTGTTGGTGCACGAAATACTAGGGTGTAGAGGTTAGTTGGGATGTGATCAAGTGAAAATACGCCCATTGCCCTAGCTGCAGACGATGCCGGTGAAAGCAATTGGTACTGGTTGCCGTTATTAAGTGGGCTGCCAAACCTTTGCCAGTTATATGCTCCAAGAAGCCCAATGGCAATAACAAAGAATATAAGTAACTGAAATAGTTGTTTACGTTTAGTCTCCCAGCTGCCCCTAGCAAATCCAATAGCAAGAAGATAAAAGGCAAAGACGGCTGCAGCCGGTATTCTAGTTAAAAACAAGCAGGCAGTTAAAAGACCGATCAGCCACCAACGTCTTTTCGTCATATATTCATAAAGGCCCCAGAATTCCAGAAGGACACCAACTACCTGGGCATACAACCAGCCACTAGATACGCTAGCAACGCCCATAAAGACAGAGCCAAGTACAAAGCCAAACATCCAGATCAGACTATCTCGTCTTGAAAACTTTAGTTTCCTAGCCATTTTGTAGATGATGTAGCTAATTAGAAGCACCAAGAGCCACTTAATGTAGCCTTGGTAGAAGAATATGTGCCAGATGTTAAAAAAGGCCACAAAAGGCATTAGAACCACTGCTGGGAATGGTCCTTCATCCCAGAAGATCTTGCCGTGGTATAACACTGGATCCTGGCCTACACCACCAATAGACTGCATGAAGTAGGTGTGACCATGAACAAAAGAGTTAGCTAGCAGTGAAAACTGCTGAGCGCCCTCACCTGCCAATCCAATAATTATAAGTGTTAAGTATAGAATTACCGGAATAACAAAATAGACATTCCGCCTTTGCAGGTATGTATCAAAGATTAGGGTTTTTTTCTCAAATAGTTTTTCTAACAAGCGTCCACCTCATATAGACAGCGCTATTTTTTATCTTTAAAGTACTTCGATCTTCTTAACAGTATCTTGTTTAACTTTACCGAAGCTGATAGTTAGAACACCATCTTTTAGAACAGCTTCTATCTCTTCTTCTTTAACTGGTACAGGTAAAGCTATGGTTCGAGAAAACTCACCCCAGTAACATTCTTGTAGGAAGTAGTTTTCAACGTCTTCTTCGTTGCCAGCACTTAGTGTGCCACGAACAGTCAATTGGTTATCTGAGATACTAACGTCAAGCTCGTTCTTGTTAACACCTGCGGTGCGAGCTTTAACTACTAATTTCTCTCTAGTTTCATAAACGTCAACAGCTAATTGTCCAGGGACACTGTCGTCTTCATCCCATTCCTCTGCAGTTGGGCCTTCTTGGGCTGGTTCAGCAGTGTTAGATGTTGCTGCAATGTCTTCCTCACCAAGGAAAGCAGCTGCCAATTCGTCGTCTTCTTCAAGCAGAAGATCGTCATCGCGATTTCTTCGCGCCATATTGTTACCCTCCGGTTTATTTATCAACTTTGTTTGATAGGACAGTTGCTTTTTTGTATTTCCTATACTATAGCTCAGCCACAAGATCAAAAGCAACAGAACTGGGGTTATTTACAACATATTTAATACAACGATTTTAACCCAAGATATTTATACTTCTAATTTGAATAGGTTAGAATATGCTTATGGATGAACCAAAAGATGACAAAGCTGGCTTTGTTTTTAACCCAAAGGACACTACCGAGGAGACTGAATCACCAGAACCAACAGATCCAGCGCCTAACGAGCCTTTAAATAACGAACACACCAGCGAAAAAGATGATGAACCACTATTTAACTGGTCGGCCCCTAATTCATACTCCAGCAGTAAGAGCTTTAATTGGTATCTAATACTTATTGTATGCACTCTAGTCCTAACAGCTGCAGTGTTCTTTATTACTAAGGATAAGATAACTACTGCTGTAATAGTAGTAAGCGGTTTGTTGGTTGGCGTATATGCAGCTAAAAAGCCTAAAAACGTTAATTACCAGCTTACAAAGTATGGATTTGCAGTTAACGGCCGCCATTACAGGTTTGGTGAATTCAGATCATACACAATAGTTAGCCATGGTAGTAATAGGAGTGCGGTTCTAACTCCTCTAAAAAGATTTGTGCCATATATGTATATAAACTTTGCTAGCGATATGGAACAAGAGATATCTAATTCTCTAGCCGACGTGCTGCCCCAGGATATTTCTCACAAAGATACGCTGGACAACGTTCTTAGAAAAATCGGCTTTTAACTAGCTGTTATACATTCTTCACTGATATAATGACCGCTGTTAGTCCTGGAGAGATGTCCGAGTGGTTTAAGGAAACGGTCTTGAAAACCGTCGTGCCGGCAACGGTACCGTGGGTTCGAATCCCACTCTCTCCGCCAAGCAGTTAATTTTAAAGAGTTATTCAAATGGGAAAAGCATCGAGAGCCATAATACTTAGAGGTGACAACATACTGTTTATGTATAGGCATAAAGAGGGTGCTGAGTACTACACGTTAGTTGGTGGACGACTAAAAGAGGGTGAGACTGCAGAACAAGGCCTTGTTCGTGAAGTTAAAGAAGAAACTGGTCTAGATATCTCAGCTGCAAGGTTAGTGTTTATTGAAAAACACCCTGAACCGTATAACGAACAATACATTTACTTATGCGAAACCTCTAACCACAACGAGGTAGCTATTCAAAGTACTAGTGAGGAGGCTATGCTTAATAAACTTAAGTTTAATACTCATGAACCTCTCTGGACTCATATAAATTTGTTCTCTAGATTGCATTTTCGTACACCACAGCTACAAACAGCCATTACTAAGGCTATAGCTGAGGGTTTTCCTAGCGAACCACTTTACATATAACGGTAAGTTTCAAGGTATAGGGTAATTAATTCCCGTCGCCGGTGTTACAATTGTGTTTATGTTAATAGCTGATTTTTTCCTTTGGTGGTACAGCGACGGTTGGCTACAAACAATACGTGATGTTAAAAAGCGTAGCGTTAAATCATTACGCATATTTTCGATCTCTACTCTGCTTACAACTCTGTTTTCACCTTGGAAGCGGATTGTTAGCTATCCTGGCACTAGTCTATCCGCACGTCTTGGAGCAGTGGTCGATAATATATTAAGCCGCTGCATAGGCTTTGTAGTTAGAGTTTTTACCTTATTAGTTGCCTTAATTGTTCTAGTTTTTGTCTTTTTATTTAGTGTACTGTTTATAGTCATTTGGCCACTTCTACCAGTTGCGGTAGTTGTAGCAGCCATTAAAGGAGTTATAGGTTAATGCAAGACCAGATTAACCTCAGCTCAGCTAGAGCCAGAAAGGCTCGTCTTGCTAGACGTATAGGCTCATTTGGCTATAAGCTTACGTTTACCATAGGTCTTCTACTTTTAGCCGGTTTTATAGCTCTGTATGCTGGCAAAGATATTCATTATGCCTACTTGTCGCTAGCAGTCGCCCTAATATGCTTAATATTTAGCCTGTGGTATAAGAGAGACTTATCTAATATACCTACCAAAGATGGTGATTTAACAGATAGACTATCAGCTGATGTACTGTCTAGACTTAGTCAAAAGACTGCCCCTACCCACTAAGTCTCTGGGATGATCTTAAAGACCACTGGCAAACAAACTTTATCTCAAACCATTTAATGCTGCCCAAGAACTATATAGAAGAGTCGATTAAAGCTAGTCCTGTAAATATCGATCTAGTTTGGCAAGAAGCAACTAGATTGGCATCTAAAGCCGGTAGCCACGCTATTGAGCCCGTGCATATAGTAACGGCCCTAATATTGACTTGCCCATCAATGGACATAATCCTAAAACAAATGAAGCTCCAAAAATCAGATGTTGAGGAGGTAAGTGATTGGTTTGATCGCCTAATAGCCACGACACGTAGTGAGAAACCATACTTCGGCGGTATAGGCAGGGATTGGGCTTTCGGTTTCACTAATCAACTAAACAGACTTGGATATAACATAAGCCAAGGTATAGAAAACGGTGGTGGATACTTTAGCTGGCTAACTAATTCACCTGGTGTTGAGGCTATGACGAAGGTATTTTCTAGTGGCTCTACTGCCATAGCTCTAGTTGGTAATGATGGTGTTGGTAAAACTAGTCATGTCTATGCCCTTGCCCAAGCCTTACTTGAGGGTGGCCACGGAGATAAATCCCTGGATAGCTATCAGGTGGTTGAGCTAAAGGCTTCATCAATCCTATCAAATGCCAAAGATCCTGCTCACATCGAGAATATGATTATAAGCCTGATATCAGAGGCCTCGCATTCCGGTCATATTATTTTGTTCTTAGATGACGCTCAACAGTTTTTCTCTCAAGGTGTTGGCCGTCTAGATATTACCCAAATACTTCTTCAAGTTGTTCAATCCAAGAGTATCAGGCTGATTCTAGCCTTTAATACTCACGACTTCCAGGCCATAAAATCTACTCACAGTGCACTAGCTACTCAACTATCGCCAGTTGTGCTAAATGAGCCAAACGAAGTAGACACTATTCGGATTCTTGAGGATACAGCTATTGGACTGGAACATAAAAACAATGTAGTAATTAGCCATGATGCACTTAAAACAGCCTATAACCTTAGTGGTCGATACGAACAAGAGCTTGCTTATCCAGGCAAAGCCATACAGCTTGTTAGCCAAGCCGTCTCATACGCTCAGGACGGAATCGTTAGTGCAGCCTCGGTTCAAGGTGCAATTGAGAAAACACACGGTGTTAAAGTTGGTACAGCCAGCACAGTTGAAGCTAGTGATCTCCTAAACCTTGAGGCTAAAATTCATGAACGAATGGTTAACCAAGACCGTGCTGTTGGTGTCGTTTCAAATGCTCTACGTAGAGCTCGAGCGGGGCGTGGCCGACGGTCGACGACCCTTTGGTAGCTTCTTGTTCCTTGGGCCAACTGGTGTTGGAAAGACTGAGCTTGCTAAAGCTCTGGCAGCTATATATTTTGGTTCTGAGGCTAATATGATACGGCTGGATATGAGTGAGTACCAACAGCCAGATGATGTTAAGAGATTACTTAGTGATGGTCAGCAAGAAACCAGTAGCCTAATCCTAGCAGTACGACAACAGCCATTCAGCGTTGTCTTGCTCGATGAGATAGAAAAAGCCCATCCAAATATCTTAAACCTACTACTTCAGATGCTCGATGAGGGTAAATTAACAGATACAGCAGGACGCACAGTATCGTTTAAAGATTGTATTATTATTGCTACCTCAAATGCAGGTGCCCAGACCATTCGAGAACGTATTAAGGCGGGTCAGAATCCAGATGAACTACAACCAGTATTACTTGAGGAGTTAATGAAGTCTGGGCAGTTTAAGCCAGAGCTACTAAACCGTTTTGATGAGATTGTTGTCTTTAGGCCACTTAACCCTGAGGAACTATATAAAGTAGCTGGCTTTATGATCGGTGAAGTTAACAAGACACTTGAAGCCCAAAAGATAACAGTTGAGCTAACAACTCCAGCTATACAGAAAATAGTTAGTATTGGTTATGACCCAGCACTGGGTGCTCGCCCAATGCGTCGAGCTATACAGAATTCTGTTGAAAACGTTATTGCTCAGCGGATATTAGCTGGTCAAGTTAACCCTGGAGACCATGTCATACTTGATGCAGCCGATCTACCTGGATAAGCTACTTTACTAGAGGCAATTTAGATAAGTTTCGAGATTTTTCAAATTTTAGTTAGAATCTATCTACCTGACATATATAATATGTAGATTGCGGAGAGGTACCCAAGTGGCTGAAGGGGACGGTTTGCTAAATCGTTAGAGGGGTCATAAGCCCCTGCGAGGGTTCGAATCCCTCTCTCTCCGCCAGAATTTCTGACAAGCTTAATTATCAAAACTTGTAAACAGTCGCTTTCTTAAAGCAATAAGCCTGAATACCACCGTATTAACATGTAGAAGCAGTAAGAATGCGATCGTCATTAGTGCCAAACGTATTGAATTAGATAAGTTGTTATCGGATGAAAAACTATGAACATCTGATAAATATAGAGGTATAAACCTTAGGATGAATAGCCTTAGGTAGATATACCAGATAAGTACGGTAGTAATTCTAATAACCGCTCTCACACCTGTTTCCTTAAGTAACGACTCTTTTCGAGCAGTATTACTATTGTTAATATCGCCAGCCAACTGAACTGTATTTTTTATGGACCTAACCACCTCTATTGTTAATAGATAAACTGCAATTCCGACTACTATCCAAAACAAAAGTAATGGCAGATCATCAATAAATCTATTCTGAGCTAACTTTGATGCTAGTTGGTTGTAGCTAGTACTAAATCGATCATGAAAATAATAAAGAGCCTGGCTTAAGGATGAGATTTCTGGCTTTAGATTAGCTATATATGCAGTAACTATAAAAACAACAGTAACCAGAATGTCTATGCTGGCGCTCAAGTAGGAAGGTGTTAAGATTTTTGAGTTCATTTTTTTATAGATAACTTCAATATAGATTATAGACGAAATACTCAATCTAAATGCTTACTTGTTAGCTAATCATGGCGGAGAGAGTGGGATTCGAACCCACGGTACCGTTGCCGGCACAACAGTTTTCGAGACTGTCCAGTTCAACCACTCCTGCACCTCTCCATGTTTTAGAGTAATTCTCTGCCCTGTTAGTATATAATAGGTTATCTGTTAAGCACCCGTAGCTCAGCTGGATAGAGTGTTGGCTTGCGGAGCCAAAGGTCGCAGGTTCGAATCCTGCCGGGTGTACCATGAATTTATAATCTAGTTCGACTTTAGATCGTGATATTTCTTAGCCAGTTTTTCTATAGCTTCAGCGTGACTTTCTAGTAGCCCACCCTCAGGAGGTTTGTTTAGAACTGCTTCAGCATTAAAGAAAGCTCCATTTACTGGTTCACCAGCTGACTCAGCCATTAATCTAACTGTCGTTTCGCTACTTCGTTGACCTTTACGTCTTACTACATCGTACTCAAATGGGTCACGTACAACTTGGATGCCTCCACCAACTTCTTTAAAAATTCTTGAAACAGCAGCATCATAATCGTGTTCGTGCTTAACCGGATCTTTTGCACGGACTATTGACCCAGGAATATGCCATTGATTAGCCCAGAGTGGGTCTGAGTTAGAACGCTGAGTTAATAATACTTGTGCATCTCTTTCGTCGGTATTAGATGGCTTAACAAAAGCTACTTCAACCGTATTCAATACCACTAGTTTACCTACAGCTAGAAATACATCATTCGGTAATAAACTAGTCTCTGCGTTAGCAAGACTTTGCAGATAGCTAACAGCTACTAATCGCTGTTGTTCATCTGTTAAATTTGGAAGTTGTTCTTGTGGATCTACCATCTTTTGTATTTACTTAGTCATTATATTATTAGCATAAATTGGACTAAAAGTCAACGAGATGATTATTGTTTAAAACAGTATTTGCAGAAGCTAATATAGTTCGAACCTCAGTCACCCGAGTGTAGCTTTATGTTTATTCTGGTAACCAGGGCTGTCTACCTCTAGCCAAATTAAACCTGCCAGTTAAAGGTCCTTCTAAAAGAGGGTCACCTGTTATTTCTGTATCACTAAGTGCACTTTTAGGTATCTCCTCCTCCAAACTATCCCAAGAAGCACCAAAATCAATTGAAGCCCTTACAGCATCATCAAATAAGTCAGCATCTACAGGGCTAGATAAGTCTCTATCTAGACCAGTAAGACCGAGACTTTCTAGTAGTACTGCCATTCCACCGTACTCCAGTGTTATAGCAGCATCAAAGCTTCCTTCGTAGCCACCAGCTCCCAAGATAAAACTATAGGTAATAGCTTCAAGCAGCGTGTTGGCTGTTTTAGGCCTAGAGCGGTATCTTTCTGTGATTTCCATCGCATAGATATCGTTTTGTCTGGTGATGGTCTCATCGTAACTTGGTCTTTCCATGAAGTATTACTATACAACAATTTTAATGCTTCCGCCACTCTGTATCATTTACATACATAAATTATATTGTATAATATAACAAATGAAACCAATGTATGAACTTGCTCCAAGCACTCACAGGAGCGCTAAATTATTGTCTAGAACTTATGGCTATAGGAAACCCTCAGATGTAGCCTCTAGCCTACCTAGTGAGGCAGTAGTAGCAGACTTTGGATCAGGTTTTTCAAAGTTTGGAATAAATATTGCTACTAGGCGGCCTGATATCTTATGGCTTAACATTGATCCTATTTATACAAAAAAATCTACACATAAACTCCAAAGTCGGGCCCCTGAGAATATTCGTTTTTTAGCTGACAGTGTTTTAGATCCCGAGGATCCACTAGCCGAGGGTTCTATAGATAGAGTGTTCTCTACTGCTTTACTACCGCATATAGAATTCACATCACATGAGTTAGCCTTAACAGCCTTTCATAATATGGCAACACTACTTAAAGAGGATGGTGTTATAAGTGTTGGAGGGTTTACAAATTACCCGAATGTGCATTTAGGCTTTTTGCCAAATAAAACATTTAGCACTACAGCTGAGGACTATCATTTACAACCAGATCTAACGGCAGAGTTAGCAATAAGTGCTGTAAAGGTTGCCGTACCTTTGTCATATCTGCAAAGAGGAGCAAATGTTGCAGGACATTACATGCGCCTAAATACACAAAGTAGGTAATAGTTATTGTGCATAGGTCCAAGAGCTTCTAGTTCTCATAACTACCCTGGTTAATCGCAGCTTATTATTTTGTGATTCATTCTCTATGGCAGATAATTAAGCTATGTCAGCAAAAAATATATCAATAGATGAAGCTAAGAAGGATAAACTCTTTTATTTCGTAGCTAATGCAGTTATTTACCGCTCTTCAGATAAACGTTGCTTGATTTTAAAACGATCAGCTCGTGAAAAAGTTCATCCAGGTAAATGGGCGGTACCGGGTGGCAAGTTAGAGTGGGGTGATATGGATCTATCCAAGCCTACTAGACTAAACGGTGAGGTAATAGATTTTGAGGATGCTGTAGAGAGGCTACTTGAGAGAGAAGTATTTGAGGAAGCCGGAGTTAGGGTTGATGGCCCTCTTCATTTTATAAACGACGTGGCCTTTGTTCGTCCTGATGGCATACCAGTTGTACTAATAAAATTTGCTGTGAAGTATAAAAGTGGTGAAGTTAAGCTAGAGCCTGGAGCTTTTGATGACTTTGCCTGGGTTAATAGTAAGGAAGTTAAGGATTACGACTGTATAGATGGGGTATCTGAGGAAGTAGATATAACAATTAGCTTATATAGTAAGCAGTGACAAACTGTTTGTATAGCTTCTAAAGATTAGAGTTGTTTGGTACGACTTTTTGGTTGACGCTACAGGCTATAGGGTCCCAAGCAGCTAGAGCAGCATTTGACGCACTAACAGGTCCCAGTGGTGATGTGCTAGAGCTAGAGGCAGAGTTAGCGGTGGTGGTTGGGCTAGTGGTAGTGCTTGAGCTAGCTGAAGCATTAGGACTACTAACAGCGGCATCAGTACCAGTAATAACCGTTACTTCAGATCCAGCAGTAACCTTGTTCGAGTTTTGTGAGAGAATTACGTAACCTGTCAGTTTATTAGCCACGGCCAGTGCATCAGCCTCAGTAACTTTATTGGCGTAGTAAACAACTGTTTCTTGAGCTTGTGAGCTAACTGGAGTAGTAGAAGTTGGTTGGCTAGAAATATTAAAGCCAAGTTTTTGTAGTTCGTCAGATATACCCTCAGCTTGTTCTGATACACCGCTACCATTGATTACATTAACGGCTACGGACTGAGCTTCGGGCAGTGGCTTACCGCTCATAGTATTTGCTGTACTACCGGTGCCTAAGAACTTGTCTATAATCTGCTCGTCAGTCTGCTCAATTGGGAAGACAACGTCACCCATGCCAGCACCTTGATAGTCGTAGTTGCCAAATCCAGGCGTAACAATTGGTAGGGTATATTCCGGTACGTTGTTAACATCCACGGCGTGGAAAGTTTGAAGCAAGTTAATCATAGTTGATGTTGAGAGGCCATTATCTACCTGAATTTGTGGAGCTACAGCATCGATTAATTTCTGATCTGTCAGTGGGTTGCTAACACCCTTGCCTGCCACTGTTGAGGCTAATACTTTTAGGAATTCGTGGGTTCTAGCAATACGAGCAATGTCACTCTCAGCTTCTTGTGGCCAGTAGTGGACGCTACTGGTTGTAACGGTAGCTGGTTTGTATTGTAAATGCCTAGCTCTGACAACCTGTAGAGCCTCTACACCGTTTAATTCATGACAACCTGGTTGTTGGACGTTTAGATATGATTCAGAGTCATAGACGGGCATAGGGAAGTTCATCTTTATACCGCCAACGGCATTAACGATGTTAACAAAACCGTCAAAGCCAACCTCAGCGTAATGCTGAATTGGTATACCGAAATCCTGCTCAACAGCTGTAACAAGTTGAGTTGGTCCCTGGTACAGGGCAGCATCGATCTTAAAGGCTTCATCTCCTGAGCGAGCGTTAGGGACAAAAGTATCACGAGGAATAGATAGTAGTGAAGCGGTGTGTGTTGATGGTACCAGATGAACTATAAAGATAATGTCACTGTTAACACCGGTCACACCGTCAGAACAGAAGCCCCACTGTGAGTTTTGTACCTTTAGATTACAACGGTTGGTAGATCCAGCAACTAAGATGTTCTCTGCTCCGCCAACCGAAGCCGTCAGGTTACCAACATTTAGTTTGTGCAGCTTATGATAAAGCTGCCAAGCATCCCAGCCTCCACCAACTAGAGCTAGGATAATTATGGCAAGAGCCGTAAGTCCAATGATCTTCTTTTTGCTACGTTTTTTCTTCTGTTTTGGTGGTTTAGTCTTAGAATTTAGATGCATATCTACAGGTGTTGAAGGATATATTTTACCGGGAATTGTGGTATTAAGCATCGATCCGGAATCAGCCATTTTAGATATTGGTGAGATTGGCTCAGGTTTATGTAGTGGTCTTGGCTTTAATCCATCAACCTTTTTATTCTCGGGAACAACAAAACCATCTATATTACGAGCAGGCGGTCGACGACGTGGTCTGTTGTTGTCCAT
>JBBCHN010000002.1:0-160175 GCA_037200105.1 Candidatus Saccharimonadota bacterium | reverse complement strand
GTTAGGAGTAGTATACCGCTTGTACTTCTGATGAGGCAAATTAGCTATTTGTAGGCAGTCAGAATTTCGGCACTATTTTCTGTGATCAAAACCGTGTGTTCAAAATGAGCTGACCAGCTACCATCAACTGTTAATATGGTCCAGCCATCCTTGCCGACCTTAACTGCATCCCTACCAAGTGTTACCATTGGCTCAATAGCAATAGTCATATTCTTCTCTAGCCACGGACCAGCATTAGCCCGTCCATAATTTGGGATATTAGGATCCTCATGAAGGTGATGTCCTACCCCGTGACCAACGAGATCTCTGACGATACCATAGCCATATTGATCAAGTGACTCCTGTATAGCATGTCCGATGTCACCAGTCCTAACACCATTTCTTACCTCTGCTATACCAGTCATTAGGGCTTCTCGGTATGTTTCAGTAAGTCGATGTGTGCTTGTTGAAGTGGCTTACCGGCTATAACACTTCTGGCAGCATCAGTAATCATACCGTTATAAGTCACTCCAAAATCTAAACCAACGATATCACCATTCTTTATAACTCGCTGGGTACTGGGTATTCCATGAACAACCTCGTCGTTTACTGATACACATAGAACATCAGGATAGCCTTGGTAACCTAGGAAGCTCGGTTCACCACCTAAAGACTTAAGTTCAGCAGCAGCCATATTAGCGAGGTCTTTAGTCGTCATACCGACTTCCAGGTTATCTATTACGTGCTTAAGGACACTGGCAAGCATTTTGCCTGACTGTCGCATAGCCTTAATCTCGTTTGGTTTTTTTAGGCTTAGTTACCACTGCTTTTACCCTTTAGATATATAGTTCATCATTTCAGCGTGTACTGCCTCAGGAGATTGATTAGCATCTATGTCGTAAATACTAACATTATTCTGTTTAAGAAAGTTAATAATCGGTACGGTTTTAGTTTCAATACTCCTTAAACCGTTCTTGAATGCCAGAGTCGTTATCGTCAGACCGACCACGAGCTAGTAGTCTAGATTTAACTATTTCTCTACTTGCCACCAGATTAAATACACCTTTTAGATCAAATCGTTGATGACTTGCTTGGCCCAATATCCACTCGGCCTGCACTATAGTTCTAGGGAATCCATCAAGTACAAAATCCTGAGCATTATTTAAGGCACTCAAAGTTTTATCTACTAGGGCAATAACTTCGGTATCATCAAGCAGCTTACCCATAACTAATTCTTTTTGACGATCCTCAGATAGCTGGGTACGAAAAATCTCGCCAGTAGAAACCCAGGTATATCCTAGATCCTGTGCGAATAACCTTCCCTGTAGACTTTTGCCAGCACCGGCAACACCCATTAAGATGATCATTTCTCTAGTTTAGCCTTTACTATCCTTGCTATGTCTGCCCGTCAGCGCTACCGCAGTTTTAGCCTTAACTTCACCAATAATTTGGCCCAGGTTAGCATCTGAGTTACTGGACATAACTTCACCTATAATCTTCTCAAGCTCAGACTCACTAAGCTTAGATGGCAAATAAGCATCAATGATCTTCTTCTCGCTTAGCTCTTTATCTGCTCTAGCCTGTTCACCACCCTGTATGTATAAATCGGCACTTTCTTGTCTCTTTTTAGCTTCTTTTTGCATAAGCTTAATGGCCTCATCATCGGATAGCTGGCTATCTCTCGTGCCAGCCGCAACCTTAGAGTACAAGAAGGTGCTCTTGATGCCTCTTAAGGTGCTGACCTTCTCTGTATCCCTGGCCAACATTGCAGACTTAAGATCCTGCTCAATTTGGGCCTCGATCATTTAGAACTTTTGTCCTGTCTTTATCTTATTGTACTTAGCACTCTTACGTTCTGCCTGGATGATGGCTTTCTTACGACGCTCCGTCTTTGAGATAGGTTTCTCAAAATACTGATTTTGTTTAACAACAGCGATGTTACCAGACTGCTGTACCTTACGGTTAAAGCGTCGTAGTAAATTTCTCTAGTGATTCTCGTGAATCTTTTCTCGTAACCTGTATCATCCGGTGACCCTTTTCTGATTAGTTCGTTGTGATTTCAACACAATACTTTGTAGTTCTTTAAATATAGGGAATTGCTTATTTGTAGAATAGACTTTGGTGTTCCCTTGCTTTTCCGCAACCAAGAAGCCTACTTTTTCCAGTCTCTAAGTTCACGTTGGATATTGCCTGCATCTTCTTTTATAAGCTTAGCTAGGCCTCTAACGTGGGTCTTAAAGTCTGGGTACTTAGCGTAAATGACAATAATCTTTCTACGCACCCTAGATGTAATAAATATATCTAACATAGTCTCCATTGTTATAAGGACAACGACTTAAAGTATATATTGTCCAGCCTCGTAATACAACTAGCTTACAATATTTCTCTGAAAAGTTAAATAACTTTGTTGAGGACCATAAATAGCCGTGATATGCGGATGCTAAGAAGTAATCCTAGCCAGTGACCCTTAAGAGTTGGTCAACAAGCCTAGAGCTAATATCGGTAAAGTTTTTTACTGTCTGCTCAGTCCTATCCCTTGCTTCCATGGCCATGATTACAGGGGTTGTAACACGACTAGCTATATCACTGCTCCCAAAGTCTATATACAGGGGTACATTACCGACAGCTTCCATTGATCTTGTATGTCAGGGTTCGCACTATCTATGTAAAAGATATTATGGTAATCCGGGAAATTTTACCGTCTCTTCTAGCGCCATAGCACCTTTGATAGCATGGTTATGAAACATCACCAAACTACGTTCACGTCTGATTATATGTCTACTACGAGACTGCGAAACCGTAGTGCCGTTGTAGTGCTCACGACTATTGTTGTATGCTTCGAACTTCCATCCTTGGTCTTTAGTCCTTATAGCTACTTGTCCTGGAACTCGGTGGTTAGGGAGACCATGGTGATTCACCATGCTGCCAACTGCTAAAGGCAACTGGGCATTATTGGAAATTCCCATAAACTCCTCGTATGAAGTTACTTCTCCATTAGCTACTACATCTCCTATAAAAGTATGTAGCAACTCCCTTGCTTCAGGCTCAGCTAAGAACTCCTGCGCTTCTGTCATATGATTATTATCTTATATACAATGAATTATGCAAGCAGAGGCATTATAATTAGATCATGTTCTATTACTTAGTTTGGGTTAGGTCTAATAGGTATCACTCAAGTGAACCTCTTACTTATAGTTCAGAATCTAAGCTAGCTATTGGCTCAATAGTTAAAGTTGAGCTACAAAGAACCTTTGTTTTTGGTTTTATATCTGGAGAAACACCTAAACCAAGCTTTAAAACTAAGCCCATAGAACAGGTTTACCCTCTACCAGCACTTCCCAAAACCTCTATACAGATAGCTAGCTGGCTTAAAGACTACTACCCGTCACCTATAGGTATGATCACTCAACAAATACTACCTGCAAGCCTACCTACGAAAATGCCAGATATAGCCGTAAACACTCCCAATATATCGGATAAGGGACTACCTAGGTTAAACGCTGACCAACAGAAAGCTATTAGTAGCATGAGGGATAGCGGTACATACCTTCTTCACGGACGAACTGGCACTGGCAAAACCCGTATATATATAGAAGCAGCAATAAATGCCGTAAAACAAGGCCAATCGGTCATCATATTATCCCCTGAGATCGGCCTTTCTTCTCAGTTATATGAGAACTTCCAAAAGGTCTTTGGAGAAAACGTTATAACTATTCACTCCAGGCAAACACCTAAAGAAAGACAGACTGCTTGGGCTAAATGTTTATCTTCAGATAAACCACTGGTGGTAGTCGGCCCAAGATCTGCACTGTTCTCACCCCTTAAGAACATCGGTTTAATTGTTGTTGATGAGGTTCATGATGGTGCCTACAAACAGGAACAATCTCCACACTATCAAACTGTTAGAGTAGCCTCTGTTCTAGCTAAGCTATCTGACGCTAAACTTATACTGGGCTCAGCCACTCCATCTATTAGTGACTACTTCTTAGCTAACGCTAAATCAAGACCAGTAATTGAACTTAATAAACTGGCAATAAATCCTGATTCCAAATCTGACGTTAAGGTTATAGACCTAAAAGACCGAGAGCATTTTAGTCACTCGCATATATTAAGTGATGAACTAATAGAATCTATTAAAGAATCACTATCTAACGGAGAGCAAAGCCTTGTATTTCTAAATAGACGTGGCACCTCAAGGTTAATTCTTTGCGAGAAATGTGGTTGGGAAGCTCTCTGCCCCAACTGTAATCTACCTCTTATATATCATGGTGACTTTCATCAGTTGCGTTGCCATAGTTGTGGCTACTCTGAAAAGTCTGTTCCTTCTATTTGTCCTACCTGTGGTAGTGATTCAATACTCTATACGACCGTTGGCACCAAGGCCGTAGTAGATGAAGTCCATAAGCTATTCCAGAATGCCAATATCCGTAGATTTGATACTGACAATATAAAAGCCGACAGTATTAGCCAGCTATATAAGTCGATAGTATCTGGTGAGGTCGACATATTAATAGGTACTCAACAATTAACCAAAGGCTTTGACTTACCTAAGCTTTCTACCGTTGGCGTATTACAAGCAGACACTAACCTTTATCTACCAGACTATACCTCTGAGGAGAAAAGCTTCCAGTTAATCACCCAGGTGCTCGGTAGGATTAGCCGTGGTCATATAAACGGTAGGGCCGTAATACAGACATATAGCCCAGATAGTATCCTGTTAAAGAACGCTATAGACCAGAACTATAAAGCCTTCTACGACAAAGAGATAAAGGACAGAGAAAAGTTTAAGTTCCCTCCTTTTTATAGTCTGCTTAAGTTAACCTGTCGCAGAGCTAATGCTAAAAGTGCCGAGCTTGCTGCAGATAAACTAAAATCCATCCTTAATCGTATTAGCGGTGTTCATATAGAAGGACCGGCGCCCTCATTCTATGAAAGACAGCAAGGAAAGTATCAGTGGCAACTTGTTGTAAAAGCAACAAATAGGCGACAACTTATTAAAGCTATCGACCTACTACCTTCAGGCTGGTCCTATGACATTGACCCATCTGACCTGTTATAGAATTGCTATCTTATGCACGCAATAGTTATACTATTGCTGATATGACCAAAGACGACATTATCACATTGCCCAACAAGCACCTTAGAACTAAGTCCAAGAAAGTTGTTAAGGTTAGTGAGGACATAAGAAAAATCGTTGAAGATATGACATCTGCAACTATTAGTTGGGATAAAAGCCGTGAGCACGAAGTAGGTGTAGCACTAGCAGCTATTCAGATAGACAAACTGCAAAAAATCATTGTCATTAGAGATGACCTAGACAACAAGGAGAATGTCTCATTTACAGCTTATATAAACCCAGAGATTGTTAAGTTATACGGGGATATAGTTGAGGAATTCGAAGGTTGTTTAAGCGTGCCAGATATCTACGGTAAGGTCCCCAGATACAACAAGGTCAGAATTAAGGCTACGAACTTAGAGGGTAAGACCGTAAGTGTCACAGCATCAGGCTTTCTAGCTAAGATCTTCCAGCATGAGATTGACCATACTGAAGGTATCTTGTTTATAGATAAAATTAAAGATATGAGTGAGGCCTTTTACAGGCTTAACGATGAAGGCAAGTTAGAAAAACTTGATTACGAAAAAGATGTCCAAGAAGATTCTATTCTTTGGTAATGAAAAACTAGCAACTGGTGTAACCACTAAGTCTAAGACATTTCGTGGACTAATTGATGCTGGTTACGAAATAAAGGCCCTAATAATCGCTCAAAAACTAGATAAGAACAGTGATCAGCTAGAGATTGTTAAGATAGCTAAACAAAATAACATTGAAATTAAATCCTATCCAAACCTAAAGCAAGCCACTGAGGAAATAGCTAGCTTTAATGTCGATGCTGCTGTTCTAGCAGCCTACGGCAAGATGGTGCCTAAGGAGATAATCGATATCTTTAAGATTGGGATAATCAACATCCACCCTTCTCTTCTGCCTAAACACCGTGGTTCCACACCAATTGAAAGCACTATAATAGACGGAGATACTGAAGCTGGTGTATCAATTATGAAGCTATCCGTTGATATGGATTCCGGGCCTGTATATAAACAAACTTCCATTAAGCTAACTGGAAACGAAACTAAGCAGGAACTCTGCGATAAGCTCGACGAGTTAGGTAAAGACCTACTACTTAGCTGCCTAGAGGATATACTTACCGGCAAACTTGAGCCATCAAGTCAGCCTAAAGATGGAGTTACATACGATAAGTTAGTTAGTAAGGAAGACGGCATAATAGACTGGCACTCTAGCTGGAAACAGATAGATGGGAAGATACGGGCATACAGTGGATGGCCAAAAGCTCATTTTAATTTATCTGGTATGGATATAACTTTATTAAAAGCACATCTAGATAATCAAAATGGAGAACCTGGACAAGCTATATCGCAAGGCAGCAGCCTAGCAGTCTACTGTTCAGATGGATTAGTTGTTGTAGATAGTCTTATACCTGCCGGTAGTAAGCCTATGAGTGGCAAGGATTTCCTATTGGGTTACGGTAGTAAGATACTTTAGGCTAAGCGGCTGGTGCTATAGGGGGCTGTGGAGGTTCCATAGCTGGTGGAGGTGCTGGCATTTGAGGCTCTGGAGGAGGCAAAGGTTGTGGTTGTAAGCCTGGAGTCGTATTCGGGTCTTGCGGTGGTACAGCTGGCTGTGATTGAGGTTGTGGTAATGGTTGAGATTGCTGCCCCTGAGGTACAGCTGGTTGTGCTGGTGCATTTTGAGCAGCACTCAATATTTGTGGTGCAGACTGTGCAACTTCTGCCTTTAGCTTATCGAACTCCTGCTGAACTATATCCTTATAGTTAGGAAAGTTGCTCTCAAGCCAATTAAAAGCACCCTTATCGTCTCTAGCCTCAAAGTATTTCTCAAACTCATCGAGTTGCTCATTGGTCATCTGATCCGCTAAACGCATACCAACTCTAAGTTCAAGCGTCTCATAAATATGATTTAGGAGACCACGCTTATCTTCCTGAGGAAGTGATCCTAAACCTATCTCGGTAAGTAGTGCATCATTGATCTGAATCATATGTCAATTGTACCATTTAAGCTTATAAAGTTTAGAGCTTCCTTTCCAATGTTTCTCTTCTAAATACCTCTAGTTTATCGCCTTCTTGAATATCAAGCTTCTGAGTTGTCTTTAAGTTAACACCACACATTTCACCCTCAAGTACATCCTTAACGTCGTTAGGTCCTTTTTTAAGGTTAGTAACTTCAACTGTAGCAATTGTCTCTTTATCTCTTTTGACTCTAGCTAACGATGGTACTTGGAGTCTTCCGGTAGTTACTTCACCTCCACAAATAACCTCAGTCTTTGTGGTGTTAAATACACCTTTTATAATCAGTTTACCAAGTTCAGTTTCAACAACTTCTGGTTTAAGCAGCTTCGTAAGTTCTTCTTTAACATCATCAATTAACTCATATATGACGTTATATTGCCTGACTACTATGCTGTCCCTCTTGGCCTGCCGGCGAGAACTTGGAGGTATAGTTACTCCAAAACCGTATATGATCGCACTTGTTGTAGTAGCTAGACGTATATCGTTTTCACTGACTGGCCCAACGCCTGTAGCCACAAACCTAACTGATACTTCATCCGTATCCAATGCTTTTAGGCTATCGATTACTGATTTAAGTGAACCCTGTACATCAGCCTTAACAATGATATTCAATTCTGATATCTGGTTATTGCGATTTATTAGCCTGATCAGCTCATTGCTACTTATGTCGAGCTTCGAGTTAGTATCGGTTCTATCCTTTAGAGTACTGCTTACGGCCTCTTTGGCAGCCTTTTCACTGTCGTAAGCGCTAAACTCATCACCAAATTCAGGCAAGGTCTTAAAACCACTTATGGTAACTGGGGTAGATGGCCCAGCCGATTTAATGGCCTCAGCCTTATCGTTTTCAAGAGTTTTAACCTTTGCATAGCTTGATCCAGCTACAATATAGTCTCCTACTTTTAGAATGCCAGCTTCAACTAGTGCTCTAGCTATTGGCCCACGCCCCGTCTCAACATGTGCTTCGATTATCAGTCCACTGGCCGGTACGTCAATATCGGCCTTTAGCTCCTCAATATCTGTAACTAGAAGGATCATATCAAGCAAACTATCGACGCCTGTACCAGTTTTTGCTGAGACTTCAACAAGGACTGTATCACCACCCCATTCCTCTATAAGTAAATCATTCTCAGAAAGCTGCTGTTTTATTCTGTTAGAATCAGCACCATCTTTATCTATCTTATTAACAGCTACTATGATCTTTACTCCAGCTTTTTTGGCATAACGTATAGCCTCAATGGTTTGAGGCTTAATACCATCATCAGCAGCCACTACGACAATGACTATGTCTGTTAACATAGCACCGTGTTCTCTAATAGCTGCAAAAGCTTCATGACCAGGTGTATCTAGAAAAGTTATCGCTCTATTCTTGTGCTCTATTTGGTAGGCACTAATATGCTGAGTAATACCACCGGCTTCCTTATCTGCTACATGACTTCCTCTAATTCTATCCAGTAGTGAAGTTTTGCCGTGATCGACATGGCCCATAACAGCTACTACAGGTGGCCTGGATATAGCCTTATCACTTCCCTTAGCCTTCTTGTGAACTGGCTTATCTTTGTCACTAGCCTTCTTTACAAGCTCTAGCTCTAAACCTAGTTCTTCGACAATAATTTGAGCAGTATCAAAGTCTATCTTTTCATTAACGGTGGCCATGACACCGTTCTTCATTAGTTCTGTAATTAGACCACTAACTGGTATAGATAATCGTTCAGCAAGGGTGCCAACGGTTACCATGTCATCTATTTCTATTTGGGTTGTTGCTTCTGCCATTGACACTCTCCTTTCTGGGGCTAATGCCCCGACAATTAACTAATCTTCATGCTATTCCTTGGTTGGAGCTTTCTTCTTAGTGGTGGTTGGTTTGGCTTCATCCTTAGCTTTGGCTTTAGCCTTAGGCTTAGTGTCCTTAAGAGACAATGCAATCTTACGGTTGTCCGTATCAATGTCTAAGACTTTAAACTCTTTCTTTTCATTCAACTGGAATAACTTTTCAGGGTCTATAGTCTCGTCATCGCTCATTTCTGAAACATGTACTAATGCTTCAACGCTAGGACTTAGTTGAACAAAGGCACCAAAAGGTGTAATTCTGGTTATTTTGCCTTCTACTACACTGTCCTTCTTGAAAGCTTTTACCTGCTCCAACCATGGGTCCTCAGTAGTTTGCTTAAGGCTTAGGCTTAATCTGTCTTTATCTATAGCAATTATCTTAGCTTTGACCTTATCACCAACCTTAAGATAGCTTCTAGGGTTATCTACTCTCTCCCAAGATATCTCAGATATATGGATAAGTCCCTCAATACCATCTACATTAACGAAAGCACCAAAGTCTATAACACCAGTTACGGTACCCTCAACTACATCCCCAACTTTAAGCTCAGCAAAACGTGACTGCATATCATCCTTGATAGCCTCTTTTTCAGAGAATATTAGTTTGTTGTCCTTTCGGCTAACATCGAGAATACGAACTCTTAGTCCATTGTTTGTAAGAGCGTTAAGCTTCTGAAGTATTTCATCCTTATCTGCACCTGAGACTCTTGGATAGTGACCAGCAGCCAGTTGTGATACTGGCAAGAAGCCTCTTATACCTTCAAGCTCAACCAATAGACCACCACGGTTAGCATCATAAGGTGTTATCTCTATAATTTCTTGGGAATCAAAGACACGCTGTATCTCATCCCAACCCCGGTCTTTAGCGGCTCTCTTCATACTTAGAAGTGCCTGACCATCTTCAAAATCTGAGTCAATGACACTAACAGTTATGTTATTGCCATCCTTAAGTTCCTGGCCATGACCAATTTCTCGGCGCATAACAATGCCGACGCCTTGATCGCCTAGGTCTACCCAGACCTCATTCTTCTTAACTGATATAATTTTACCTTCAATGACATCACCAGCCTCTAGTCCTTTAACTTCAGACTTAGCTAACAGGTCATCCATAGTAGCTGTACTACTTGCCAACTTATTATTCCTCCTCAATAAGATATCTTCTAGCTAGCAATGCTGGGACCAATAAAATCCCAAAATCTCTATGATTGTATTAAATTACTAACTAAAAAGATTACCTTCAATATACACTGTTAGCTCTCTGGAGTCAAAGAGTGCCTGATCATGATAAACTGACACTATGTATATTGGTATCGATGTTGGGGGAACAAAGACCTTAGTGGCCAGTTTGGACGATAATGGTGTCATAGTAAGTAGCAAGAAATTTCCTACTCCAAAAGATTACAAAGAATTCCTAAAAGAAGTTGGAGAAACTGTTAGGAGCTTCGGTGAACAAGAGTATATAGCCGGCGGTGTAGGTATACCCGCCTACAATATAGACAGAAAGAAAGAAATAGCCGTGGCCTTTGCTAATTTGCCTTGGGTTAATTCAAGCGTCGCTAGTGACCTAAAGAAAATAATAGGCTGCCCAATGTTTATGGAAAATGATGCAAAGTTGGGTGCACTATCAGAAGCCATGCTAGTTAAGGACAAGTTTTCAGTTGTTTTATATTTAGCCATAGGTACTGGCATTGGTTATGCAATTATAGACGACTTAAAAATTAACATGGATGCAGGTGCAGCAGGTGGCAGTATAATGCTAGTTAACAGTGGTGGTAAATTAGTATCTTGGGAGAGCATTGCGTCAGGCCGGGCTATATTCAACCAATATGGTAAAAAGGCTAAAGACATCGAAGACCCTGAAACCTGGCAAGAGATCAGTCATAATCTAGCGGAAGGGTTACAAGAGCTTATCTCTGTTTTTCAGCCACAGGTAATAATAGTTGGCGGTGGCGTAGGTAAATACTTCGATAAATTCTCAGATAAGTTACGTAAAGAGATAGAAGACTATCACCTGCCCCTGGTGGACCTACCAGAACTTCTTGGAGCCCGGCGACCTGATGAAGCAGTAATATATGGCTGTTATGATTACGCTAAACAACAATTAAAATTATCTTAAGATGAACGAGTTAGTATCCAAACTTAAAAAAAGTTACCCGAAGCTAAAATTCCATGCTTCGGATAGTTTTTACTGGTCACCCGAGACTAAAGAGATATTCTACGACCAAAATGCCAACGGTAAGATAAATGAATGGTCATTAATCCACGAAGCTGGCCACGCCCTACTTGATCATAAGAATTACGATGCCGACTATATGTTAATAAAACTAGAAATTGAAGCATGGGAGAAAGCCAAAGCGGTCGCAGGAACGCTAGGTATATATATAGACGAGAATCACATACAAGATTGCCTAGATACTTATAGAGACTGGCTATATAAAAGGAGCATCTGTCCAAAATGCTCAAATAAGTCCTTGCAGGAAAGTGATTTGCATCATTATAGATGTTTTAATTGCCATATGCGTTGGCGAGTGACTAACTCTAAATTCTGTCGAACTTATCGGATATCAGATAAAAAATCTAGCAAACAGGAAGCTCTAGCTTAAATAAAAAGGACCCTAGATTAGGGTCCCCTCCTCTCAAGAGAAATAAATTATTTCTTAGTTCGTCTTGAGATTCGTCCGCCTTTTGCACCAGCAGCACGTGCTAGTTCACGATTAGCGAAAAATCCACCAGTTCGGCCTAATTTGCCGCCCTTAGCGCCGATCTTTGCGTAAAAATCAGAACCATACTTTCGCTTGTTAGTGTCGGCAGCAGCTTTGCCGCCAGCTTTTGTTCCAGCCATCTTATAGCCTCCCTTAGCTTAATAAACTCCCTCGTGTAAATAAAAGGAATGTACGCTTACGCATACATCCCTCAACACGAAATTATCTTAATAATATCATGCTATTGTTTTTCAGTCAATAACCTTTAACAATATTGTTTAGAGACAAAATAAAAAGCAGTCCCCGTTAAGAGACTACTCTTATATATTTGGCACCTTGCTATTTTCCCAGGGGTGGACCCCAAGTATTGTAACCGCTATGAGGCTTAACTGCTGTGTTCGGCATGGGTACAGGTGTTTCCCTCACGCTATGGGCACCAATTTAATTATTGAAAGCTTTCAATAATCTGTTGATGCCCTAGGGCTAGCAAAGTTTAGGAAGCAATTATAACAAACGTCCTGGTAAACACAAATAACCAGTCAATTCACTTGTACTAGAACACATAACGTTTAAAAGCACGCTATATGTTCTAGTCGTAAAAAGTCAATGGGACTATTAGTATACTTCGGCTACACATGTTGCCATGCTTCCACCTTGTACCTATCAAACTGATCGTCTTTCAGTGTCCTCATAGGGAAATCTAATCTTGAGGTCAGTTTCGCGCTTAATATGCTTTCAGCGCTTATCTGGTCCGCACATAGCTACCCAGCAATGCCCTTGGTAGAACAACTGGTACACCAGAGGTGCGTTCATGAAGGTCCTCTCGTCACTTTGTTCCCTTATTCTAAGGGCGCAGACTATATCTTTACCCTTTCTTACGAGTAGGGTAGTGGCGTATTACCTGGCCTAATTATAGTTTCATGCTGCCAAGTCCGTGTTTGATGAATCAAACATCAAGTCGTTACGGGGTCAAACCGAAACCTGTAAGCAGTTCTTCTCTTGTCTTCTTACGCTTAGTTACATAGTTTTCATTCTGTATTACAAGAACTAAATCTATGATTCTGTGCTTCTGTATATCTGACAATTGTTTGGTGCTTAAAATACTGCATGCTTCTATCAAAGTGAAGGTCTGCAAAGCTTTGAATTTTATGTAAGGCTGCATTTCAGTAAGTATTGTACTCACAGTCTTGAAACCGTTAATTCTTAACTCCGTCATACCATCATTTCGCTTTGATATGTAACCAATCTCTAGAATGTCTCCGATCCAATATAGTGTTTGCTCATGTCTCGTATCCTGATAGAAACAGATCGTCGCCATAAAACGATAACCTGTCCTTGTATCACTACGTTTCTTAAGTTGAAGCATTATACTGCCATCACCATCCAGAAAACCAGCTATGTATGCCATATCAGTTTTCAATCGACTTCCCACGGTATTACCTTTCAGAGGATTCGGTCGTCAAGTGAATTGTATAATATGGACCAACACTTATACAACTCTAAAACCGAATCATGCGAAGGTTTCACCGTTATTAGCCACGTTGTCATCACACTTCTCAGTGTGAAGTAGCAATTTCTTACTATCCACAAATCCTCTCAAATTTCCTAACGTCCACAGCGGATATAAACCGAACTGTCTCACGCGTGTAAATTTAAGGTGTTCATCTCCTTAAATCATATCCACCATTACTGATGGCACGGACTATATCTTCACCCTTCTCTAACTTAGAGTTAGGGGTCGACGTATTATAACGATTGTAATCTATATTCTTTACGAATAGTAATCGCTATCTCTCCATAATGGATCAGTCTCTACGGGGTCATTCTACCTTACGATAGAAGACTTCCCTCGGTATTGCCCTCCAGAATGTTCGAATCTGGGTGGGGTTTCACCGATATTAGTCGATAGTTATTGTAATGGGCACGATGTATGCCTACAATTTATTCCCTTTCGAGAATAGAACGCAATGTAATTTACGTTCTGAACCCAGCTCACGTACCTTTTTAACCGGCGAACAGCCGGACCCTTGGGACCTTTTTCAGCCCCAGGATAAGATGAGCCGACATCGAGGTGCCAAACAGCGCCGTCTATGTGAACTATTGGGCGCTATAAGCCTGTTATCCCCGGCGTAACTTTTATCCGAAAGCGCTGCCGATACCACACTCTTGTACATATAGTACTGACAGCGGAAAACTTACTCCGACTTTCGTCCCTGCTTGGGTTGTCGCCCTCACAGTCAAGCTAGCTTATGCGTATACACTATCACTACGATTTCCATCCGTAGTTAGCTAACCTTTGAACGCCTCCGATACTCTTTAGGCAATATGTTAACCAATGCACCAAACTTATAACTAAAGCTTGGTAAAACATATGGCTGAACCAGTTTATAAAAATGTTCAGCACTCTCCCCAACAATCAATAATTGTGGGCTTTCCTTTTGCCTTCTAATCTTAGCTTCTATAGTGAAACCTTTCATCAGAGCTTCCTGTAACACCTTAATGTCTCTAGACGTAAAGCCTTGAGTATTTAAGATAATTGCTCTGTGCTGTTTGGATTTAGATGAACCATCATCCATAAACCATACAGCCAATGCTAACGGTGTAAGCCAGTGACCAACCTGAGCTGGCACATGCTTCTTCTTGTTAACATCGTAAAACGCCTTTCCATAGAACCTCAATTGTCCGGCACTTAGCGTTTGAAAATAGTAATTTTCTAAGCTAATACCTTTAAGCAACTTACTTTTTGCTTTTGGTGGGGTCAACACCCAGGGCTTTAACTCTTGATATAACCAGTCTACATAAGCTGATTGCTTTATAGAATGTTCTATCTTTAGTCGATATGTACGACCGTTGTTTAAAGTCTCGAGGTGGCCATCACCTAAAATTGTCCCTACTATAATCGACCTCTGTCGTTTAGTAAGTTTAAGTAAGAGCTTATATTCTTCTATCTCTTTACTTCTCATTGGTACCTGCTTTCTTTACAGGTCTTGTAGTCGCCTACAAGATCAGACTATATCTTCTCTCTAATGAGAGTTTGGCGTGTAGTCGTTGAGGGTTCCCAAGAAACTCTTGGGCCTTCCCTGCTGATTGTCCGCACTGCTCAGATTTTCACTGCGTTTATAAATAAACACTAGTACTGTCAGATTCACGGAGGTTCCAGCATATAGCCAAATACGCCCCCTGTTGGTCTCGGAGAGAAACCAACACTTAAGGCAACCGCCCCAGTTAAACTACCCATCAGACACGGTCCTGGAACCAGAACTCATACACAAAATTAATTATGTACAAATTGTGGCCCCAGTAAGAACAAGAAGTATACAAGGGTGGTATTTCACCATTGACTCCACCTGGACTAGCGTCCAAGCTTCAAAGTCTCCCACCTATCCTACACATGTATACCCCCAGCTCAATGTCAAACTGTAGTAAAGCTGCACGGGGTCTTTTCGTCCTGCTGCGGACAGACGGCATCTTTACCGTCAATGCACTTTCACCGAGCTCTTCGTTGAGACAGTACCCATATCATTACGCCATTCGTGCGGGTCAGAACTTACCTGACAAGGAATTTCGCTACCTTAGGACCCTTATAGTTAGGGCCGCCGTTCACCGGGGCTTCAGTTCGAAGCGTGAACCTCTTACCTTAACCTTCCGGCACCGGGCAGGCGTCAGCCCCTATACATCCACTTTCGTGTTAGCAGAGACCTATGTTTTTGGTAAACAGTTGCATGGGTTCCTTAGCTGTGGCCCACTTGCGTGGGCAGGCCTTATTCCGAAGTTACGGCCGCTTGTTTGCCGAGTTCCTTAACGAAGAATCACTCGTACACCTTGGTCTACTCGACCTGAGCACCTGTGTCGGTTTGCGGTACGGATAGTATAGTCCGTAAGTTTAATAGCTTTTCTAGTCAGCACTATTATAGGAATCGAACCAAAAGGTCCTTTCATTGGTAGGTATTTCTCCTACTTAGACGGATATAACCATGAATCCGCTCCTACTAACATGCCGCGCACTAAAAAACAAAACTACACTAGTACGGGAATATTAACCCGTTGTCCATCGCCTACGCTACGCGCCTCGGCTTAGGACCGACTAACCCTGGGACGATTATCGTGGCCCAGGAAACCTTGCTCTTTCGGTGGGCAGGATTCTCACCTGCCTTATGGTTACTCATTCCAGCATTCTCACTTCCTAACGCTCCACTAGGTCTCACAACCTAACTTCACAGCGATAGGAACGCTCCTCTACCACGCATGTAAATAAATACACACATCCATATCTTCGGTGCTATGCTTAGCCCCGTTACATTTTCCGCGCAAAATCTCTTGACGAGTGAGCTGTTACGCACTCTTTAAATGAATGGCTGCTTCTAAGCCAACATCCTCGTTGTTTAAGAAATCTCACATCGTTTCCCACTTAGCATAGACTTAGGGACCTTAGATGATGGTCTGGGCTGTTTCCCTTTTGAGCGACGAGCTTAGCCCCGCCGTTCTAACTGCTGTAGTTCCACTGACAGTATTCGTAGTTTGTCAAGGGTGGGTAATCTTACGACCCCCATTCCGAAACAGAGCTCTACCCCTGTCAGCTACCGTACAACGCTAGCCCTAAAGCTATTTCGAGGAGAACCAGCTATCTCCAAGTTCGATTGGCATTTCACCGCTAACCACAGGTCATCCGGGCGTTTTGCAATACACTACGGTTCGGCCCTCCACGTGGTTTTACCCACGCTTCAGCCTGCCCATGGTTAGGTCACTTGGTTTCGGGTCTATTCACTACTACTATTTCGCCCTATTCAGGCTCGCTCTCACTATGCCTCCGGCAATAAACCTTAAGCTTGCAGCAGCAAATAACTCGCTGGATCGTTCTACAAAAAGCACGCCGTCACCAATAAATTGGCTCCGACTCCTTGTACGCACACAATTTCAGGATCTATTTCACTCCCCTTCCGGGGTTCTTTTAACCTTTCCCTCACGGTACTTGTACACTATCGATCGTAAGATATATTTAGCCTTAGGAGGTGGACCTCCTAGATTCAGTCAGGGTTGCACGTGTCCCGACCTACTCGACAACATAAATGATAAAGTTTGCGATGCTTGACGTACCGGGCTGTCACCGTCTTTGGCACATCTTTCCAGATGTTTCTGCTCGCTTCGCAAATTTCTTACTTTATCCAGACTGGTGGTAGCATCTGGTATCCAATACGAAATGCTGGTAAAACCAGAACTTCGCATTGTTAATTTATGTGTCACAACCCCTTAATAACATTCGTCTACCAACTTATTCACCTGAATTAACAGATGAAAGCCATTAAGGTTTGGGCTGATCCGCGTTCGCTCGCCACTACTTACGGAATCATTGGTTATTTTCTCTTCCTCAGGGTACTAAGATGTTTCAGTTCCCCCACTTACCGTTTACTATCCTATATATTCAGATAGCTACTGACAGACATAACTCTGCCAAGGTTTCCCCATTCGGACATCTTCGGATCAAAGCATATTTAGCTGCTCCCCGAAGCTTTTCGTAGCTCATCACGTCCTTCATCGGTATCTTACGTCAAGGCATTCATTGTGCGCGCTTGAGTAACTTTTTACGAGCGGCAACGTCTATAAATAGACATTACCTCAAGTGCAATTGACTGGTTATTGGTTGTTACCAATAAGCCGTTTGTCTAATTGCTTATCTAATCTTATTCAAATTGTTAAAGTTCGAAACTCGATACCCAGACCACATTCTAAGGTGATAAATCACCAAATAATTTGTACTCGGGGCTTGAGTTTACGTCTGAAACTTAAGGCTCTTAGAATCGTTGCACTAAGGTTCTACCTAAACTCAAGCAAGTTCTATAAATTCTAGCAACTTTAACAGATACGGTCAAGCTAAAACTGATGTTATACTTGCTACAGTTTGGTAGGTAATAAGCTAGCCTAGTAGGCACTGGTGTATGGAATTGATATATTTCCAACGAAGGCATTACCAGCTCCACCAGACGCAGTTGCTAGCTCTAGTTTGATAGTCATAGTCTGCCCTGCACTATAGGTACCAGCCAAGGTGTTAGATAGGGTGTGTGCCCCATAGGTTCCAGTCATACCAACACTACACCAGTTGCTACCTGAGCTGTTGGCACCGGAACCTGAGCAGGAAGTGTCTGCTGTTCCACCCTGGTTAAGGAACTCAACGTGTACCGATGCACCGGAGGTAACTTCACCAGATATTGTTGGTGCTGCACTCCAGCTAGCCCAGTCACTTGGTATTGGTACTTGTACAACTATGTCGTAACACTCCAGGCTAGTTTGACCAGAGTTCCACTCGTAGTAATTCTGTGGAGCACTATCACCTGTATAACCGCTAATCATAGTACCAGTGTTATTTGATGAACAGTTGGTGTCATTAGCAGAGTCTAGGACAGCACCTGGGTACTCGGCAGATACCTGTACGGTTTTAGTATGAGTCGTCCCACAGTTACCAAAGGTTAGGTTATCCTGGGTAGAAGTACTACTAGTAGCCGTGATCACACACTGACCGCCATATGAGCCTCCAGCTAATGGTGCAGCCGTTGTTGGTAGTTGAAGGATGTATGATGCACCAGATGTTGCTACAGCTGATGTAAGAGTTACGGTACCTGAGCTAGAGACTGAGCTTTGGAATACCAGGTTACCGGTAAAGTTGCCGGTGCTGCCAAGGTTTAGAGCACCACTTGAAGTAGTACCACCAGTTATAGAGGCCACCGTATTACCTGAAGTATTAACAAAGCTGGCTATAGTCTGGCTACTATTAGTTTGTAGGAACTGAGCCTCTGTTGCGGTACTAGCACTATTACCTTCTACTGTTAGGGTATTACCGGATGCACTCTGAATTGCTGCGCCAGCTAAGCCGTTATATGTGCCGGGAGAGATACTGAATTGGGGTGTATTTATGAAGTTTGTATAACCAGAACCGAAGAATAACCCATTGAAGGTGTTATTTGTAGCAGCCGTAACACTATTAAAGTTAATGCCATTTAGTATATTGGCACCGACATTAGAGTTAGCCGTACCGGATAGAGTTATGCTATGTGCATTAACAGTCGTTGAGCCGGCTGTAGTGTTTGTATTAGTGGCACTCTGTCCAAGGAGAGATATAGTCCCAGTAGTGCTGCTAGATACGGCTTGGGTTATAAGAGCGTTAGCAGTTATGCCACCACCACCCTGAAGAGCCAATGTACTACCGACGTTGGTAGAGCCAATAGTTACAGTTTGAGCAGCGCCTGTAGATGTGGCGATATTTACACTAGTTGCATTTGTCGAACTACCTACGGCACCTATATTTACGGTACTAGCATTAGTACCACCAATAGTCAAAGTGCCACCGCTATTTATTGTGTCTAACGACGCAGATTGTAAGGTTGCAGCAATTGCGTTACCTGATACTCCTAGGCTACCACCAATTTCAGCATTTGTTCCTACTGTCAGCCCTCCTTGAATACCTACATCTCCACCAAAGTTTGAATCACTAACTACATTTAGGGTGTTAGTCTGTATACCACCTGCTTGAAGAGATTGGCTATATGTTCCGCCAACGTAGACTGTATTTAGACCATAACTAGTAAAGAGATAGGCGTAGTTGCCTTGGACAAAGATGGATCTCGTGCCAGTACCAGTAAGAAGAGAGCCTACGCTAACTGGGGAGGCGGGGTTGGAGACGTTGAATATCTGCAAGTTACCGGTGCCAGTTGCAGTTACGTAGGCGTAGTTGCCTTGGACGTAGACTGATTGTGGCTGACTTTGGGTTGCTACAGAGCCTACGCTAACTGGGGAGGCGGGGTTGGAGACGTTGAATATCTGAAGAGTACTAGAAAGATCGTTAGTTACATAAGCATAGTTGCCTTGGACGTAGACTGATAGTGGGAAGGTGCCAGCCGATACTGAACCAGCAAGCGATGGGGAGGCGGGGTTGGAGACGTTGTATATCTGAAGAGTACCAGAAAGCCCAACTACGTAGGCGTAGTTGCCTTGGACGTAGACATCTTCCGGATTAGTGCCAGTGGAGACAGAGCCTACGCTAACTGGGGAGGCGGGGTTGGAGACGTTGTATATTGCTAAGGTAGAGGGAGCGGTGCTATTAACTACGTAAGCGTAATTACCAGAAACGTAAACTCCAAGTGGGTCGGCACCGGTGGATACCGAGCCGACACTAGCGGGTGCAGCTGGGTTAGAGACGTTGTATATTGCTAAGGTATTGGTTCCTGAGTTAGTTACATAAGCATAGTTGCCGGAGACGTAGAGGAAGAACGGATCAGAGCCAGTGCCAGTGGAGACAGAGCCTACGCTAACTGGGGAGGCGGGGTTGGAGACGTTGAATATCTGTAGGGTGTTGTTACCCGCATTAACAACATAGGCATAGCTGCCCTGTACATAGACGTCTTCTGGGGTATTGGGATCATAAACAGAACCAGTAATGCCAGTTGGCAGGACACCCGATACATATAGCTGGCCAGAAGCTGTACCTATAGTACCTATATCTATACGGCTATTGGTGGTATCACCTGTTAGAATACTAACGCTAGAAGTGTTCTGTATCTGGAAAGCAGTAGCTGAATTGGTAGAAGACTTGGCTATGATACTAGATGAAGCATTGTTAGTTATTAGATTTATGTTGCCGATACTGGTACCTGTCGATAGGTTTATGCTTCCGGTACCTGCATTAAGATTTAATGCACTACTACTAGCTGTAGAGCCAATATTCACGGTTTGAGCTGCTCCGCTTGAGGTGCCAATGTTAACTGTGTTGGCAAAGGCTACACTACCTACCGATCCTATGTTGACGGTTGTAGAAGCTATCGTACCACCTAAGTTAATGTTATCTCCAGATGTGTCAATCTGCAGAAGGTTTGTACCAGCCGTGTTCTGAACCTGGAAAGCGGTAGTTGAGTTAGTCTGATCTTCAAATAAAGCTGCCCCTCCTACACCTAGGTTGCCTTCGATTCCAGTATTAGCTCCTACAGATAACCCCCCCTGGATGCCTAGGTCACCGTCAATATTAGCATCGGTGTCTACATTTAATGTACCGGTGTCTATACCTCCTGTTTGCAACTGTTGGATATACGAACCACCTAAGTCAAAATCCGTTAACTGGCTGACACCAACACTTGCAACATAGGCATAGCGACCCTGGACGTATACGGCTCCTGAACCATTAGGTAGTGTAGCTGTAGAACCCACACTCGTAGGTGAAGATGGTGTAGATACATCAAAAACTGACAACTTGGCACTACTTGCAACATAGGCATAGCGACCCTGGACGTAGACTGATGTAGGAGCGGATAGACCAGTGCTGCTAACACCAACTTCACTTATGCTAGTAGGGTTTGCGATATTGAAGATTGTAAGATCATTATTACCTTCGTTTGCTACATAAGCATAGTTGCCTTGGACGTAGACGGATGCTGGTTCGCTTAAGTTAGTTGTGCTAGATGAAACTTCACTTGGGCTGGCGGGGTTGGATATATTGTAAACGATCAAAGCTGCTGAACCAAAGTTTGTTATATAAGCATAGTTGCCTTGGACGTAGATTGAATATGCCAGGCTCAGACCAGTAGTGCTAGAGCTTACTTCGGTTGGGGAGGCTGGGTTGGAGATGTTATAGATTACAAGGCTACTATTTCCATAGTTGGTAACGTATGCATAATTGCCTTGTACGTAGACATTTTCTGGTTCATTTAATCCAGCAGATACGGAACTAACTTCACTCGGACTAGAGGGGTTTGCGATATTATATATAACCATAGTGTTACCAACATAGTTGGGTATGTATGCATAATGACCGAGTACAAAGAGTCCTCTTGGACCACTTAAGCCAGTACCTACAGATGCAAGTTCTGTAGGGCTGGCTGGGTTAGCAACATTATAAGTTGTCAGAGTGCTGCCTGAAGCACTAGTCACATACGCATAGTTGCCTTCAACGGATACTGCCCAAGGGCTGCTTAGACCCGTGTTTGAAAAACCTATCTCGTTAGGTGTTTGGCCGCCCACATACAATTGGCTTGTTGCAATGTTACCACTTAAGCCGTTATTAATATCTATACGGTTATTAGTTGTATCACCAGTTAGGATGCTAGTGCCAGAAGCATTTTGGATCTGGAAAGCGGTAGTAGAGTTAGACCCAGATGTAATTATAGTATTAGCTAGGTAGTTGGTACCGCCTATAGAAGCACTCAGTTGATTAGCGTAAGCATTACCAGTAGCTGGGGGGGGAACCAGAAGTGCTGCCTGAGGTGGTTGAGAAGTTGTAGGTGTTGGTAGTCGATGTAAAGTAGTTAGCCTCACCACCACTAGAAGTACCGTAATAAATTCTGTACGAATAAGCACCGGTAGTTGCCTGGTTGGTAAAGGTTAATATTATTTCACAGTTGCCTGAAGCCGTGCAAGTACCACTTGTGGAGTTACTCACCTCCGTACTAGGTGCACTTTGACCCCCAGCTGCATCCAGTGAAGTTACCTTAAAGTAGTATGTAGTTGATGCTGGTAGAGAACCACCGGCGCTAGGAATATCTAACACCAGGGGTGGGGCAATAAGTTGTCCTACACCCACTCTATTGTTAGTAGTGTCGACGTTTAGTTGGACTGTGCCTGAGGCGTTAGCTACTTGCATAGCAGCATTTGAGTTAGTGGAATTCTGTAGATCCACACTACCACTTACACCAAGGTTACCATCTATTTCAGCGTTCTGGCCTACGGTTAAACCTCCTTGTATATTTTCATCTCCAGATATACTGGCATTACTATCTACCTGTAAGGTGCTCGTCTCTATACCGCCTGCTTGAAGTTGTTGGGTGTACTCACCGCCAAGGTCAAATATCTGCAATATTGGATTAAGCCCAATGTAGCCAGTACTAACTACATAAGCATATCTTCCTTGGACATATATACTTTCGCCGCCACCATTGCCTATATTTAGGGAGCCAACGCTAGTTGGGCTAGCTGGATTGGTGATGTTATATACACCAAGACTACTATTGCTAGCGGCTCCAATTACGTAGGCGTAGTTGCCTTGGACGTAGACGGAGTAAGGAGTAGTTACAGTACTTACTGAGCCAACGCTAGTTGGGCTAGCAGGGTTAGAGACGTTATATACAGTAAGAGTGTTGGATCCAGAGTTAGCAACATAGGCGTAGTTGCCTTGGACGTAGACAGATCGTGGGGTGACGCCGGTAGTAATTGTACCGACCAAAGTTGGGCTAGCTGGATTGGTGATGTTATATATGGTAAGTGTATTAGCTGCGCCATTGCTAATCACGTAGGCGTAGTTGCCCTTGACATAGACGGAGTAAGGAGCACCACTACCTGTACTTACTGAGCCGACGCTGGTTGGATTGGCTGGGTTTGATATGTTGAATACTTGTAGTGTACTGCTGAGGTAGTTAGCAACGTAAGCGTAGTTACCCTGAACATAGACAGAGCTAAATGAACCACCGCTTACTGAGCCGACGCTGACTGGGCTGCCGGGGTTAGAGATGTTGAATATAGCCAACTTACTGTTAGTGGTTACATAGGCATAGTTACCCTGAACATAGACAGAGGTTGGGTTAGAGCCAGCCCCGGTGCTGACAGAGCCGACACTGGTTGGATTGGCTGGACTAGAGACGTTGAATATGGACAACGTGCTAGTAGCGCCGTTTGTTACATAGGCATAGCTACCTTGTACATAAACAAAGTCAGGACCAGAGCTAGTTCCGGTATTAATGCTCCCCACTGCAGCTGTTGGCAACGTGCCGCTTACGTATAACTGGCCTGTTGGAGTACCATTACCTCCTATAGATAGCTCAAGGTTATCGGTATTGGATACATTGGTAGCAACATAAGCACTACTATTACTTGGGGGTGTGGCAGATGTATTATTCTCATTTGCTCCAATGTCTGTAAATGTTAAGTTTGAACCACTAACGGTGCCGATAGTTGAGTAGTAACCAACACCAGTAAAGACACCGCTACTAGTTGACCTATATATGTGATAGGCAACAGCACCTGCTACGGGAGCCCAAGTTATAGTATTGTAATTGTTGGTGGCGCTACTTGTTGTTACGCCGGCTTGAGATGATGGTGTTGTTTCGCCACCGTTAGCGTCCACGGCCGTTATCTTGTAATAGTAGTTAGTGCTAGCAGCTAAAGAACCTGCGAATCCGGTAGTAATTACACTGGATATAGATGGAACAGCCATCGAAGCGTAGGTTACATCTACCCCAAGACGCATATTGGTAGTATCGGCATTTAGAAGAGTGTTCGATGGACCACCAGAGACATTTTGTATCTGGAAAGCTGATGTACTTGTTGTAGATGTTACAAAGCCACCTAGGTCGTTAACGTAATCTACAGGACTAGAGCCACTGGCACAGCCTGTAGTGCCAGTATTACAGTATATGTTTAGAATATTTTGGTTAGCAGCGCCCTGTATCTGTTCAGTCACCGTACCAGTACTGCCCTCAACATCTATATTTGCATTAGACTGCTGGGTAATTTGGTTATAGATATAGCTGCCACTTCCAGCACTTGAGCCACAGACAGATAGAGCACTAGTACTAGAGTTATAACAAAGTACAGAAGTACCTCCCGTAGCAAGAGTAGCAACAGTTAATCCGCCACTGTCATTGATAGTTGAGCCAACTTCACTTAAGTTAACTGAGTTACCTATAGTGCTACCGCTACCAGTAAATATAGCTATGTCCCCTGCTGTACCTGAACCAGTGATGCCACCGCTACCAGCACAACTAACAACTCCTTGTACACATATAGTCCCACCAGTAGTAGGTAGCTGGTAGGTTTGGTTAGCACCTATGGCACCACTAAGTTCAACCTTGCCACTAAAGCCATCGGATGTACCATCTAGGAGATTTAGGATTCCAAGGTTAGTTGTAGAACCAATGGTAGCTCCAGTACTACCTTGGACAGTAAGGTTACCAGAGAAAGTTGGGCTACTAGATACAGCTAGGTTTAGGGTTCCACCAAGTGCGACAGCTCCACCACCAGTTAGGTTAGAGCTACTGTTAATGGTAACTGAGGAGTTTTGTAGAGCTGCGTTAGCTAATGTAGAGGTACTAGCTGAAGTTATCTGGCCTTCAGCGTTAACCGTGAAGATACCTACACCTGTGGTGCTGCCACCATAGGTGTTAGCTGTGACACCGGTAGTAGCTAGGCTAACATCGCCACCAGTAACACTGAAGTAACTACTGTTGAACTCAGATAAACCTAGAGCAGAGGTGCTGGCATTTTGGATGGTTACAGTAGAACCTGAACCAGTAGCGTCAGCTATGGCTATTGCACCACTGAGACTATTTAGGCTAGCTACACCACCACCAGGACCAGAACCACTAAGACAAGTAGCGAAAGAAAGTACACCGTTAACACTACCGTCAGTAGTAAGACACTGACCACTACCACCTTCTGAGGTTGGTAGGGTGAAGGTTAATGAGCTAGAGCCAGGAACACCACTCTGTAGGGTTGTGGTGTAATTGTTAGTACCGTTGTTAAAGGTAGCTAAGCCTGTCTGAGAGCTAGCTACACCAAGAGTTAAGCCAGTGTTACCTTGAATGCTTAGATTACCACTATCTGTTACTGTTGAGCCGGATTCACTTATGTTGGCTGAATTAGCTATGGAGCCACCTCCGCCACTAAATACGGCTAGGTCTCCGGCTGTACCTGAACCAGTGATGCCACCACCAGCACCAGCACAGTTACCGGTGTTTAGACAGATTATTCCACCGCTAGCAGCTGGTAGTTGGTAGGTTTGGTTAGCACCTATGGCACCATTAAGTTCAATCTTACCGGTGAAACCATCTGAGGTACCATCTAGGAAGCTTAGTACGCCGTTGTTAGATGTAGAGCCAACAGTAACACCAGTACCTTGGACGGTTAGACTACCACCTATGGTAGTGTTGCCGTTGTTGGCGACTGTGAACTTGTCACTACCAGAACCTTGTAGTTCAAGTAGGTTACCACCACCAGTGTTGTTGAAGAAGATTGAGCTACCTGAGCCTGTGTCTAGCTGTACGCTACCTGGCTGTAATATGACTGCCTGGCCACCACCACTAGCACAGGATATACCAGTAGTACAGATAATCTGGGAAGCTCCACCACTAGTTGGGAAGGAGAAAGATATTCCATCGGATGTAAATCCTACGGTATTACTACCACCGGCACTTATACCTAGATTGCTTCCACTTCCACTACCAATTGTTGATACGGTTAGACTACCACCTATGGTAGTGTTGCCGTTGTTGGCGACTGTGAACTTGTCACTACCAGAACCTTGTAGTTCAAGTAGGTTACCACCACCAGTGTTGTTGAAGAAGATTGAGCTACCTGAGCCTGTGTCTAGCTGTACGCTACCTGGCTGTAATATGACTGCCTGGCCACCACCACTAGCACAGGATATACCAGTAGTACAGATAATCTGGGAAGCTCCACCACTAGTTGGGAAGGAGAAAGATATTCCATCGGATGTAAATCCTACGGTATTACTACCACCGGCACTTATACCTAGATTGCTTCCACTTCCACTACCAATTGTTGATACGGTTAGACTACCACCTATGGTAGTGTTGCCGTTGTTGGCGACTGTGAACTTGTCACTACCAGAACCTTGTAGTTCAAGTAGGTTACCACCACCAGTGTTGTTGAAGAAGATTGAGCTACCTGAGCCTGTGTCAGTCTGGACAGAGCCTGGTTGGAGCAATACAGCCTTACCGGCACCTGAAGCACAGTTAACACCAGATACACATATAGTCCCACCAGTAGTAGGTAGCTGGTAGGTTTGGTTAGCACCTATGGCACCACTAAGTTCAACCTTGCCACTAAAGCCATCGGATGTACCATCTAGGAGATTTAGGATTCCAAGGTTAGTTGTAGAACCAATGGTAGCTCCAGTACTACCTTGGACAGTAAGGTTACCAGAGAAAGTTGGGCTACTAGATACAGCTAGGTTTAGGGTTCCACCAAGTGCGACAGCTCCACCACCAGTTAGGTTAGAGCTACTGTTAATGGTAACTGAGGAGTTTTGTAGAGCTGCGTTAGCTAATGTAGAGGTACTAGCTGAAGTTATCTGGCCTTCAGCGTTAACCGTGAAGATACCTACACCTGTGGTGCTGCCACCATAGGTGTTAGCTGTGACACCGGTAGTAGCTAGGCTAACATCGCCACCAGTAACACTGAAGTAACTACTGTTGAACTCAGATAAACCTAGAGCAGAGGTGCTGGCATTTTGGATGGTTACAGTAGAACCTGAACCAGTAGCGTCAGCTATGGCTATTGCACCACTGAGACTATTTAGGCTAGCTACACCACCACCAGGACCAGAACCACTAAGACAAGTAGCGAAAGAAAGTACACCGTTAACACTACCGTCAGTAGTAAGACACTGACCACTACCACCTTCTGAGGTTGGTAGGGTGAAGGTTAATGAGCTAGAGCCAGGAACACCACTCTGTAGGGTTGTGGTGTAATTGTTAGTACCGTTGTTAAAGGTAGCTAAGCCTGTCTGAGAGCTAGCTACACCAAGAGTTAAGCCAGTGTTACCTTGAATGCTTAGATTACCACTATCTGTTACTGTTGAGCCGGATTCACTTATGTTGGCTGAATTAGCTATGGAGCCACCTCCGCCACTAAATACGGCTAGGTCTCCGGCTGTACCTGAACCAGTGATGCCACCACCAGCACCAGCACAGTTACCGGTGTTTAGACAGATTATTCCACCGCTAGCAGCTGGTAGTTGGTAGGTTTGGTTAGCACCTATGGCACCATTAAGTTCAATCTTACCGGTGAAACCATCTGAGGTACCATCTAGGAAGCTTAGTACGCCGTTGTTAGATGTAGAGCCAACAGTAACACCAGTACCTTGGACGGTTAAAGTGCCTTTTGCAATAACATTGTTATCTAGAGTAGTACTACCCTTAACTTCTAGTGTGCCCCCAACAGTAGTATTACCACTGTTGTTAACCACAAACTCGTCGTTTCCTGCGCCCTGCAGTTCAATTAAATTACCGCCAGCGGTGTTATTTATAAAGATCGAACTACCGGTGCCAGTATCAATCTGAGCTTCACCTGGCTGAAGTTGCACTGCTGTACCACCACCCGAACCACAAGATGCTCCACTAGTACATATGGTTTGTGAACCAGGGCCTACAGTTGGGAAAGCAAACGTTCGACCGCCAGCCGTAAACTGTATGCTATCTGTACCTGCCGAAATAGAAACATTATTACCAGATGCCGTTTGCTCTATAGTGTTGGCAAAAAAGTTACCGTCAACAGTTAAGTTCCCTGAGTTAACCGTATTACCGCTAACCAATAGGTCTCCTGAATCAGTTAGAAGATTGCTGCTTTGGCTCAATATCGAGCCACTAATGGTTTGTCCGCCAGTAATTAAGGCTATATCACCTGCACTACCACTGTTAACTACCGAGTTATCGTTTAAGGTGTAGTTTCCACTACCGTCTTGAGAAACCACTAAGTTTGTACTAGCAGACGTCACGCTTATAACACCTTGGTTGGTTATAGTCGTACCATTAATGCCTATACCACTACCCGACTCAAGACTGACACTACCGGTTAAGCCCTGCAAACTGGTCACACCACTACCTACAGGTGTTACCAAGCTCTGTAGAGCAGTACTGCTAAGAGATAGCTGACCACCACTAGTTATTTGTAGACCACTTCCAACACTAATTTGACCACCTACCCCACCTATTGAAGTAACAGATTGTTGTTGTACTAAGCTAACAAAAGATGAGCCGTTATAGTAATAAGGTTGATTTGTTGCTTTATCGAAGTAAACCTCACCTGGTACTGGGCTTGATGGTGCAGTGTTTGTCGGTGTTAAAACTAGCCCCCCGCTGACGGTTAGTTGGCCATTTATAGCCAATTGATTAGTTTGGCCTAGTTTTAGTAGCTGAGCTTCACTTGCTTGCTGAACGGATAAGTTACTACCAACCTTGTAGTTACCATTGGCCTCCTCACTGTTAACTGTATTTTTGTTAGATTGGTGAAGCTTGTCATAGCCAAATGCTATACCACCAATAACCAGAAAGAAGATCACAGCAGCTAGAGATAGTAACACCGCTACCCTGTTAAATCTAAACAGAGATATATTTAATTTTCCGGTCCTGGGGCTAGCCCCTGGGGCAATATTAGTAACAGTAGCACCCTGCTTACTCTCTAAACTGGAGTTATAAGCTGAACTGTCATAATCTGACTCAAGACTGTTACTATCTGGGTTCATTTTTTATTTCTTTTTACTTTTGGTATTATTACCCGTAATTTAATTGTACCTCTCTTATGCACCTCTAGCAATAAAAATGAACACAAAAACAGTACTATATGTCTAGTTATCCACAGATTTTGGCATAGTGAGCGTATTTGGTCCTTGGCTTACGAATCCTGTCAAAATTACGAACCTTTTAACAGATGTGGATATTTTTAATGTGATCGCTTATGTAAGTGCTTTTCTTCAACCATAGACAAGCATCTAGAGGTAAGCAAAGGCAACTTATTTATACAATTAAAACTAAGTCTGGTATGAAATATCCTATGGTCATCTAGTCAATTTTAACAGATTATAATACGCATACGTTGATGTATGAATTACTACATTTAGCATAACAATGACCGTCTACCCACACGACTAAATATAGCCCCTACTGCTCTACCTGATATGTATAGCTATACGTACTATTTCCTGCTGGAGCCTTGGTTACATCAATTGTAAAGTCACTATCAGTTGATTGGCCATTAAAGTATGGCATCATGGCAGCTGCAGCAGTAGTTGGTGTAAGAGTTACATGCGGTGATGCACCGTAGGCTGTACCAAAGCTTACAGTGGCCAGTGATCCTGCGCTAGTACACTTACTGCTAGTGTTGACTGTGACCGTACCAGTAGTATCGTTACCAGTTATGGTTACAGTAGAGTTAGAACAGACTGCAGTGCCAGCTGCAACCGTAGGCTGTACCGTACCACCGGTTATTATATGACCATTGATCGTTATGTTACCCACGCTTACTGTGCCTGCAACAGTAAGGTTACCTGTAACGTCCGCATTGCCGGCTAAGGACAGGTTACCGGCAACTGTTAGATTGCCACCTATACTAGCACTGTTGGCTACTACCAGACTACCGACCGTTGCTTGTCCGCTAACCTGAATGTTGCTAAAGCTATTTCCACCGCCTTGCATATTGCTACCAGAGGTAGGGTTATAATACTCAGTCTGAATGAATACCAGGATCGTACCCGTACCACTGCCAGAATAGCTCTCTAGGGCTCTACCAATTACCGTACCAGCCTGAGTAGATTTCATACCTACCCCAGGAATACTAGAACTAGTTATGTAATCGCCAACAGCAATGTTGCCATTTTCGGTGTTAACCTTAACTGGAATACGTCCTACAAGTGTCAGTGGAACTTGATCTGCCCCTGGACCATTAAGCCCACCACCATTGGCTATGTAACTAGGGCTAGTAGAAATGGCCCCTAACAAATCTGGGTCATAAGGTGTACTACTCTTCACTACTGAGCCAGGCTTATTAGGATCAGCCGATACTAGCTCGGCAGCAGTTATGGTTGGATCCTCAGATGTTATATCCTCGGCGTAGTCAGGAGAGCTACTAGCTGTTATGGCGCCACTAGCGACAATGTCACCTTCAACTCCCAGCGCTTCTCCTGAACCTGTACAGCTAGAAGTATCTATACAAACAGCTGAATCTGCGGTATCAACCACAAATATATCATTAGAACCTGAGGCATTCTGTACTACCAAGGCACTTGTTGAGTCAGTCTGGTTTTGGAATAGAGCTGAGCCACCTATCCCTAAGTTATTGTCTATTTCTGCATTAGTACTAACATTTAAGCCACCAGCTATTGATATATCCCCACCAAAGGATGAATTGCTAACTACATTTAGGGTATCCGTTTGTATACCACCAGCTTGGAGAGATTGGCTATACGTACCGCCTATGTTGTAGATTCCTAGCGTGCTGTCGCTAGCATTAACTACGTAGGCATAGTTACCTTGGACGAAGACAAATACTGGGCCAGCACCAGTGGCTACCGAGCCAACACTGGTTGGAGAGGCTGGGTTGGAGACGTTATAGATGCCTAGGGTGCTGGATATGCCATTAGCTACATAGGCATAGTTGCCTTGGACGTATACAGAGTATGGGACACTACCAGTGGCTACCGAGCCAACGCTGGTTGGTGAAGTTGGATTGGAAATGTTGTAAACGGTTAGAGTGTCGGCAGAAGTACTAGTTACATAGGCGTAGTTGCCTTGGACGTATACAGAGGCTGGACCGGGGTCTGTAGCGACAGAGCCAACACTAGCTGGGCTTGCTGGGTTGGAGATGTCGTATACTCCCAAGGTGTTATCACCAGAATTAACTACGTAGGCGTAGTTGCCTTGGACACGTACAGAGAATGGGGCAGAGCCAGTGGCAACTGAGCCAACGCTGACGGGTGCGGCGGGGTTGGAGACGTTATATACACCCAAGGTGTTATCACCAGAATTAACTACGTAGGCGTAGTTGCCTTGGACGTATACAGAGAATGGATTAATGCCAGTAGCAACCGAGCCAACGCTGACGGGTACAGCTGGGTTAGAGACGTTATAGATACCTAGGGTGCTGGAGTTAGTATTGGCTACATATGCATAGTTGCCTTGGACGTAGACGGATATTGGGCCAGAGTCAGTGGCTATTGAACTGACATTAGTTGGTGAAGCCGGATTGGAAATGTCATAGAGGGTTAGGGTGTCATCGCTCGTATTGACAACGTAAGCGTAGTCGCCCTGAACGAAGACAGAGGATGGACTAGAACCAGTACTTACAAGGCCAGTAGCAGCACTAGGAACACTGCCAGATACATACAGCTGCCCAGAAGGTGTACCAATAGTGCCTATATCGATACGACTATTGGTGGTATCACCTGTTAGGATGCTGACCCCTGAACTGTTTTGTATTTGGAAAGCAGTAGTTGAGTTGCTTTGGTTCTCTAGAGTAACAGCACCAGCACTTCCAAATGAGGCTACTGGGGTGCTACTGCTAGTACTTGAGTAAAGGTCCAATATATCGTTGCCACTTGCTCCTTGAATCTTAGCTGCTACAGCACCACTAGTACTCTGTATATCTATATTGGCGCTAGTTTGTTGGCTGGTTTGATTCAATATGCCACTGCCTCCACCACCGCCACAGTTACCTAGTGTTTCTAGGCAGATAGTGTCTGTAGAGTTAGTATCTGTTGGTATAGTAAGCGTCGTGGCAATTGCCTGTGAACTGCTTGCTTGTATATTAAACGAACCGGCACTATGGCCACTATCTATGGTAAGCTGCCCTCCAGTTGTACCAATAGTTCCAAGCGTAATTGCTCCACTACCAGTTACTTGGAAGTTCGGAGCATTTACATAGTTTGTATAGCCAGTACCAAAGTTTAATCCGTTGAAGGTGTTATTCGTGGCAGCAGTAACGTTATTGAAGTTAATGCCGTTTAACACGTTGGCACCTACATTAGAGTTGTTTGTACCAGATAAGGTAATACTATGGGCATTAACCGTTGTTGACCCGGCCGTAGTGTTTGTGTTGGTAGCACTCTGTCCGAGTAGTGATATTGTGCCAGTAGTACTACTAGATACAGTTTGAGTTATTATGGCATTGGCGGTTATACCATTAGCAGCTAGTAGCTGTATGGTGCTAGAACCAGTCGAGCTTCCTATTTGTATATTAGATGTATAGTTAGCGTCTGCAGCATCACCGATATTAATTGATTGGGTAATAGTAGGTGAACCAAATAATATGAATGGGCCAAGCTGTATAGTACCGCTACTACCTGCAAATAGATTTATGTTGCCGCCGGCACCTCCAAATATATCAATACTTGATGCATTACCCTCTCCAATAGTTAATATCCCGCCTGCTGTAGGTGTATCTATACTTGAAGTTAAAACACTGCCTGCTGTTACATTGCTAGTAGCCTGTATAGAACTTACCCCTAGGTTACCGCCTATTTCTGCATTGGTGCCAACAGTTAATCCTCCTTGAATACCTACATCTCCTTCAAAGTTTGAATCACTAACTACATTTAGAGTGTTAGTCTGTATACCACCTGCTTGTAGGGATTGGCTATATGTACCACCTATGTTAAATATTTGTAGATTGCTAGACGTATAGTTAACTACGTAAGCGTAGTTGCCTTGGACATAGACGGAAATCGGGCTGGTACCAGTATTTACGTAGCCTACGCTAGATGGGGAGGCGGGGTTGGAGACGTTAAACATTTGCATATCGGCACCATTAGAAGCTGCTACGTATGCATAGTTGCCTTGGACGTAGACGGAAGTGGGGTTAGCTCCAGTGGCTACTGAACCAACACTGGCTGGGGAGGCTGGTTGGCGACGTTGTAAATGGTTAGGTTGCTGGAGCCATAGTTAGCGACATAGGCATAGTTGCCTTGGACGTAGACAGAGTATGGGACACTAACAGCAGCTACCGAGCCAACGCTGGTTGGGGAGGCCGGGTTGGAGATATTAAATACCTGTAGGGTGTTGGAGGTGTAGTTAGTTACATAGGCGTAGTTACCTTGGACGTAGACAGAGTTTGGATTAGTGCCGGTGCTAACAGAGCCTACGCTGGTTGGGGAGGCGGGGTTGGAGATATTAAATACCTGTAGGGTGTTGGAGGTGTAGTTAGTTACATAGGCGTAGTTACCTTGGACGTAGACAGAGTATGGAGCAGAGCCAGTGGAAACTGAACCCACACTAGTAGGTACAGCACGATTTGAGACATTATATATACCGAGCGTGTTAGACCCATAATTCGTTACATAAGCGTAGTTACCTTGGACGTAGACGTAGATTGGGTTTGTCCCTGTGCTTACCGACCCTACACTAACCGGACTAGAAGGATTTGATACATTGTAAATAGTTAGAGTGCCAGACGTATAGTTAACTACGTAAGCGTAGCTACCGGATACGTAGACAGAATGTGGCCCACTGCCCGTACTTACCGATCCAGTGGCGGCAGTAGGAAGGCTACCTGATACATATAGCTGGCCAGAAGCTGTACCTATAGTACCTATATCTATACGGTTATTGGTAGTATCACCTGTTAGGATGCTGACACTAGAGGTATTCTGTATTTGGAAGGCGGTAGTGGAGTTAGTAGAAGATTTAGCGATAATACTTGATGATGCACTGTTGGTTGTTAGGTCTATGTTGCCAGTAGTAGAGCCCGTTGATAGATTTATACCACCTCCACCAGATGTAAGATTCTCAGTAAGGCCTAGTATCGAAGTTGTATCACTGATGTTACTCACTGAACCGATGTTTACTACTTGAGCCGAATTGGTTGAACTTGCGATGTTTACCGTACTGGCAAGTGAGGTTGAACCGGTACTTCCTACATTTATGTTGTTACCAGATGTATCTACTTGCAATAAGTTGGTGCCCGAAGTGTTCTGAACTTGGAAGGCGGTTGATGAGTTAGTCTGATCTTCAAATAATACTGCACCACCTACCCCCAGGTTACTATCTATCTCGGCATTAGTACCGACACTTAGCCCACCTTGTAAGCTTATATCACCACCAAAGGTTGAATCACTAACTACGTTTAAGGTACTAGTCTGTATACCGCCAGCCTGAAGCGATTGGCTATACGTGCCGCCAACGTTGTATGTTGTCAGAGTACCGGAGCCATAGTTAGCGACATAAGCGTAGTTGCCTTGGACGTAGACGGAAGTTGGGCCAGTTCCGGTAGTTACCGAGCCGACACTACTTGGGGAGGCTGGGGTGGCGACGTTAAATACTCCTAGGGCGTTAGAGCCCTGTTCCACTACATAGGCATACTCCCCTTGTACATAAACAGACTCTGGAGAAGAACTACCACCAGTACTGACTGAACCAACACTGGCTGGAGAGGCAGGGTTTGAGATGTTGTATATGGTTAGGGTGGCGGCGGTGGCATTAGCTACATAAGCATAGTTGCCTTGGACGTAGACTGAGTATGGATTCGTACCTGTGGCTACCGAACCAACACTGCTTGGGGAAGCTGGGTTGGCGACATTGTATATGGTTAGAGTACCGGAGCCATAGTTAGCGACATAGGCATACCTTCCTTGGACATAGACGGAACGTGGGTTAGATCCAGTGGCTACTGAACCAACACTGCTTGGGGAGGCTGGGTTGGCGACATTGAATATCTGAAGCGTGCTAGAAGTATAGTTAACTACATAGGCATAGTTACCTTGGACGAAGACAAATACTGGGCCAATACCAGTGGCTACCGAGCCAACACTGCTTGGGGAGGCTGGGTTTGAGATGTTGTATATGTTGAGGGTGGTGCCGCTAGTTACATAGGCGTAGTTGCCTTGGACGTAGACGGAAGTTGGGTTAGATCCAGTGGCTACTGAACCAACACTGGCTGGAGAGGCGGGGTTTGAGATGTTGTATATGGTTAGGGTGTTAGAGCCATTGTTAACAACATAGGCATAGCTGCCTAGTACGTAGACCGATTGTGGGTTAGTTCCAGTACTGACTGAGCCAGCAGCACTAGTTGGAATACTACCAGATACGTATAATTGGCCAGATGCTGTGCCTAGTGTGCCTATGTCTATACGGTTATTGGTAGTATCCCCTGTTAGGATGCTGGTTCCTGACGTGTTTTGAATCTGGAAAGTGGTAGTAGAGTTAAAGGTCGGTAAAATTGTGGTATTTGTTAGAACGTTAGTTCCACTAGCTGCAGTAGTTAATTGGTTAACGTATGCATTGCCAGCTGCTGGTGGCGAGCCACTAGCACTGCCTGCCGTAGTAGAAAAGATGTAACTGTTGGCAGTTGTTGTAAAATAGTTAGCCTCACTACCACTAGTAGTAGCGAAGTATACCCTGTAGCTAGCTGCCCCCAACATTAGACCAGATTAATCCTATTTCACAATTGCCTGAAGCTACGCAAGTGCCTGAAGTAGTGCCATAATTTTCTAAGGTAGGTGTGCTCTGGTCGCCTTCTGCATCTAGGGCTGTAATCTTAAAGTAGTAGGTGGTAGAGGCTGGTAGTGAACCCCCGCCACCAGGGGTTGCAAGAAGTAAAGCTGGAGTACCTATCTGACCTATTTCAATTTTATTGTTATTACTGTCAGCATTAAGCATAAAGTTGCCTGAAGCGTTATCGATTTGGAAGGCATCTATAGAATTAGTGGTGTTCTCAAAGAGAGCTCCGCCTTCGACTGTTAATTGAGCGGTTGTATTAATTGTTGGGGCAGAGCTACTGTTTAATGGCGCTGCGCTTATACCAGTGTCATTAAAGCTATTAGAAGTGGTATAGCCTATAAGTCCGGTGGTGGGATATGTAGCGTAGACATCATAACCAGTTGCGCCAGTTACCGCAGACCAAGCTATATGGTTATAGTTGGAGCCAGATAGTGTCGCATTACCCTTACTGGTACCTGTTGCCGTTGCAGTACTTTGACCGCCATATGCATTAACAGCCGTAACGGAGTAATCATACGTTGAAGAGCCGGTAGTGCCCGTTGGAGTAGTAGTTAAACCAACCGGTGGCAGTAATTGGTTAGAGCCGCCACTCATAAGAGTCGACCCCCTGTATGTTTGCTGCACCAGCTACCCCTAGGTTATTTTGTAATTCTGTATTTCCGCCTACTGATAAGCCACCTGCAAACACTGATATCTCCACCAAAGGTTGAATCGCTAACTACATTTAGGGTGCCAGCTTGTATACCTCCAGCTTGGAGTTGTTGAGTATATTCCCCCACCTAGATCAAAGACCTGAAGAATACCCGCCAAACCAACAAAACCATAGCTAGTTACGTATGCATACCGACCCTGTACATATACGGAGCTTGCACTTCCACTGGCAGTGTTTACTGACCCAATACTAACTGGGCTGGCGGGGTTGGAGACATTGATTATTTGTAGGTTACCAGCGCCAGAGCTAGTTACATAAGCGTAGTTGCCTTGGACGTAGACTGCGTTTGGATCTGAGCCAGTAGCAACAGAGCCAACGGAGGTTGGGGAGGCGGGGTTGGAGACATTGATTATTTGTAGGTTACCAGTAGTATAGTTAGCTACGTAAGCGTAATTGCCTTGGACGTAGACTGCGTATGGACCTGAGCCAGTAGCAACAGAGCCAACGGAGGTTGGGGAGGCGGGGTTGGAGACGTTAAATATGCCTAATGAATTTGAGCCACCGTTAGCTACATATGCGTAGTTACCTTGGACATAGACAGAGTCTGGGCCACTGCCAGTAGCAACAGAGCCTATATTGGTTGGGTTGGCAGGATTGGATATATTGTATATGGCCAGATTGTTGGAGCCCTCATTGGCTACGTAAGCGTAGTTGCCTTGGACGTAGACGGACTCTGGACTATTAATCCCTGTAGTTGTAGAGCTTATAAGGGTTGGGTTGGCAGGATTGGATATATTGATTATGGCCAAGGAATCGGAGCCCCAGTTAGCAACATAAGCGTAGTTACCAGAAACATAAACATTGTATGGGTTTGAGCTTGAGCCAGTACTAACAGAGCCAACAAGAGCTGGGGCAGCAGGATTGGATATATTGTATATAACCAGGTTATTGCTGACCTGATTAACTACGTAAGCGTAGCTGCCTTGAACATAGACAGAATACGGCCCAGTAGCAGAAGCACCAGTACTGATTGTGCTGAGAGCAACACTAGGTACTGTGCCACTAACGTATAGCTGTCCCATTGGCGTACCGTTGCCACCTATAGATAGTTCTAGGTTATTGGTGTTGGCAACATTTGTTGCAACGTAAGCTGTTGTGGTTGTTGGAGGCCCACCTGTTGTAGTGTTCTTTGTTGCATTAGTATCAGTAAAGGTTAAATTAGATCCGCTAACGGTGCCTGGTGTTGAGTAATAGCCAACATTAGTAAAGACACCGCTGGTAGTTGACCTGTAGATATGGTAACCGGCTGCGCCTGCTATTGGAGCCCAGGTTAGTGTAATGGTGTTGGTAGCAGTAGTGTTGCCAGTAAGTTGAGAAGCCTGGGTTGAAGGAGTTGTTTCTCCCCCGTTAGCGTCCACGGCCGTTATCTCGTAATAGTAGGTAGTATTCTGAGCTAGGGTACCACCGGTAGTGGCTGTTGCTGTACCAGAAATTGTTGGGCTACTCATTAAGGCGTAAGTAACATCTACACCTAGGCGCATATTTGTAGTATCAGCTGTTAGTAAGTTAGCTGCTGAACTATTTTGTATTTGTAAGGCTGCGGTAGAGTTAGTCGAGTTCTCAATAGTAACCGCTCCGGTACCGTTAACAGATACTACAGGTGTACTGCTGCTTGCACTCGAGTATAAGTTCAAGATGTTCTGGCCTGAAGTCCCTTGGATTTTAGCCGCTACGGCACCCGAAGTGCTTTGTATATCTATATTGGCACTAGCCTGTTGGGTAGTTTGGTTAAAGATATAGCTGGTATCACCTGAGCCAGCGTGAGTGCCGGTACAGTTACCTAGTGTGGACAAACAGAGTACGTCGCTAGTGTTAGTATCCGCTGGGACAGAGATCACCACCGAATTAGCCTGTGTAACACTGTTAAACGTTATTAGGTTACCGCTGCCATCTTGTAAGATCAGTGACCCGGCTGTTGAACTTGTGCCACTTTCTAAAGCTCCAGAAACATTTAGATCACCACTGCCATCAAAGTAGTCTAGTGCTGTAGAGCTGCTTGCACTCGAGTATAAGTTTAAGATGTTTTGGCCTGAGGCACCTTGAATTTTAGCTGCTACAGCGCCAGCAACACTTTGAATATTTAGATTGGCACTGGTTTGTTGGGTAGTTTGGTTAAGTAGGTAACTACCACTTGCAGCAAAGTTACAGTTATTGCTGCTTAGACAGATAGTACCGCCCTGGTTCGGTACAAATATAGCGTTATTGGCAGTTGGAGTATTGAAGTTAACGGTTGTTGCAAAGCTACCTGATGTAGCCGAGATAGATGATGCGCTAGTACCCTGTAGCGTAAAGCTTTGTGCTGTAGAACCAACAGTTAGTGCTCCACCCGGGGTAATATTTAGTGTTCCACTGCTTTGTAGAAGAGGTGTTGTTACGCTAGTAGTAAATGTTGGACTGTTTGTTATTGTAAGGTTGCCAAGTGCTGAAAGACTTAAGTTTCCGCTAGCAGCAACTGCCAATGTTCCGCTGTTATTTGGTATAGATATAATCTGATTGCCAGTTAGGGTAGTTTGACTCAGCTTAGTCGTAAAGCCATCACCGGTGCCATCCAAGAAGGTCTCTGCTCCATCATTGGAAGTACTGCCCAGTGTAAGACCAGTAGTCCCCTGTACTATTAAGTTTGCGAAGGTTGGGCTGGATGAAGTAGATATATTTTGAGCAGTGTTAATTACTCCGCTACCGTTATCTGTAAAGTTAGTGGCGTTAAAGGTAGCTATACCTAATGTTGAACCATCGGCTTTAGCATCGTTGATAATAATATGCTGACCACTGGTTGATGAGTTATTTAGGATGATGTCGCCAGTCAATGTATTTAGAGATTGAACAGCAGCTACTCCACCACCACCGGCACTAGTGTCACAGGAAGGACAAGATAACGCACCTGTTGTGGAATTTAATTGCAAAGGCCCAGTTGCTGAGACCGCAAATGTTCCACTGCTAGTAGGCAGGCTAAGAGTCACACTTCCAGATGGTACAGCGGCTTCCTGGATTGTAATACTGTTAGCGTTACTAGCATTATTAACAACGATTGTTCCGTTAACTGTTGATGCTACGCCAACACTCAGTTGTCCATGACCTGCAGCACCAACCACCAAGTTACCAGCATCATTTATCGTATTACTACCAGTCTCTGACAGAATAGATGTAGCTATATTGCCACCTGCACCAGATGTAGTAGTAAACAGAGGTATAACATTGGCGCTACTACCTCCTAATGCTGTTACACTGCCCCCCGTTCCTGAACAGTTACCAGCAGTCGTACAGATAAAGTATGGTGTGCTTAAAGTGTTAGTGGCAGCGCTATTATCAAAGTCGTAATAGATGGATCCAGAGCTGATCGTATTACCGATAGGTGTACCGAAGCCTACATAAGTCGAGTTGCCTGAGCCTTGAGCTAATAGATCGGAGCTTTGATTACCCTGTACGGTAAATGTTTGAGAAGTCGATCCAACAGTTAGTGATGAGTTAGGTGTAATTGTGTTGGCTTGCAAAGTGCCCGTTACGTCTAGGGTTGCAGCAGTGGTGGTATTAGAGAATGTCGCATTACCACTACCATCTATAACTAAGGCATCCTGGGAAGATACCGGTCTGGAGCTGCACTAGGTTGCCACTGCCGCTTACCTTATCAATAATATAAAGCGTTTCTGTTTGATGAAGCACTCTGTTCTGTGCCCATCAGTAACAGAGTGCTTCATCATTACAGCCTGGCCACCACCAGATGCACAGGTAATACCAGTGGTACAGAAGGTTTGGCCTGTTCCGCCGGTGGTTGGTAGTAAGAAGGTGTTAGCTCCACCGTCGTTCGATAACATTATATTGTTACTACCACCGCTAATTACCAAATTATTAGTGGAGGAATCATTCAAATAGTTTGCCGCATAGACTGTTCCTGTACTGTTCAAACAGAGGTTACCACCGGCAGTACAAGTACCACCGTAGTCTAGTGCTAAGCTATCGAACTGGACATCTGAGGTAGTAGTAATACCTTGAATAGTATCTATGACTCCGCCACTGCCCTGGAAGTCGCTACTGTTAAACTCGGCTATACCCTTCTGTGAAGTACTAGCATCGTTAATAGTTATTGTTGTACCTGTACCAGTTGTGTTATTGATGGACAAGTCACCCGCTAGAGTATCTACGGATGTGACCACCACTACCACCGCCCGCAAATCCACAGCTACCGGAGCCCTCCAAACAAACAGTTCCTGAAGCATCAGGCAAGGTAATGGTATGGCTAGCGGTAGTCGGTGCGGTAAAGCCTAGTGTATCTGTAAAGCCGTTGGCAGAGGCCGCAAACGTAGAGCTTGAGTTACCTTGCAAAATTAGAGTGTGATTAGTGGCTCCAATGGTTAAGGTACCACCAGGAGTTATATTCAACGCACTACTACTTTCAATGGTGCCGGCTGTGATAGTGCTGGCAGTCAACAGCTCGCCTATAGTTACAGTGGTGCCATTATCCGTAATACTAGAGTTAGCTAGTTGTTCGGCCCCCGTAAATAAAGCGATCGTACCAGGCGTACCGGCACTACTTGTAGTTACAGTGCTGCTGGATGAGCCACAGTTAGCAAGGTTCGCTAAGCAAACCGTATCTGTACTACCGCCAGCTATTGTTGGAAATTGTATAGTCCCGTTGCCAGTTCCGGATGGGTTTAAGCCCACAAGGTCTACTGTCCTAGCGCTACCAGTGTTTGATAGATATATTGTTCCAAGTTGAGATCCAGGTACACCGACAGTCAAGCCCCCCTGGACGTTTAGGGTACTATTAACGGTGGTGGCACCCTCTAAGTCGCTGCCAGCCGTAACCGTTAAACTATCTGTTGAAGTACCACCGTTTAGGCTAGAAGCACCACTAACCGTTAACCCACCGCTATTTAGTGTTTCGCCAGCAAAGGTTGGAGAAGACGAGGTTGCTATACTCTGCGGCAGAGATAATGTCAGAGCACCACTGCTAGCGGAGGCTATTACCTGATTAGCAGTTCCTGTGATACTAACCACACCAGTGTTTGATAGGCTATTGCCAGATAGGCCAAGACCCGTACCGAGGGTTATAGCACCGTTGGCTCCTCCAAAGGTTGTAACACCGGTGTTCGAAAGATTACCACCAGATAGACCAAGACCCGTACCGAGTCCTATAGCCCCATACTTCCTCCAAAGCTAGTAACTCCGTTGTTAGAGAGAATATTACCAGTAATACTTAAACCAGTACCTAAGCCTACAGATCCGCTTACACCATCTATATCGGTCACTGTAGAACTTGGTGCCCCCTGGACCTGACTGTAATCAATAGTACCCGTTGTAATCTGGCCAGTATCGCTAACTACAAATTCATCAACCCCACTGGTCTGTAGATCTAGCAAATCTCCAGTACCCGTCTTATTTAGATAAATTGACGGGTTATTTGATGTATCGGTCTGGGCAGTATTAGGGCCTATGTTAACTCCACCACCTGAGGATAGGGTTAGGTCGTAACTGCCATTACCTTGATTGGCAATATTAACACTACTATTTGATGATGTTAGATTAATTACACCGGTGTTGCTAATACTTGTACCGCTGATGGATATACCAGGACCACCAGTGAACGATACTGCACCAGTTAGTCCTTGCAGGCTATTAACGACTGGGGTATTGAGTGATGTAGAACTGAGTGACTGAAGCAGTGTACTTGATATAGACAAGGTATTACCGCTTACAGATAGGCCACCCCCTAAGTTAAGTGCTCCAGATGAGCCACCTAAGCTAGTTACCTGTTGAGGTGATGCCGTAGGAACCTAAACTAACAAAAGATGAGCCGTTATAGTAATAAGGTTGGTTTGATGATTTATCAAAGTAAATTTCTCCTGGGGTGGGTGTTGATGGCGCAGTGCTTGTTGGAGTCAAAACTAGAGACTTTGTTACGGTCAACTGGCCATTAACCTCTAACTGATTAACCTGTCCAAGCTGTAAAAGTTGAGTTTCACTAGCATTTTGTACTGGTATGTTACTACCGACTTTGTAATTACCGCTAGCCTCCTCACTGTTAACCGTATTTTGTTAGATTGGTGAAGCTTGTCATAGCCTAAGGCTATACCAGCTACAACTAGGAAAAGTACTACTGCGAAAACGGATAATAAAACTGCTACCTTATTGAATCTAAACAGAGACACATTAAGTCTAGTGGACTGAGACGGCAATTTAATACCAGTTTGGTGCTGGCCTTCTAGACTAGAATTATACGATGATGCCTCATAGCCCGTCTCTAAACTATTGTCGTCAGGGGTCATTTATTTTACTTCTTTTTACTTTTGGTATTATTACCCGTAATTTAATTGTACCTCTCTTACTCACCTCTGACAACAAAATGAACACAAAAACAGTACTATATGTCTAGTTATCCACAGATTTTAGTAAAGAATCAGATAAATGGTGACCGAAGCTACGATAGCAATTACAGCTACCATTCAATAACAGAGGTCAGTGTTCTAAATATGGCTGATTTAGCTAGCGGGTTACGGCCTATTGAGATAATGGTGCCGTAAATCGAAGCATAGATAAGCACTACTATAGCCAAGATAGCTACGAAGGCTATAACCATGCTAATAATTATTCGTAAGATGGAAACTGGGTGACCAGTAAAAGCTTCGACAAACTGTTGTATGCTCTGGACTGAGAGACTAGAGGAATTATAGGTACCAACAGATATAGTTAGCTTGATGTAGCCAACCGTGAGCTGTTTACTCCCGCCGTTGCTCTCTGTTGCCTGCTCTTTAACTGCTCCAGCAGTAGAACTATTAAAGCTAGTGTCTGCAGTACCAACTATCCGATTTCCATTGTTTGCCTTCATTCCCACCCCGTTAAACGGTGAAACGGCTACTGGCGCACCGACTGGTATATTGCCATTAACTGTACTTACGAGAACGTTGACGCTGCCATCTGTTGCAACCTGAACTTTGCCATTACTAGGGTTAACCGCTAGAAGTGACTGACTTGTTGTTTCCGCTACACCTACCAGCCACTGGGCATTACCTGTGTTTGCAAGTTGTATAGATGTGGATTTAGCACTAACCAGGCTAACTAAGCTGCCGTTCGGTATTGATGATGAAGAGCTATATGACCTGGATATGTTAGGCGATGCTGCGCTAACAGTAGTAAAACCCAAAAGAGATACTAACAGTATTATTAAAGCCGACACTACTGTTAAATTTTTCTTCATTTCGCTTAAGATTATACCATATAACCTTTACTATTTAATCTGTGGGCTACCTGTTATAACTTATAACTTTACTGTTCATAACTGTGATGTATAAGCTACTCATCTGTTATTAAGATGGAAGTGTTGAGATTTATGCAACGCTTTGTATCACTATGTGCAGGATTTTGAACTAGTATTTATGCTCGGTTTAGTTTATAGCCATGAATATTAGGTATCATTTGTAGACTTTTCTAATCAAGATGAGGGCATCAAGATCAACACATATGCCATTACCCTTGTAGGATAGGCTCCGTTAAGATAAAATACACCGGTAGTTCGCCTACTGGAACCATCCGGTTATGGGGACATAGCTCAGTTGGCTAGAGCACCTGCTTTGCAAGCAGGGGGTCCGGGGTTCGAGTCCCCGTGTCTCCACCATAGGTGAACTAGGGGCGATTAGCTCAGTTGGTTAGAGCGCGTCACTGATAATGACGAGGTCGGAGGTTCGAGTCCCTCATCGCCCACCATATAGACATCAAAAAAGAGCTCCGTAATTGGAGCTCTTTTCTTATTAACAGATAGATAGTGCAATCAACGTCGTCCAAACACCAGAACTGATGGTCTCGTCTAAGATAAATCTTAGAGGTATAAGTTGTCAGTACTGAAATAAACAACTTATCGAGATCGACCTAGCTAGTCAGTGGACGAATCCACAAACTGCTAGTGTACTCCCTAGAAAGGAGGTAATCCATCCGCACGTTCCCGTACGGATACCTTGTTACGACTTAACCCCAATCATCTCCCCTACCTTAGGGCGAGGCAAAGCTCACACGTCAGGTATTGGCGACTTTCATGGCTTGACGGGCGGTGTGTACAAGACCCGGGAACGTATTCACGGTAATATGCTGACTTACCGTTACTAGCGATTCCAGCTTCAAGCAGGCGAGTTTCAGCCTACTATCCGAACTGAGACCGGTTTTGATGGGATTTGCTCCGTCTCACGACTTGGCAGCCCTTTGTACCGGCCATTGTAGCGTGTCTGTAGCCCCAGACGTAAGGGAGATACGGACCTGACATCATCCCCTCCTTCCTCCCTGTTACCAGGGCAGTCTGTTTAGAAAAATTCAACTAAACATAAGGGTTGCGCTCGTTGATGGACTTAACCAAACATCTCACGACACGAGCTGACGACGGCCATGCACCACCTGTCACTGCGCTCAATAAAGCACTTTCTTCTTTCGAAGAAATTCGCAGGAAGTCAAGCCTGGGTAAGGTTCTTCGCTTACTTTCGAATTAAACAACACGCTCCACCGCTTGTGCGGGTCCCCGTCAATTCCTTTATGTTTTAGTCTTGCGACCGTACTCCACAGGCGGGATGCTTAACGCGTTAGCTTTGCTACTATCGGGGGTCGATACCGATAACGGCTAGCATCCATAGTTTACGGCGTGGAATAACCGGGTATCTAATCCGGGTCTCTCCCCACGCTTTCGTGCCTTAGTGTCAGGAACAAGCCAGTACCCTGCCTACGCCATCGGTGTTCCTCCCAATATCTACGGATTTCACTCCTACACTGGGAATTCCAGGTACCTCTCTCGTCCTCTAGCTTAGCAGTTCAGACAATGTATATATGGTTGAGCCATACGATTTCACTGCCCGCTTACTATGCCACCTACGCAACTCTTTACGCCCAGTAATTCCGGATAACGCTTGGATCCTCCGTATGACCGCGGCTGCTGGCACGGAGTTAGCCGATCCTTATTCATATGCTACCGTCATAATCTTCACATATAAAAGCAGTTTACAACCCGAAGGCCTTCATCCTGCACGCGGCGTTGCTCCATCAGGCTTTCGCCCATTGTGGAAGATTCCCTACTGCTGCCTCCCGTAGGAGTCTGGGCCGTTCTCAGTCCCAGTCTGGCTGATCATCCTCTCAGACCAGCTAATGATCGTCGCCTTGGTGAGCTTTTACCTCACCAACAAGCTAATCATACGCAGGCCCTTCCCAAAGCGCCGAAGCTTTACTCCTAAGAGCACATGCGGTATTAGACACCATTTCTGGTGCTTATCCCTCACTTCGGGGTAGGTTCCTACGCGTTACTCAGCCGTCCGCCGCTCGTGTACCTCCGAAGAGGCCTTACCGCTCGACTTGCATGTATTAGGCACGCCGCCAGCGTTCATCCTGAGCCAGGATCAAACTCTCCAAAAAAAAGAATCTGCCTATACTTCAGTCGAACATGTAGCCGAAGCTACACTGACTTAATTTAAAACAATTCAAAAAATGAACTGACGTTGATTTGCACTATCAATCTGTTAATGTACATTTTTTATTGACAATGAAATCACTGTCCCCCAAAAAATACGTAATCACTATTGTATAGAACCAACAGAGGTATTGTCAACAAAGAAAGCTAACAGATATTAATCTCGCTTATTGTTGACTATTTTTCAACAACTTCTTCAGTCTCTTCTTCCTCGTCTTCTACCTTGTCTACTAAGGCGAGTGAGACTACCTGATCACCGTCATTAAGACGCATAATTCTAACACCTTGAGTTGCTCTACCTAGGTCAGGTATATTCTTTAGTCCTAATCTGATTGTCTGACCTTGTTGGCTGATTATTATCACCTCTTGCTGATCTGATTCACCAAGGGTCTTAACACCTACAAGTTCACCTGTTTTAGTATTAACAACAGCAGACCTTATACCGACACCACCTCTAGCATGAGGAGTAAATTGAGAAACCTTGGTACGCTTACCGTAGCCATACCTACTTATAACGAAGATACTCGAGTTTTCCTCAACAATATCCATACCAATAACATGGTCATCTTTTCTAAGCCTTATACCCCTAACGCCTCGGCTAACACGTCCCATAGGTCTAGCATCACGCTCGTGGAATCTAATAGCCTGTCCTTGGGATGTAGATATAACTACCTCATTATCTCCAGTGGTCATTCTAATCCATTTCAGCTCATCATCTTTGTCCAGATTAATAGCGATCAGTCGGAGTTACGAACGTTCTTGTACTGTTCAAATGGGGTCTTCTTTATAACGCCACGAACGGTACACATGATTAGGTTGGCTGCGTCATTGGTCTTACTAACGTTTATGACCGAGCTGACGGTCTCCTCAGGCTGCAACTGCAACAAGTTTACAAGTGCTACACCTTTAGCGCTTAGAGAGGCTGCTGGGACCTCGTAGGTCTTTAATCTAAAGACTCTTCCTTGTTCGTAAAGAATAGTAGGAAATCGTGGGTTGAAGCGTTAACAACATGCTCAATAACGTCCTCTTCTCTAGTGACCATGCCTCTACGACCCTTACCACCTCTACCCTGCTTCTTGTACTCGGCTATTGGGCTACGCTTTACATAGTTGGCAGCTGTAAGTGTTACTACAACCTGCTCATCTGCTATTAGGTCTTCATCACTCAGTCTTCCCAGCTCAGCAGCAATAACTTTAGTTCGTCGCTCGTCAGCATATTGCTTCTTAACTTCCTCGAGCTCTTCTTTAACTATCGATAAGATTCTCTTTTCATCAGCCAATATTTCTTTAAGGTTCGATATTAGCTTAGACAGCTCAGCTAGCTCCTCTTCAATTTCTTTTCGGTCTAGACCAGTAAGTCGTCTTAGCTGCATAGCCAAGATAGCTTTACCTTGTATATCTGACAGTTTGAACTTCTTAATTAAGTTAGCTAGAGCTTCATCATAAGTTTCGGATGCTCTAATGGTCGCAATAACTTCATCGATATGGTCTAAAGCTATCTTAAGACCCTCTAGGACATGTGCTCGCTCTTCAGCCTTCCTTAGTTCGAATTCTGTTCGCCTACGAACCACTGATTGTCGGTGTTTAATGTGCTCTCTAATGATATCTTGCAGCCCCAGTACTCTTGGCTGTATGCCATCTATTAGGGCTAGCATGTTGAAGTGGAAGGTAGTCTGCAGTGGAGTTAATTTAAATAGCTGGTTAAGCAGTTTAGATGGGAAGGCATCCCTCTTAAGGTCTATAACTATCCTGACATTCCCTCTAGAACTCTCGTCTCTAATATCACTAATACCAGTGACCTTCTTCTCGTGTACTAGATCGGCTATCTTAATAACCAAGGATTCCTTGTTCAGCGAATAGGGTATCTCAGTTATAACTATCTGTTGACGATTGTTTTTAGCTGAGGAATCAACGATCTCGGCTACACCTCTAGTTACAACTCCACCCTTACCTGTAGCATAGGCAACTCTTAAGGACTCTTTGCCGTAAATAACTCCACCGGTTGGGAAGTCTGGACCCTTAACGAATTCTAGTAAGTCATCTAGTGAGGCATCAGGGTTATCTATCATACAGATAGTTGCATCAACAAGCTCACCGAGGTTATGCGGCGGTATATTTGTGGCCATACCAACGGCAATACCTAACTGGCCATTAAGTAATAGGTTTGGTACCTTGGCAGGCAGAACAACTGGTTCTTGCATTCGGCCATCATAGTTATCTCTGAAATCTACTGTCTCTTTGTCGATATCGGCTAGAAGCTCTTCGGCTAACTTATCCATCTTAGCTTCGGTATAACGCATAGCGGCTGCTGGATCGCCATCCATGTTACCAAAGTTACCCTGGCCATTAACCAGTGGATAACGCATGTTCCATTCTTGAGCCATACGAACCATAGCGTCATAAATAGATGCATCGCCATGTGGATGGAAGTCACCCATGACAGCTCCTACAACATTAGCGCTTTTACGAGTCTTGGCAGTTGAACGTAGCCCATCTCTGTTCATGGTGTATAAAATACGACGATGTACGGGCTTTAGACCGTCACGAACGTCCGGCAAAGCCCTGGAAACAATTACGCTCATTGAGTAACGTAGGTAGTTGTCCTCCATGATGTTTTCAATGGTTCGTCTCTCAACACTCTTTGATAACACATCGTCAGGTGCAACCAGCTCAGCTGGCTCTTCTTGTGGGGCTAGATTTTCCTTGTTAATATCTTCGTCCATGTCTATATATCCAAGTCCTTAACGAATTTAGCATGCGTCTGAATGAAGTTCTTCCTAAGTTCAACTTCGCTACCCATCAGTTTGTTAAAGATAGCATCGGCCTTTTCAGCATCTTCTACTCTAACCTGAATTAGTACTCTCTTCTCAGGGTCCATAGTGGTATCAAATAATTGCTCACCATCCATTTCACCAAGACCCTTGTACCTTTTCTGTTCGACAAATCCAGCTTGTTTATAGCGTTCATCGCTCTTTTCAATCTTGGTACCAGACTTTTTGCGATCATCTATGTACTTATCCAGAGTGACCTCAAGGTCATCCTCGTTATAGATAAAAATACTAGATTTTCGGCCCTGTTTAACTAGTTCGAATAGTGGTGGTTTAGCTAGGTATAGATAGCCACCATCAACAACTGGCTTCATGTATCTAAAGAAGAAGGTCATAAGTAGGGTAGCAATGTGGCTACCATCAACATCGGCATCAGTCATGATTATTATTCGGTGGTATCTTAAGCCGCTAAGGTCAAAAGACTCCTCGATACCGACACCTAAAGCTTTAATTAAGCTAATAATCTCATTATTGGCCAACATCTTATCTAATCTGGCTCTCTCAACGTTTAGAACTTTACCTCTTAGAGGTAGGATGGCTTGGCTCTTAGAGTCTCTACCGTCCTTGGCTGATCCACCGGCTGAGTCACCCTCTACTAGGTATACCTCAGAACTCTCAGGATCTTTGTTTGAACAATCAGCTAGCTTGCCAGGCATTGAAGCACCATCTAGCACACCTTTTCTAAGGATATTATCTCTGGCAGCACGTGCAGCTTTTCGAGCTCTAGCAGCTAGAAGACCTTTGCTAACAATCTTTCGGGCTACAGCAGGGTGTTCTTCAAGGTAGTAATTAAAGTATTCATTCATAACCTGTTCGACAATGCCTCGAACTTCCGGGTTACCCAGTTTGTTCTTTGTTTGGCCTTCAAACTGAGGATCGGGTAGCTTAACTAAGATAATAGCCGTAAGACCTTCCCTAGTGTCCTCACCAGATAGGTTCTCTTCTTTATCTTTAATTAGGCCCTGCTTACGAGCATAATCATTAATTACTCTTGTTAGAGCAGCTCTAAAGCCAGTCATATGAGTACCACCGTCAGGGTTTAGGACGTTGTTAGCAAAAGCTTTAATAGTTTCGTTATAAGCATCGGTATATTGGATAGATACTTCGACTTGAACATCATGAGAGGTCTTGTCAACATAAAAGATGTCCTCATCAACAATTTCTTTGCCAATATTTAAGTGCTTAACGTAGCTTTGGATACCACCTTCAAAGTAAAAGCTATAGTTCCGACCAGTTACTTCATCAATTAGTCGAGTACGTATACCCTTAGTTAGGTAAGCGGCGTGCCTTAGTCTATCTAGGATTGTGTCATAGCTAAAAATTGTAGACGGAAAAATTGTTTCATCTGGATAAAAGGTTATCTCAGTTCCGGTCTTATCCGTTTTACCGGTAACTTTTAGATCACTCTTTGGTAGACCACGTTCATAATCTTGTTCATAAATCTTACCTTCTCTAAAGACTTTTATGTTTAGCTTAGAGCTTAGAGCATTAACAACACTACTACCAACACCGTGCAAACCACCAGATACTTTGTAACCACCGTCACCAAACTTACCGCCAGCATGAAGAACAGTTAAAACGGTTTCAACAGTACTCTTTTTGGTCTTAGGGTGGATTTCCGTAGGTATACCACGACCATTATCTGTCACTCGAATACCGTTGTCTGCTAGCATAGTTACGGTTACATCCGTAGCGTAACCAGCTAAAGCTTCGTCTATACCGTTATCTACCAGCTCCCAGACAAGGTGATGAAGACCCTCAATACCAGTACCACCGATATACATACCCGGCCGTTTACGTACTGGCTCCAGACCTTCAAGCACAGTAATCTGACTGGCTGAATATTCATCCTCTTTTTTATTAGCCACTAGTATCAATCCCTCTAGAATTTAAGTTTTATTCCCACTACTCATATTATACCGTAATTTGGTTCCTCAACCAAGCATATATAGCCTTGTTTCAGTTAGTAAATTATGTTATAAATAATCCCCATGCCAGACTTTGAAGATTTACCCTCTACCCCAATAAACAATCCAGACGATCTTATAAATCGTACCGCTAACCCTCGTATTAGAGAAGTTCTAGCAGGTGTACATAATACCGGGCGCTACGCCATGAATATTTTGGTACACAATGATCGTTTAAGCAGCGTTACTAACAAAGAGCTTTTGGTTACCGGAGGTGCGTTTGGTTATTTATCAGAGGCCGATGGAAGACTAAATATTAGCCCAGAGATAGACCCACCAACCGATACTACGGTAGAAGGGTTCGTTGATAGATTCCAGCATCTCGCTGAGCCCTATGTAACAGGCCAATTTCAAATTGACTTATACGGTCTTGTAAGAGGCCTAGTCGATGATGGCTATCCTACACTTGGTGGTTTTGTACAGATGGAGGGCCCTACAGGTAGAGAGGGTCTAATGGGCATAATAACGCCTACACACTATTTCTCCGGCAAAACAGCTGAATCAATTGATGCTGCTTTCTCTGGCTTTGAGCAAAACAGTGAACTCGATGCCGAGTTTAGGGCTAAGTTTTTCACTGCTTCTCTTTAGACACAATCTATAACCAACTATCTAGTAATTCTCAGGGTTAGCCTACTACCCAGTCTAATACCCCTTGTAAGCCCTCCTTGGTTATGCTTAAATTCAAGCACAGTTCCTAAACTAAAAACTAAAAACCATGTTTGAAAAACTTATATCGGCCCTACCCTTCAACCCAAGCATGGTGCAGCAATTGTCCTTTTACACTAATCGTATGCGTAAGGAGGAGAGCGTTAGGCGTATAGGTCTAGTGTTCATAGTCCTAGCCTTCTTGGTTCAGTTCTTTGCATTTGTTAGCCCTCCTCAATCATCGTCTGCTGCTTCACCCAACGATTTAATAGATGGCGGATTCTCCTCAGCTGCCCAAGCCGCTAGTGATTGTCAAAATAACATCGAAAACTATGGCAGCATCCTAGCCAACTACGGTATTACCTGTGCCAAGGTGGCCAGTGCCAGCACCCTAACCATTAATTCTCGTGATTGGAATAGCCAGTTATGGTCGGAGGGTAGATTACCCCAGAACATAGCGGGAGATACACCCGTAAGCATCCCGGGTCTAGGCTATCCCATATACGCTCGATACTTATGGGGCTGGGATAGTGCTGGTTCATCATCTAATTACCAGGTGTTGAACGTAACCAGCACTGGCGGTCAGACCTTCTTACTTATGTATGCCTGTGGTAATTTAGTCTCTGTTGGCTTTCCTCAACCTGTTCAGCAGTCACCTAACATAACTATCTCCAAGACTACCGTCCCGGGCTATCCAGCAGCCAATAGCACTGTTAAGCCGGTGATACATTAGGATATCGTATCTATTTTAACAACAATGGAGGTACCGCTACCAACGTAGCTGTGGGCTGACGCCCAGCCTGCCAATACAACCTTCTCAACCTTTAGTGCATCTACGGCCAATATTGCTGGTTTTAGCGGTGGTGAAACAAAGTGGGGTTGGTACTCTATGCCCTCAGGTGCTAGTAACTGGTATGTAGACACTTACTACAAAGTTAATCAGAACGTTGCTAATGGAACTCAGATCTGTAACACGGCAACAATATTTACAAGCAGTAGTCCTACTCAATCAAGCAACCAGATATGTATGACTGTACAGGTTGCCGCAACTCCAACACCAACCCCTACGCCTACTCCAAAACCCATACCTACAGTAACGGCTGCACCAAATATACCTCCGTGTGAACAACAGTTAAGTAGTGAGGATACTCAGGCATGTCTAACATACAGTAAGTCAGCAGCTAACCTAACTCAGAATATAGATAATGCCAATGGCACCACTGCTAATGCTGGTGATGTTATCCAGTACACTCTGTCGGTAACTAATAACGATTCGTCTACTTATAAGAACTATCAATTCTCTGATCAGATACCATACGTCTTGGATTACGCAGCTGTTACGGATGCTGGTGGTGGCAATGTATCGAACAATACTATTAGCTGGCCTGCTGAGGATATTGCAGCCGGACAGACCGTGACAAAACAGTTTAAAATCACAGTGGACAACCCTATACCCCAGACTCCAACCTCTACATCCGACCCAGCTTACTTTAACCTTAAGATGTCTAACACCTTTGGTAATACCATTACAATTAACCTGCCTGGTACACCTGTATCCACCGTACAAGACACTACTAATACCCTGCCCAACACTGGTCCAGGTAGCAGTATTCTAATCGGTGCAGCTGTACTAGCCATAGCTGGCTTCTTCTTCTACAGATCAAGACTACTAGTTAAAGAGTCACGAATTGCCGTAAGAGAACAGGCAGGAGGAATGTAGTGAGTGAAAAACATAAGGCAGCATAGAAGTATTTGAATCCCACCCCATAGAACATGAGAGATCAATAGAGGCTCATGATCATAAGGCAGAGAAAGCCAGAGCTGAGGCTCGTCAATCTGAGGATTTAGAGGCAGCAAGAATAGAGATAGCTAAAGAATCATCTGAAAAAGATAAGCTTCTGGATAAACTTACTGCTGAAAACAGCCAAGAAGCAAAAGAACACGAGATAGAATCCAGACGACCCGTTAACTCAGACCTAAAGCAAGCGACCTTCAATAAAGAAATCAAGCATATTAGAAGAAAACTGAGTAGTAGCGATAAGCTCGGCAGTAAGATTATTCATCAGCCAATAGTTAAGAACCTGAGTGAGGTATCTTCAAAGACCATTACTAGGCCTTCTGGCCTACTTGGAGGCGGTATAGTGGCGTTTTTAGGTACTAGTACGTATTTGTACTTAACTAAGCATATGGGGCTAAGCTACAACTACTCAATATTCCTCTTCTTACTAATAGCCGGTTTTATACTGGGGCTAATAATTGAAGCTGTGATTCGTATGGCTCGTGGTAGAAGAGTAACTTAAACCTTCGCCTTACTTTCCTCAGTTTCTTCTTTTTGATCTAGGCTAGAGAGCATGCCTGATCGATCAATATGAATAGTATCTCCTTCTTTCATATGTCCTGATGACGGTTGAGGCTTCTTAGGCTCATCCACTGGCTGGCTAGCAACTTCAGTTTTAGGATCAACCATAGGGATATCTTTTATAGCCTGTTCCTTCTCGCTAATAACATTCTCGGGTACAGCAGGCAATGCCGGAATACTACTCAATGGCTGACTAATAGTCTGGCCGTTATTAGGTGGAGTAGTAGCTACAGCTTGAGTAGCCGGCGTTCCAGATAGGTTATATGAACTAGGAGCTGGCGCTGTAGTTGGTGCTATTACTTGTGCTGGTGACGAAGGAGCTCCAGCGGGCTTACGCTTAGCTAGCCAATCATCTAAGAATGAACCACCTCTGGCTGCTGGAGCTGCACCAGGAGTTGGTGCTGCCTGAGCTGCTGGCCTAGGCCATGGGTTATTGGCTGTTGGCTGACCCGGTACTGCTGTTGCAGGATAGTTGCCGGCTGGTATACCGGCTTGGCCAACAGGTAACCTGGGTTCTTCTTTAGTAGCCATACGGGCAAAGATCTCTTTCTCCACCACAGCTTTTGGACGACCGTACTTAGCAGCAGACAGCTGTTTTAAAGCTATGGCTAACTTCTTATTCGGCGTACCTAACTGAGGCAAGGTGGCCATTGTAAAAGGTAGAGTAGGTACACCACCTATTAGAGTTCTAACGATCGTATTGTAGTTAGGGACTCTTAGGAGATCTTCGGCCTCAAAAGATGGTTGGAAATACTGACCAATGCTCTCAACATCATTTTGACCAATTCTAAAGGAGACGATTGTACCTATGTTACCGAATACAGCATCTCTAATCTCAGGAGATAGCTGAGTAGTAAACTGATTAGCAACTATTAGGTTCAAATGGAATTTTCGGGCTTCGGACATGATGGTAGCCAAGCTATCTGTTGAGAAGTTTTGGAACTCATCGACATATAGTGCAAAGTCACTTCTCTCAGACTCTGGAAGATCAACACGACTCATAGCTGCAGCCTGAAACTTCATAACGAAGATCATGCCCAATAACTTTGAATTAAGCTCGCCAGTTCCACCCTTACTTAAGTTAACCAACAGAATCTTTTTGTTATCCATAACATCTCTAAGATCGAAGGCACTCTTAGTCTGACCGATGATGTTACGCATCATATCGTTACTTAAGAAGGCGCCAAATTTAGATACAAACCAACTAACTACCTCTCCAAAGTCATTAGATCTCTGGCTTTGTGGCATCTCTTTTTTCCAGAAATCAATGATGTTCTGATCCGTAACATACTGTAATTTTTGGTCAACAAACTTTGAATCTCTAAAGAGTTTAGGTATGTCTACAAACGTACCACCAGCTGGGTCAGCCATAATCGTTAGAGCAGCCATCCTAAAGAGGTGCTCGTACCTAGGGCCCATAATCCCCTGATGTTGGGGGTCATACAGTTTGTACAACATATTTAAAGCTTCCTGTATTAGGAAGTCCTTCTGCTCTGGTGAATGGAACTCAAATAGGTTAAGACCCATAGGGTAGTCCATGTCACCTGGAGAGAAGTAAATTAAGTCCTCAGTTCTCTCCTTAGGAACCATTGCTAGAAGGTTTTCTACGGTATCACCATGAGGATCAACAAAGGCAAAGCCATTACCGTTTAACATATCCTGTAATGCCAGATTTTCTAGGAACATAGACTTACCTGTACCGGTCTGTCCAACAGCATACAAATGTCTCTGTCTATCCGGTATGGCCAGACGAATTGGCTTTCTAACACCTCTGAATACGTTAAAGCCGAGCAATAGACCATCATCTGGTATATTTCTTGGACCATCAACCTGTTTTGAAGCTTGTTTAACCAACTGGCTAGTAGGTATGTTGTTTTGATCCGGGAAATGGAATAGCGTAGCTAGCTCTACGGAGTTTAGGATGGTATTAACGTTCTCTTGTGGGAAGAACCGCATAATATATGCCGTAACTAAGCTCTCTATATCCTTAGCTGGTACGTATTTAAAGCCATTCTTACCAGGTAGATCAAATAGAGCGAAGCTAGCCACTATCTGGCTCAATATACTCTGTGACCTCTGGCTAATATTAGACGATACTAGAACTCTAATAACTACCTCAAAGGCAGCGTGTCTAGTCTTATCATCTATGGAGTCCAGGGTAGCTTGCTCAAGGTTAGATAACTCCTTAGGCTTGTTCTCTTTCTCTCCATGTTCAGGTGGTTTAAATAGGGCAATTGCAACGCTTCTAACCCACCAAAAGATACCCTCTGGGCTAAATCCACCATGACTCTCCTCCCCTTTACGTTTCGTACTAGATACTTTGGTAGCCACTTTTCTCCAATTTGTATCTGCTGGCCGAAGTAATATCTGTATAGCTGCACCATCTTCTTTATTAAGGTTGGCCATAGAACTCAGTATCGACTGGAGGGCATCTCTCTTGAGGTCAAGGTAAGTAGCTATTGGATAAGCATAGGAGTCCTTTAGTACTAACTCGCCACCTAGAGTGCCGTCTAGCTTACCTACTTCACTAAATATATTATGCTCAGCTACTTCCTCTAGTCTGGCTGTAGGGTAGGCACTGATAATAGCCTGCTTAATGACATCTACTAGAGCTACCGGTACGGCTGCATAGAAGTAAATAAAGCCATCAGAGCCTATTATTTCAAAGGCAAAATGCCTTTGACCGTAAAACTTGTTCTTAAAGCCCTTCTTAAATGTACTGGCAATGATGTTGTATATAATCTGAGCTTTAGAGATAGTTTCCTCATTAACATCTCTGGTGTCTCTACCACCAACAGTAGTGTCATCACTTGGTGGTGGTAGGTGTATGAATAGAGGTACAATCTTTAGAGCACGTTCATAATTCTTTTGTTCACGAAATATCTTCCTAAGTTGATAGTAAATAATAGGTCCAACTATCAATGCCAAGGCTATAAGTATCGCAAGCAATTTAATTAAAAGACTCATACTATATTACTCACCATCCTTGATAACTTTGTTGTAACGCTTCTTCATATAATCGGCTTTAAAGTGCGTCATTTCTTGGCTCTGGATATTTGGGTCTTCCCTGTTTGCCTCTATAATCTGCTTGGCTTTCTCCACCCATTCCTTTTCTATAAGATCATTGTCATCCGCCACTGTTGGGTTGTCATCATTTGTTGTGCTGGAAACAGCAGTTTTAGGCTTTGTAGCAGTAAAATTCTTTAAATGCAGGTCCACAAGTTGAGTGCTAGATTTACTCAGCTTGGGACTTTTAGGAATTGTCGATATTTCTGGAGCAGCCGGTACAGCTTCAGCTGGAGTTGAACTAGCCTCAGTACCTGCCTCACTAACTATGGGAGGTAAGTCATAACCCTTCTGCGCTTCACTATTCTCAGCTGGAGGCATGTATATATTATATAGGAAATCTTCAATATTGGATGCTAGACAAGAGTTCTAGGTCTAATATATGCAGCGGTATATATAAAGAAGAGCTGTTAGGGGCACAATTATAAGTACATCTCTACCTGTTAATTGGCCTATAGACTGTAATGCTAATAGTAAACAGGTCAAAATAACTATAAAACCAGACATTTTACGTCTATTCTTCACTTTAAAGCCCAGTTTTATAAGGAATCCAAGGATAATTTGCAGAAATACATACAAACTAACACCTAGGAGAACAAAACCTACTATTAGAAAGACAGAATTTACCTTATTTGGGTCACTAAACCCAAAAACAAGGCATCAAGTAATAAAACTACTAACGCCTGCCAAAAATGTTTGCTTTTGAGTAATTGTATTTTCATGATTTAAAAACGCTGCTTCATTTCATTATAAAGCAGCGTTCAAAGTTCCTAGGTGCCGTGGCAACAAATCCGCTCAAATTTAAAACTATTATGCGCTTGTTGCCGAACGGCTGACTGACCGCTCAATTGGCTTTTAGGGCCAAAATGAGCGACGAATTTTTGTAAGTTATTTTGTTTTAGAGTTTTTATTTTTGTAGCTTACATAAATAACTTAGCACGTAATGGCAATAAAGTCAATCCCGCTTAAGCTTGTTGGTTGTTCATTGGACATTCAATTTAATATGCCAAACACACATTAAGTGCTCAAAAGTTATGCACAGCTTTTGTTCAATTTTAACCATAAAAGTTATTGACGACCCCCTACGTATAAACTATTATATCTCTAGCACTGAACAAATAAAGTGCTCAAAAACAAAAAGCTTTAAAGAAACAACGGCTTCTCGCAAGCCGTTGTTCCATAGAAAAGAAATCATCAAAAATACCAAACAAAAGTAATATCAAAAAAACACCACCAAATACCTTGCCACAAAAAACCGGGCAAGGTATTTTAGTTTAACTGATTTGATCTAGATACGGGTTATCTGTTAGAATGACTGCAATACCTAAATGAGGAGACTAACCTTATAGCTAAGTTCACGCGCCTTAATGAGAATATTAGGGCACCTAAGCTTCGAGTTATTGACGACGATGGAAAACAGCTGGGCGTAATGAGCCGAGCTGAAGCATTGCAAATGGCTGAACAAGAGGAACTAGATTTGGTTGAAATAGCACCAGACGTAGATCCACCAATTGCAAAAATCACGGACTGGGGAAAGTACAACTATCGTCGTACAAAGCAGTTGCAGAAGAATCGTAAAGCTTCCAAAGCTACTGAACTCAAACAAATTCGCTTTGGCTTAAAGATTGGTGAACATGACCTTCAAATAAAACTTAACCATGCGTTAAAGTTCTTAGATGAAGGACATAAGGTGAAATTCACACTCTTTTACAGAGGTAGAGAACAAGCTCACAAAGATATAGGCTTCCAGTTAGCCCAAAAGGTTATAGAGCGACTAGGAGAACAAATAGTAGTCGATCAGCAGCCAACACTTGCGGGCAAACAATTAACATTCGTCACAAGGAGTAACCCGAATGCCAAAGCTAAAAACCCATAGTGGTACTAAAGACCGAGTAAAGATCACCAAGAACGGTAAGGTCAGAACTGGTCATCCAAACATGAACCACTTTCTTAGGAAGAAATCAGCTTCTAGAAAGAGGAGTTTAAGTGGTCTTAAGACTAGAAATAGTACTTTTTCCAAGATGGCAAAAGTCCGATTAGGCAAATAAGACTATATTATAAGGAGATATTATGAGAGTTAAACGAGGCGTTACAGGCCACCAGAAACATAGGAAGATAAGAAGAGCTGCTAAAGGTTTTTCTCATCCTAATAGAGTTAGTGTTAAAAGAGCTAAGCAGACTATTACTAAGTCTCTAGAGTATGCAACTATAGATAGGAAGAATAGGAAGAGAACTATGCGACAGCTATGGAACACTAGAATAAATGCTGCTGCTAGACTAAATAACACTACTTACAGCAAATTTATTGCTGCACTTAAAACTGCAAATGTGACACTAGACCGAAAAGTATTAGCTGAGCTATCTGTTAACGAGCCAAAAGCATTTAGCGAAATCGTTAAAGCTGTTAATAAATAATTAAAATTATCTAGATAATAGTTGGGTAGATTACTTGTAAGCCGGGTTCTGTCCTCACGTTAGTGAGTGCTAGCCATCTATCTAGGCCATACAATTGCTTGTAGGCTCAAGCGGTTATCGGTGGACCATTAAGCGGGAGACTTTGAGATTAAATCTCAAAAATCCATCTCCTTGCAGCAGGTAGGGTTTACCTCTTTTGTACGTCACCGTACAAAACTGTGATCTCTTACATCACTCTTTTCACCATTACCACTGAAGTGGCAGTATTGTCTCTGTGGCACTTTCCCTAGACTCACGTCCGGTCGCCGTTAGCGACTACCTTTCCCTGAGCTGCCCGGACTTTCCTCGTAATAAAGATCAATTATCACGCGACTAGCCGATAATCTACCCTGTTAATTATTATAACACTAGCGATTGTTGCCCGCTAGAGCTTCATCAATCGCTCTATTTACGGCCGCATCAGCTAATTTATTGAGTTCCCTTGGTACGTGTTGAAAGGTTACTTTTCTAAACTTTGTTACTAAGCCCTTAATAGCATCATGTATCGGCCACAGATCCCTGTTCCTGACTTTAAATATGCCCTTCATCTGGTTAATGACTAGCAGGCTATCCATATAGACATCTACTTCTCTAGCACCAAGCTTTAGACATTCCTCTAGAACTAGTTTTAAAGAGGTATATTCTGCCTGGTTATTAGTAGTAACACCTAGATATACACCCTTATCTTATACACCCTTATCTACAAGCACTTTGTCGTTCTCATCCATTACTATAAAGCCACTGGCTGAAGGTCCCGGGTTACCTCTTGAACCACCATCTGAGTACGTCTTCACTTTCTCGTACTTGGTTGGAGCTGGGTTACTAATTGTGTTATCAACATCTTCTTGTGGTGCAGTGTCCAGAGTTAGCTTATCAATCTCAGCAGCTAGCTCCCTATCCCTTATCTGTAATTCTTTGCTTGTCTTCATCCGTACTAAGCCAGATCTGTACAACATTCCATTGATTCTCCCACCTAGGATGATGGTTAAGTCGGTTGGCGACCTCTGCTACCTGCTTCATAAAATCAAAGGCTTGATTGAAGTCTTTAAAAATAAATTGTTTATATAATCCGTGTTTTGTTTCTTGCCACATTCATAAATATTAGCATGCTCTAGCCTTATATCGCCCTATTCAGTTAAACTTCTAAGGTTCGGGGTGTGGCGCAGTTGGCTAGCGCGTACGGCTGGGGGCCGTGAGGTCGCAGGTTCGAGTCCTGTCACCCCGACCATTACATTGACAGATGAACAAATTAGTGCTACTGTTTAGATTGTTACGTAAAAATAAACATTTAACAAAAAACAAGTAATAATCTATGACTGAAACGTTACCCCACCAACAAGATCCACGTCAAGATACACAAAACGTTGATCTTTTGCATGATGCTATACAGAACAACGAAATGGGTGCTCCAAATTGGTTCAATAAAAAAACTGGTGATCCAACTCCTGGTAGAGTAGACGATATTGATAAAGCTCATGAGATGGCTCTTGCAGCCAAGCCAGGAATAGATAAGGTTCTTGGTATAGTTGCCCTCCGTGATCACGATCTTCCTGGATATGACTTGATGGATATATCTGGTAGTGGCCATCACCTTGCCAATGGCCAAGGTGAACGTTTAGTAACAAAACCTCACCGAACCGAACTGGTTGACAGTAGGCACCGACCTACCGGTAAAACGGGTGTTCGTAGTGAGACATATCGATACAGTGATTTGCGTGAATCTATTCAAGCAGCAAATAGATCGGGTGTAGCTGCCGGTAAGCTATACGATCTTAATAAAGAGAAGCAAGTCAAACGTGACTTATAAGAGATAGAACGTCGTTGTATAGCCTTATAAATACGCTGTCAGTACAAGAGACCAAAGTTATTGACACTACTAATACCAAAAGGTATACTTAGGTATATGAATACGATAAACGATTCCACGATTTTAAGCCTAAAAACGAAGAAAAATGTTAAAGAGCTGGCACAGATGCGTGCTAAACAGCTGGGTATACCACTTGGAACTCTAGTCAATGCTTTCCTACGGGATCTAGGTCAGACAGGTGAGGTTCACTTTACAATTGCAGAGCCAATTACTCCAAAGATGGCCAAGATTATAGATGAAATGAGAACCGAGATTGCACTACAACAACGGTGATACTTACGGACCATTCAATATTGAAGAGGCTGAGGCATTCTTAGACGATATACCCTATGAGCCAAGTAATAAAAAATTGAATATACCAAAAGGTTTCGTAAGCAGTATTCGAAGCTAAACCCGAAGATTAGGTCACAATTTAGGTTGAGACAACGACTGTGGCTAGATGACCCTTACAATACTCAATTGCATCTTCATATGCTTACTGGTGAATATACAGGTCTCTACAGTATTAATATTACCGGTGATATTAGAGCTTTATACGAAAAAATTGACAGCAGCTACGTAATTTTTGGCTTTATCGGTACGCATAGCCAATTATACGGCTAGGCTAAACGTGACTTATAAGAGACAGAACGTCGTTATATAGCCTTATGAGTACACCGTCGGCACCACCAACTAAGACTAGGGCAATTATTATAAAGAAGCCAAATCGTTTCAATGCTACGCATAAAGTCCTGAACAGATTCTGGTGCAAAAGCATATAAAATCCTTGAGCCGTCCAGAGGTGGTATAGGTATAAGATTAAAGACAAACATAATAACGTTTAGGTCTATAAATATCTGAAGATCATTAATTATTGCACCACCTGTAGTTAACCTGTTGAGAATGAAGGCCCCTATTACGGCCAGCACCAGATTAGATAGAGGTCCAGCAACAGCTAATAATGCCGCTCCGTAGTCTCCGTATTTAACCCTACCGGGGTTAAAGGGTACTGGTTTGGCTGCTAGAAATGGCACATGGAACAACAATAGCGTCACCAGAGGTAGTGCTAACGTCATTAGTGGATCTATATGAGCTAGAGGATTTAAGCTAAGCCTACCCTCTTCACTGGCAGTTGAGTCACCTAGCTTATAGCCTACATAGGCGTGCATGTACTCATGCACGGTCATAGACACAAGTAGTGTCACCACTATAACCAGTATGTTATCTAAAGTCAGATCGCCAAACATATAACTAATATAATAGCCTAGTTGGTAGTTTACTTATAAAGCTAGTCCGGGATCGGGGACCCGAGCTTGATCACCTGAATGTTATCCAGGTGGGTGTTCTCAAGTAGAAACCTCAGTTTCTACAGATATCGAACTCCCTATGAGTATGTTTGCAGATAATCATACTCCCGGATGAAGGCTTTTATACCTCTCCCCGACTACTCTAATTATATCTAAGCCATCCACTTAAATACTAGAGGGCGTTGACTATATTACCAAGATTACGTAAAATAACACCCTAAGCAACTAACCATTTCATTGGGATAAACTTATGCAGAAATGTGACATTACCGGTAAAGGCAAGCAGTATGGCAATAACGTTAGTTTTAGCCAACGCCACACTAAGAAGGTCTGGAAGCCTAATCTTCAGACTAAGACTGTTGTTGTTGACGGACGCAAAGTCACTCTAAAAGTTAGCACTCAAGCTATTAGAACACTAAAGAAAAAAGGCTTACTTACTAATTCTTAAAGGGATTCGAGTATTACTAACTGAGTTACATCGGTTAACTCAGCTGGTTTAATCTTTAATTTGCTTATAGGTTCTTTAGCTTCCATGCCTAGCTCTTTTAGAGCTTCCTCTAGAGATAACTGTTCTACTGGGTATTTAATGCCACTCTGTTTGTAGTGGGTAGGTACAACAATCTTTGGTTCTAAGTCCTTTATAAGCTTTAGGGCACCTTGTGGGTCTAGAGTATACCCGTGATTGCCAACAGGTACGAATAGAATGTCTACTGTGCCGATCTTTTCTAGCTGGCTTGCGCTAAAGTCCCCAAGAATGTGACCACAGATTAAAATGCTAAGTTCAGAGGTTATAAGCTTGTACATAGTGACACTTTTGCCCGAATCATCATTCATGAATGGTTTAGCAGCAATACCAATAATAGATACATCTCCAACCTCATACTCACCAGGGCCATTAAGGCTCAGGCGAGCTTTGCCACTAGGTTCCTGATCTGAAGTATAGAGAGCAACATCCTCGGTTTAATAATCGACTTCTTACCCAGTTCACCTAGATTGTCATCAATAACAATCCTGGTAGATTTATGGCCAACAACTAAGCAGTTAGCTCCGTAAAACTGAACATCCATAACTACTCTTCTTCCTTGGCTGGCTTATCTGTAGATAATAGACCCTGAGTGTCTATTAACACTTGTTTTTTTAGCTCTGTGAATAGAATCTGCAAATCTGTCTCTAATCTCCTGACGATATTGGAACTCCCCAAGGTTCATAACAGCGTACCTAATAGACTTGTTCTCTTTTTTCTCTAGATCGGTAACGTACTTGGATAGAGCGTTAGGGTTAATATCGCCAACTACCAATAGATCTACTCCGGCTATATCGTCTCTTGTAAACTGTCCTGTGAAGACTGCCAACTCAATATGACCAACTGAGCTTAAATCGCTAATAGACGCAGTCTCTGCACCCTCAGAGACAGTCTGAGTCTTCTTTATGGTCTTGTTTACACCACCGCCTAAAGATCTGTTGCAGCGGGTCGTAGTATTTATACTTCTGATTAACCTCGTAATAAAGTCGGTTGTTATTACTATCAGATACAATAATTCCGATATTGAGTAAATTACTTAGTTCTCGCCTAACAGAATTTATCTGCTCGTCGATTTTTCTAGTAATCTCTCTAACATAAAAAGATCTGTTAGGATTGCTATAAAATAGCTGGGAGTAGTTTTACCCTCGTCTTAGACCCAAAGAGTTGCTCAATCATGTAAGTATAGTACCAAATTTTGTAACAATTTGAAACGTTAGATGACTAGCTTTGTTGTAACTAGATCAACGATTTCATCTACACAAACAGGTTGTGAAAGCCAATGAATACTTTTGTTTCTTTTTAAACCAAGTGCGTTGCTTCTTGGCTAAGTTATTAGTAGCCGAGATTATCTGCTGCTTAGTTTCCTCTAGTGTTTGACTGCCTTCGAAATACCTTTGCCACTGTTTATAGCCAACCCCTTTCAGAGCTTCACAGTTCCAGCCATACTTCTCGCTTAGTATCCCTCTTGAGATCATTAGATTTACCCGATTCTCGATTGCCTTCTTTAGCTCAGCCTGCTCTAGCTTAACCCCAATAACTAAAGTGTTCTCCCTGAGGTTGCCTTTCTCTGGACTAAGGCCATCATTTTCAATTAATCTAATCAGCCTTCGTTTATTTCTTTGATCGACATTATCAGCAATGGTTAGCCCTAGCTCATGTATCTTTTCAATAAGCTGCTCAACCGACAGTTGATTAAGCTCTTCTCGTAGCTTTGGCTCACTCGGTTTTAGAAAACCGTAGTCAAAAATAACACTATCTATATATAGCCCGCTACCTCCAACCAATATTGGTAACTTGCCTCTAACAGATACATCTTCAATGGATTTAAGCGCTAATGTTTTAAATACAGCAGCTGTGAAGTCTGAACATGGATCAATAACGTCCAGAAGGTGGTGCGGAACTGCCTGCCTATCCTTAGCATTTGGTTTGTCTGTACCAATACTTAATTCCTGCCTAACTGTCCATGAATCAGCACAGATTATCTCGCCATCTAGTCTTTTAGCCAGATCAAGTGCGACCTTTGATTTACCGCTAGCAGTCTCACCTAAAATTACGACTAATGGCTTAGCTTTTTGGGACATATAAATAGTCTTCTATATTTAGATAGTAATCTTCTGAGACCCTAATACCCTCAGACTCAAGGTGTTCCTTATGGGATGCCCGACCGCCTGGGTAGCCATTGGCTAAACCACCCTTCTTATTAACCACTCTCTGCCAAGGTAGAGCACCGTCACCGAAGTGAGCTATACCGCCAACTATTCTGGCTGCTCTGGCATTACCACAGATAGCAGCAATTTGACCGTAAGTCATAACTCTACCTCTAGGGATGGTAGCTACTAAAGACTCAACTCTTTGCCTGAAATTATCCAATTAAAACCCCTACAGACTAGACTTTATAGATCGATCAGAGTGTTCCTTATGAACACTCTTTAAGAATTCATCTATGTCTATTGGATCAATAATAGGTGTTTCGCTTAGATCTTGGCGTATCCTAGGCACAACCTTGCCTGACTCAGCTTCCTTGGGTCCAATAACTATGACATATGGAACTTTCATAACTTCGGCTACTCTTATCTTCTTGCCGACAGATTCGTTGGCATTATCAACCGTCGCCCTAAGACCAAGACCCTTGGACTTACTAAGGACTGAGTTAGCATCGGCTACAATCTCGTCTGTTTGGTTTAGTGTAATTATTCTATCTGTTCTGGTGCTAACCAGACTGGGAACTTGCCAGCAAAATGCTCAATAAGTAGCATGATGAATCGTTCAAATGATCCTAATATAGCTCTATGAACCATGACGGGGCTTTGTTCTTTTCCATCTGGGTCGGTATAAGTTAAGCCAAAGCGCTTAGGCATAGCAAAGTCTAGCTGGATAGTAGCCAGCTGGGTTTCTCTTCTAGAGAATCCTTAAACATGAAGTCTATCTTTGGACCATACAATGCTGCTTCGCCCTCTATCCTCTTGGCTTCAAGACCATACTTCTCCGCCACATTGGAGAGCATGGATTCGGCAGTATCCCAGTCACTTGGTTCACCAATATACTTATCTGGAGTAGATGGGTCTCTTAATGAGAGTGATACCCAGTGGTCACCCCATAAACCAATACTCTTATAGAACCCCTTCACCACCTCTATCAGCATGGCAAACTCTTGTTCTATCTGGTCAACCGTACAAAATGTATGGCCATCATCAACCGTAAATCCTCTAGTACGCTGCAGCCCGCCAATCTGACCTGGTTTTTCGTCTCTATACTGCATTGTTTGTTCTATATAACGAATAGGTAGCTCTCGGTAGCTTCTCTTACGTGAGGCATATATCTGCGTATGGTGCGGACAATTAACCGGCTTTAAGACAAACTCCTGATTGTAGTGACTCTTGACCATAAAAAGCTCTTCTTCAAATTTCTGAGCATGCCCAGAGATCTCATAGAGCTCTTTCTTGGCTAAATGCGGTATAGAAACAGGAAGCATATCGTACTTACTGCTTATATCTTTAAGTGCATTCTTTAGTTCTTCTATTAAGACAGTGCCCCTTGTGTGTACATTGGGAGACCTGCCCCTACTAGGTCAGAAAACGTAAATAGATCCAATTCTTGTCCTAACTTACGATGATCCCTCTTCTTAGCTTCTTCAACTCTCTCAAGATACTTGTCTAAGTCTTCTTTTGTATTAAAGGCAACGCCGTAAACTCGTTGTAACTGCTTATTATGCTCATTGCCTCGCCAGTAGGCTCCGCTAACTCTCATTAACTTAAATGAACCAACCTTCCCCGTAGACTCAACATGAGGGCCACGACATAGGTCCTTAAAGTCCCCATTGGTATAGAAAGATACACTGTCCACCTTTGGTGAATCACCACTGTCTGTACCAAGTACCTCAGGGTCTATATCCTTTACCTCAGTAGTACCAGAGGTTTTTAAGTCCTTAAGTAGCTCCAACTTATATGGCTGATCATTCGCCTCAGCCCAGGAAACAGCCTCATCTATAGGAGATACACTCTTAGTAAACGGCTGATCCTCGGATACTATTTTGGCCATTTCTGCCTCGATCTTACCTAGATCTTCTTCAGATAGCGCTGCATCACCCAGATCAAAATCATAATAAAAGCCGTTTTCAACAACCGGACCGACACCTAGCTTCACGCTAGGATATAGACGTTTAACAGCGGTAGCTAAAGTGTGCTGCTGAGTGTCGCATTGCATATAGTTGATCTTCTGATTCGCCCATTTTTACTCCTTAAAATAATAAAGACGCATAAGCTTTCGTTAAATAATCTCGCAAGTTATTCAACACTTATACGTCCCGGGCCCGAATATCGGGCGTTTCCACCGAAACATTTTACTCTTCCGTCAGCCTTATAACGTATGCCTACGGCAGTCCTACGAGGCTCCACGGGTCGTTACTCCGCTTCAAGACCTAATAACATTATACCAAAAAAATAAACGATTGAATGATCTCGCATGTCACTCAATCGTTTACTGGTTCGACTGGCTGTAAAAACAATCTCGTCAAAACCTCACCTGTAACGACGTACTATAGCAATGGTAGTATGATAAGGCTAGTATAATAATGCTGTAAATCGTACAAGGCACCTGTGTAAAAGGCCATTTTATTTATACCTTATTTGATATAGTCCTAACGTTTATCTTTTTAGAATATTACGTTATACTCTTATATCAAGATGTGTATAAGGGCGATTAGCTCATTTGGCTAGAGTGCCACATTGACGTTGTGGAGGTGATAGGTTCGAATCCTATATCGCCCACCAAGTACATATTTTGCAGTTTTTCTTATATATAGGTAGTGGCAATTTGTGTTGACTCACCTCTAGACATTTGCTAACATAGTCCAGTTAAGCAAAGGGATTTGGTGAGTATATCAACTATAAGTGCTCTTGACACTTTCCAGTTGTTTTACGAAGAATTAGCTCCTTCGAAACCAACGAATCGAGTTCGTCGATTACGGACTAGCTAACAGATATAGTTAGACTACCTATACAGCCTAAGGCTAAAGCCGAGGGCTGTATTTTTATCCCCTTATTTAACTATATTATCCACTAGCTATTTGAATAGCGTTATGACAATATGTAGTCATGGTATGCATATATTGTGGATCTAAAACAGAAATAATTAACAGTAGGCACCAGAGTAGGACGAACTCTACCTGGAGACGAAGAAAGTGCTTAGAGTGTGGTGCTATAACTACCACCACTGAGCAAACAGATTACGAAAAGTCGTGGGTTGTATCAGACGATAAAGGTAGAATCAGTCACTTTAACAGAGATAGATTATTTATTAGCCTATATAACAGCCTAGGGCACCGCAGAACAGCCATAAGCGACAGTAATAGCTTAACTGCCACTGTTATTGCTAAACTGGCTAAAAAGCCGTCAGAGGGCCATATAAACAGGCAGGACATAGTCGATACTAGCCTAACCTGTCTAAAGCATTTTGATAAAGCTGCAGCCGTTCACTATAAGGCTTACTACGCTAAGTCTAACTAAACTACCTACTTATCCGGATCGGCTTCTGTACTAATAACCTTACCCTCTGTAGTAACTACAGCTTTTTCGGTAACATCAAAACGGCTCAAATACCTTTTAAACATTAGTCGGGTCTGAGAGTTAAAAGCTGCAAGAGAACCAAAACAGATAGCACTAACAGGGGCTAGTACCCATTGCAAAACCATCAAAACCGAACGATGGCGCTTATATCTTGCTGGTCTTGGAGGCAGCGTAACTAGACAAACATATACCGAGGCTAGCAAACCAATAATTCCAATCTGCTGAATACGACTAACTATTAGGGGTAGCTCGTGAGCTGCAAAGCTTTGATGATGGAAGAAGGATGGTACAAAAGCCGCACCAAAGACTAGAGCTGTACCGGTAGCCCATGTTACATGACCTTCCAAAGTTCTAAAGAATTTACCAATAGCATCTCTCTTGGGAACTTTGTTTTTATGGAAAAAAGCTTTATCTGCAATATAGGCAATATCTGAAGCACCATAGGTCCATCGCCTCAGTTGAATGAATTGAGCCCTAATTGTCTTAAGGTAACCATCGGCCAGTACGGCATCCTGATAAATTGGGATGCTTAAGGGGTAGACTCGATAGTCACCGTCATAACAGAAGTAGCTTCGCCAAAAATGATGACCATCCTCAACCACTGTTCGTTTGCTCCAGAAGTTCATATCTATTAGTGACTGCAGCGATTGAGCGTGTGATGAGAAGTTACGCTCCAGATGTGGTCTCTTAGTTAGAACTATGTAAAAGAAGTTATTACCTAGTGCGATGATACGCATTAGTGTTGGTGCATCCCAAATGTTATTAGTAAACATCGGTAGTGGCTGGTAAGAAGCCCGTAGTGGCTTAGGTACCACACAGAACAGATAAGTTAGAGCTGAGAAATATAGCTTATCTGGTCGAGAATCGGAATCAAGGGTTGTCACCAGGACTTTATCTGGAGACAGGCCTTTTTCCTTAACATACTCGGCAAACTTATGACCAGCATAGGTTATGTTGCTTCCCTTACCTACTTGCTCATCTGGCAAACCACTAGGGTGTTTAAAGGCCATCATATCTCTGAAGTTAGACTTATATTTATCTATTAGCTCATAGACTCTATCCTCAGCCGCCTGCCCAGCCCTGGCCTCAAAAGCAATAACTAAGATTATCTTATGACAGTCATAGGTGCTGTTAATAATTGACTGAAAAGTAGGTTCAAGTACTTCCTTGCTTTCATTAACGGTGGCCAAGATAATAGTATGGATTATTTCACTAGGCTTATATATCCTCTCGTAGGTTCTCCTATACTCCATGTTACTGGGGTGCCATTTAGGCCTCTTAGCATTTACTGGTATTTGATCATGCTCAAGATCATCAATCATATCATCCCAATTAATCTGTTTGTGCTGCTTCATTGTTATGTAGCCAGAAATAGCCCGAATGTCATAACCAAGTGTTCTAATGAAATAGATTAGAAGGTATGCCAAAATAAAGAACACAACGGCCGTAATACTAATAAAGCTCAGGATTATAGGGGTAAAAAGCAGAGTCCAACTAAGGGCACCAGGCAGTATCTCAAAAAACCTATAATGGCCTTTTCGGTCTTTCTCTAATGGAATTTCTAGATCTGTCATTTTATCTTAAGACTAGTAGAGCGTTACTGACTACCAGGGTTAATACTTGAAGTAGTATGCCTAGGCTTAGTAGCGTAATAGCTAGCTGCCTATGGATATTATATGACTTTAAGCTCAGAGCTGTATTAACCGCTAACACAACAAATGAGAAGACAATAAAACTAAGTAAGCTAGTTACACTGCCAACCAGGTATTTATTGGTAGCAGTTGGGTCACTACAGTTTCGACACTGAACAATGTAGCTAGTGCTATGTAAGCCACTAAGTCTAACGATAACGAATGACATAACGGCTAAGAATAAGAAGATATTAACTGTTAGCAGCAACAGAATATAGTGGTCATGAAAAAACTTTTTGCTTAATGCCATATGCTTTGAATATATTCTAGCATTCGACACCCGTTGGAGCCACCTATCGGAGTCGAACCGATGACCCCCGCTTTACGAAAGCGGTGCTCTAGCCAGCTGAGCTAAGGTGGCGAAGTAGTCAAATTATATCAACTATTTATATTCTAGATCGCTAAATCTGTTATTATTGATGTAATACCCTTGAACAAACAATGAAAAGAAATATAGTCGAGAAAACTATTGAGGCTCCTGCACAGGCTTTACAGCTAGGTGTAGAAGGTGGTCAAAAGATCAAATCCTCTCTGCCAATGACAGGTAAAACTCCGCTTAGAAGAGCTAAGGATTTTTGGTATATGCTTGGACCAGGGTTAACTACTGGAGCTTCTGATGAGACCCAAGTGGTATAGCAACGTACTCACAGACCGGCGCTCAATACGGCTTTAGTCTTCTTTGGCTAGCAGCTTTTACTTTTCCCCTAATGGCAGTCGTCCAGGAAATGTGTGCCAGGATAGGCATAGTTACAGGTAGAGGTCTGGCTCATAATATTAGGCTGCACTTTAGTAAGAAGATTCTATATATAAGTACCCTGTTCTTATTTGCAGCCAACACCTTTAATATCGGAGCAGATATTGGTGCTATGGCTAGCGGCGTACAGTTAATTAATCCTAAGATTGGTTATGGATTGTTGGTCATAGGCTTCACCATCTTTATATTGCTGCTGCAGGTATTTACTCCCTACGTTAGATATGCCAGATATTTAAAGTGGCTGGCTTTAGTTCTACTGGCCTATATTCTATCGGCAATTCTAGCGCATCCTGACTGGGTGTTGTTATTCACCATTCATTCGTACCTCATATAACTTTTAGTAAAAACCAGATTCTACTTATCTGTGCTATTTTGGGTACCACCATTACTCCCTACCTATTTTTCTGGCAAACCTCACAGGAGATTGAGGAGGAGATAGCTGCTGGACAAACAACTATTAGCTCTCGTCAGGGTGCTGAACCATCGGAAATTAAGAAGATGCGTATTGATGTCTGGTCTGGTATGTTCCTATCCAACATAGTCATGTTCTTCATAATTGCTGCTTGTGCCAGTGTGCTTTTCAAACATGGAATCACTAATATAACCTCTGCCTCTCAGGCAGCTGCAGCTCTAAAGCCTTTCGCCGGTAATGCTACTTACTGGTTATTTGCTGCAGGTATTATAGGCATGGGCCTACTTGCTATCCCAGTTATGGCCGCCTCCAGTGCCTATGCCATTAGTGAGAGTATGGGTAAGAGTCAGGGGCTCAATAAGAAACTTAAGCAAGGCTATTTGTTCTACGGCGTTATTATCATATCGATGTTTATGGGGCTAAGCCTTAACTTTATAGGGCTTAACCCCATTAAAGCTCTTATATACTCGGCTGTATTAAACGGCATGGTAGCCCCAATAATCCTTGCCCTTATCCTACTTATAGCTAGGGACAAAAAGATCATGGGTAATTGGAAGAATGGCAAGGTATCGTCAACTCTTGGTTGGATACTAACGGGGCTTATGGCCGTCGCCGGTCTAGCCGCTATTTACTCTCTGTTTTAGAGATCATCTATATAAAAGCACGCCGATAACTACTGATAAGTTGACTACTTCCCACAGTGTAAAGCTAACTATGATGCTCTTATCTTTATGGGCAAGACCATACAAAATCCAAGGAAAAGTAACTATAAATATAAGCAGCCAAGTAGCGAGTGAAACACCATTAGCCTGATGACTATGATAGATACTATAAATTTGTGGCAGTACAGTAAAAGGCCCTATTACTCCAACTACAAAAGTTAGCTTATCTAAAAAGACTGTGTAGTGAGTTTTAGTTTCTTTTTTATGTGACCGTTTATGTTCATGCTTATTACGCATGCCCAGGTAGTGCATTTTATCACTATAGCATAAGCGTGTTGACTAGATCGTAGACCTACTTATCGTCTGGGAAATCCGTTTCGGCCACCTTATATACTCGCTCACCCCTATCATTTCTGCCAGCAAAGAATACTTGGTCCTTATCAACGTTATAATATGCAGCTCTTATTAACCCTACAAATAGGAAGTGGTCACCAGTTACTACCTCATTAGCCACGGTACACTCAAAATTTACACGAGCATTACTAAGTAGTGGTACATCAATCTGCGCAGCTTGCTCGGTTGGTATATCTCTTTCTAAGAACTTATCTACATCTGATCCAGATACAGAGCCTACATATTCTAGTAATTCTTCTTGTCCAGGGCTAGGTACGGCCAGAACAAACTGCCCGGTTTGTCTGACTAAGTTATGTGTATAGCCTTTATTGCTAAGTGCAACAGTTACCATTGGTGGGTCATAGGAACACTTTCCATTCCACCCTGCAGCCATAATGTTATTCTTTCCATCACTACCTTTTGAAAGAACAAAAACAGTAGGCTCGATACTATGCCTACGCATAACAGTTGGTATATTTTCATTTCGCTCTAACATGGCTAGTCCAAAGTATTAAGTCAGTATAACAAAGTTGACCAATGGCTTACTCATCAAGTTGAAAGATTAATATAATCAATGGCAGCCTGCGGTTCTCTAGTAAAGAAAACTAGTTCGCCAAGTGCTTTTGGTAGAAACCCTTCAGAATCCATATGTGTTAGCTGCTGTTCCAGTCCGTTATAAAAGCCGTCAGTATTCAAAACAACAATCGGTTTGTCGTGCTGGCCATGTTTTTTGTGTTCCATAACATCGCTAGCTTCATCAACTGTACCTATTCCTCCAACCATCACAACTATTGCATCTGAGCGATCGAGCATCATAGCTTTACGTTCAGCTAAATCAACGGTAATGATCATTTCATCGGCTTCTGATCGTGCCGTATGCTTCAGATAATCAACAGATATACCTACTATTTTCCCACCGCATTCTGGACTCCATCTGCAACAATCTTCATCATACCTACATTCGAACCGCCCCAAACCAAACTATGCCCATTTTCGCCTATAAGTCGTGCTAAATCTCTAGCTGGTCTTGGTATATTTCTCGGCAACGTCGTTGGCCGAACAGAAAACACCTACACTTAAAGACTCTCTTGTCATGATTGGCTGATTATAACAAAAAACCATTTTCTAGAAAGTGCTTACGTCCAGTGAGACGTAATGGAAGCTATCTAGAACTACTTTAGTTTATCGCCAATTAAGCCTTCTGGAATTCTTGATTAAGATTCGTGGAACGGTTAAAGCACGGCTGGAACGAATTCTGTGCCCGACCCACTATATAAAGCTTGCTGAATAGGATACCTTGCCCTGCCATGAACAATACGCATCGGTATCCCCGCCTTTGTAGCGATCCTTGCTGCAGCAAACTTTGTAACCATTCCACCCCGAGCGTTATCAGAGTCACTACCACCAGCTAAATGCTGGTATTCGTCAATATCGTCTATTGTTTGAATTACCGTACTCTCATCCCCTTTATCTCTATATACACCATAAACATCGCTGAGTAGTATCAAATATATATGCTTACCAAATAAAGCTGATGCGCCAATTTGAGCAGCATATGTTGCAGCTAATGTGTCGTTATCACCAAATGCAATTTCAGCATGCGTAATAGCATCGTTCTCGTTTGCAATAGGCATTTCACCATTAGCTATTAATGAGTAGGTCGTCTGTAGCGCCTCGCTACGCTCTGGTGATTCAAGATCCAGCTCTCGTTTTGTTAATTGTAGACTTCCAGTTAGTCTGCCAGGTAATGCTTCATCCCAAGCATTTAGTAGAGGTCGCCATCCAATACTTGATAATCTTTGAGCTCTGGCACACTAGTGTCCTTGTCTGGTCTCTGCTTAAGTCCAGCCTCTGCCATACCAGCAGTAATCGCTGCGGAAGTTACAAGTACGACATGAACACCAGCTGCCTCAAGCGAAAGAACATCCCTACCTATACGGCGAAAGGACTCAAGGTTAAGCTCTTGGCGACCATCTGGGTAAGTGTCGGCCAGTACGCTAGTACCTACTTTTACTATAGCTATATCATCGATAGGGTTAAGCTCACTCATTGACAGAGCTATTTTACCGCTAAGAACAATCCAACGGTTCTATCTTTAATGACGTTATTTGGTTCAAATGCCTGTCCATTCATCGCCACATAAACGCCTGGGTCAAGTGCTTGTGCATAAGCCAGAGCCGTTCCAAGGTTAAATAATGCATCCTGACCTTCTCCCATACTGTAAGGAATCATAGAGCCTGTTAAGACTATGGTCTTTTTACCTATTTGTTTAGTTCTACTTATTAGTTGAGCAGTATCAATCATCGTATCTGTACCATGAGTAATGACTATTCTGTCTTCTTCAGAAGATATGCAAGCATCCACTATCTGATCACGCTCATCTTCTGTAATATCTAAACTATCTTTTAAGAATAGCTCTTGAAGAACGGTCTCACCAGTAAACCTGGCCTTACCCAACATTTCAGGAATATGCGTTTTAGCGAAAACTAGCTCACCGGATAAAGGATTATACCTTTTATCTATTGTGCCGCCAGTAATTATTAAACGAGTGTTTATCATTTAAATAAATAATACCACATAAAATGGTATTTGTCTACTTGGCGGGCCGTAGCGGATGATATCTGGAACTATTTTGCTATCGAATCAAATCTATTGCTATATTTTGAGCATACTTCTTAGATAATGGTACGTCTAGAGTAATAAATCTGCTACAACCCTCCCTGATGGCACAAGCAACCTGCAAGGCGTCTTCAAAATCATTACCTTTGAAGTTCATAAACGCCCACTGAGCGTCAGAATCAGTAATTGGGAGCCAGCTAAAGCTTTCTAGAAATACTTTAACTGGCTCCCATTCAAGTTTATCTCTTTCGACAAAGTACATAACTAAATCAAGTGTTAGGGTAGAGATAGCCTTGTTTTTGTCATTTATTAATAATTGTTCGCACGCTTTTGCATGTGCTCGTCTTAAAATAACTTCTAATAAAACGTTGGCATCTATAAGTATCATTAATCATATTTTCCAGAACGTAACTCAGAAATTTGTTCTTTAACGCTACGAGGATCATGTCGAACCGAACTAGGCACCACCATGCTTTGCAGATTCTGTAATCCCTGTCTTATGGCTTCAGGAGAACCACGCCTTAATGCCCGACCTGGTGTATCGACCGGCTGGAGATATCCTATTACTTTGTGGCGATAGCTTAAACTTACAGAGTTACCGATCCTAAGATCATTAATAACTTGCGACATATTATCTCGAAGTTGTTTTGTTGTAATGGTTCTCATAATCTAAGTTAAACTTAAAGTAGAATATCTTGTCAAGTTGAATATGGCGGGCTGTGGCGGAGGATGTCTGGAACTATCTCACAGCTATGTCGCCAACGCTCGTTTAACCAAATCTGCAAACCGTTGCGCTGAGTTACTATAGGCGTGACTCTCTCCGGGCATAATTATTCTGCGAATAGTCCTATGTGCATATTCTGTATGTAACTCATCATATAACTGTCTGTTAGGAGCAGCTGGAGATATTTTGCTGGCACCAGCAGAAGCCAGTATTAGGCGCATTTTTGGCTGGCTATCAAGAGCTTCTGCAAGGACAGTTTTTTCGCCACCTTTTTTAAGAGCTCGTCCGTAGGAAAGTATGCCTTTCGGTATACTATATTCTAGCTTTGCCGTCTCTTGCAGTACTGGATCCATTGGGTTCTTCCATGCAAATTTAAGGTTCCGGCCATCACTCGAAAAGTCATGAGCTAGTTTTAAGCCCCCCTCCTCGACGACCATTGGATCCTCCATGTCTAATAATGCCTCAACCTCAATATCGTAGTCGATTGCATGAGCAGCTATAGCATCAGCTATTGCTGCAGCCATAGAGTAACCAACTAGGTTTACCTTCTTTATACCAAGAGCTTTTGCAATACCAAGCATAGGTTCTGCTACTGGTCCAAAATCCCCATTATCTTTTAGTGCTTTTTTTTGTTCATGGGTTAGGCCATCCGACTCACCGTACTCGGGGTTCTCAAAGACGATTAACGGAGAATCTAGCTCTTCAGCAATAGAATAATGCTGATACTGTATGTGGTCGGGATCAATAGATACGTAAAACCCCCTGTTAACAATCGTTACCGTCTGTTCGGCAACATCACCGTCGTCAGGCCAGTTGAATCTTTGGACTCTCAGGTTTTGACCAGTCCTAGGATCTTGCATCATTTCAAAGGCAGGTAGTTTCTCTTTTGTCTTGGCCCACATTTCTTTTCCCAGTTCTGGGTATTCATCCGTAAAATGTGACTTCATTTCTCGGTACTTACTTAACTCCATACCCCCACGCGCATTAAATTCGCTAATTGGATTTTGCAAGGGCGTAATCTCACCCGGTTTTTCGCCCCACCTAGTATTTGCATCAAATACTTCGTGAATTTGTGGCATACCAGCTACTTGGCTATCTTGAGCAACGGACGACAAGAGTTGGTCTTGATCAATAATACCTTCAGGAACAGTTAGGGGTGATTCTTGTGTAGACATTGTTTTTTATTTTATTCCAATAAAAAAATAATACCACAAAAGTGGTATTAAATCAAGCGTAAACAATATGGCGGGCCGTAGCGGAAGAGATATGGAACTATTTTATCTTTTATATAGCTGACCGTGACTACCCACAGCCTCAAACAGCACCCTATCATCAGCAACAATTTTGAAATGCAGACGTAAATCACCACTTACACTAATTGATCTATACCCTTTCCACTTTCCGTAAAGAGGATGATTACGCAGATCTTTATGATAAGGTTTGTCGATAAACAGCTCAATTGCCTCTAACGCCTGTTGTCGCTGCCTAGCAGACAGTCGGTTTTGAAACTGATTGTCAAAGCTTTTACTAAAATCAATATTCATTACATCAGCGATTTTAGATGAGAAACTGCTTCCTCTTTAGAGTTTGTTCGTGTAATGTTGCGATTGTGCTTGATGTCTTCATCAGCTTCGTGCATGATTTTTTCTAGATAAGGCGTTGGCTCTAAATTTGGTGTTAGCGTCAACTCACCGTCACGAATTGCCTGTAAAGTGGCGGCTGTTATAAAAGCACTCGTCGATAAACCAAGTGAAGCTGCAAATTCCGCTATTACTTCTTTGGTAGTATTGTCAGTCCTGATCGTCAAAGTAGTATCACTCATGTGTTACATTGTACTGCATTTGACTGCAACCTGTCAATTAGCAGCAATAACGAAAGAGGTATGGAATTATTTTATTGCTCGGAAGCAACAGGCTATAGATCAGTAAAACTCCGAACTCTCTTTTCTTGTTCTGCTACATGCCCACGAGCTTTGCTAAGTATCTTAGCTGACGCAGAAATTGTTTGTTTTCTTGTTAATGGCTCGAGCTTCTCTGCTCCTTCCCAATTAGAGGTGCCATGATAAGTCTTAACTCCTTCTATATCGCCAGGGTCCACTTCAATTGAAATGAATCTTTTCTTAACTCCAGCTTCTAGGTCATGTGTACCATCTTTTGCCTTGTGTATTTTTGAAGAATAGTTCTAGAATCACCACCACCTTCAGGGTAAACAGTGTTAGTTAAAACAGTATCTTCGGTAGGATTTTCAATAGAAGTAATAACACCAGTCTCGGCCCTTTTACCGAGTTTCGACGCTATTCTTGCAATCTGGTCTGTGACTTCTGCTTCGGTCTTTTGTTCGTTTTGTATATGTTCTGTCATTTTTTTATTATTAAAAAGCTTACACTAATACTAGCATAAGCTTTACTATTTGTCAATATCATTGGCGGGCCCGACCGGATTCGAACCGGCGATCTTCTCCGTGACAGGGAGACGTGATAGGCCTCTTCACTACGAGCCCAAAGCCTACTTAGATAGGGGTAATCATAACAGATTGAGAGTTGAAATCAAACAGACTTATGCTAAATATGAATATATTGTCTAGGCGGGCTTGCCTTCTCTAGTGGGTCTGTGTAGACGTTTATGGGCTGGAAATTGAACTGTATATCTGCCGCTTGGACTGAATTACCAGTGGAGCTTACGTCTTTAATTATATCCAATGCGTAGCCAGTGTTTATTATTGGCGATATATCACCAGGCTTTAAGTTAAATACTTCAGATGCTATCTGGGGAGCAACAGATTGAGTGCTAGGAGTTATAGCAAATGAGTACTGGCCACCGTTAGACTTTGTGGAGGTGTCGTCAGAGTACTGAAGTGCCTCTGTAGAGAAAGTAGCGCCAGTCTTTAGTTGGCTATAGACTAGATTAGCCTTCTGATTAGTAGCGGTGTCTAACTGCGCAACAACAGCTTGCTGCAACAGTTCCTGGGTTAGCTCTTGTTTAAAATCACTCATAGTCCAACCCCAGTAATCCTTAAGTACACTCTGTAATACCTGGTTACTATTCCCTAGTCTGTTTTGTTGCCTAACTAAAGTTATCTGATTATTCACGGCTGCATCAGTTACTTTGACCTTGTTTTTACTGGCTAACTGTTTAACATAGGCATTTAGAACTACTTGGTCCATAGCCTGTTTCTTAAGACTAGTTAACTCTAACTTGCCGTTAGCTGAGGAGAAGTTAGCTCCCTGCTGAGTTTCGTAGTAGTGGATGTTTCGTCGAAGTTCAAATAGGTAGCTATAGTATGAAACCCAACTAGAACCTGCTTTAGCTGCCGGGAACGGTAATACCTCAGAGATACTGTATATAAAGTCGGAACTAGATTGGAAGTAATATATCTCTAGAGTTGAGTAGACAAAGAATATAACTACCGCAGCCAGCAGTAACCCAAGAGATAATCTAACAAAGTGATGCCTGGAGTGCTTCAAGGGATAGATATACTTCCTAGCACTACCCAGTACTTCCTCACGATGTTCGGGCAGTGTCTCCTCAGTTATCTTAGAGACGTCAGATAGAGCTCCCTTCAGCTTATCCTCGGCAGCAGCTTCAGACTTACGAGATGGTATTTTCTCGATAGCCTTCTTTAACCGGTCACTTTTAAACTTCTTCAGCTTCTTCTTTGTCATCGTGTAATAATTCAGCTACAGGATACTCTTTAGTATCCACACCCTCTTTACGTAATATGGTTAATATCTTCTTCTGGACTTTAGCCGGATGAGAAACATCATTTATCTCCAGTTCTCCGACGTAAGTCTGCATACTTATTGTACCAAAACCAAGCAGAGTTTCCTGTATTCCAGATATTGAATAGTTTACAGATTGAATCTGAGCTAATGCTAAATCTGCTACAGAACGATGAAAGAAACCCTTTTGGGTTATTTGTATGAACCTCTGATCAGTCACGATAAAGACACTGAAGTGCCAACCTAGCCAGTACGGGAAAAAGATTATTAACCCCAGTATTATGCCCAATGCTAGACCCCCAAAGAAGAAACCAAAGCCCAGTGATGGCTTAACTGCAGACGGTAATACCCCAATAAGTGGACCGAGTAGCCCTATAACTAGACCTACTCTCATAACTATTGGGTGCTTATGGAATACGAAAAGAACTTCCTCGTTATCGAACTGATCTTCAAAGTATTTTGGGTGTTTAGGCGTATCTTCTGCCATAAGCGTATTGTATCAGATATCTGGTGCCCCCAGGAGGATTCGAACCTTCAGCTTCTCCTTAGGACGGAGCTATTTTATCCATTGAACTATGGGGGCCTATCGGCAATTACTTGCCGGGATCACTAACTAGAGTAAATTTATCATGAACTGATGAATATTCGAATAGTTCGTCAGCTTTAAACCAGTGAGCTGATAGCTACTGGCCAGACTCTGCTAAATCTTTTGACGAACAATACAAGAAAAGGGTACTGGCTATCCTTCAGGAACGACTAAAATACCTATCTGAAATATCTAGCCTTACTGCTTTCTTTTTTGAGGATGTAATAGTCAACCCAGACTTAATAAAGAACGACAAAAAGCTCGGTAGTATAGAAAACGACCAGTTAAAAAGCTGGCTAGAAATGGCTAAACAAAGCCTAGAGAATAGTGACTTTAGCATCGAGGATGTAACTAAAAGACTAAACGACTTGCTAACACAAACTAATCAGAAACCAGCTGTAATATTTAGCCTTATACGTATCGCTATAACCGAGGCTCCATCAAGCCCAGGGCTATTTGAAACTATAAATGTACTGGGTAAGGATAAAGTAATATCAAGAATTGACCAGCAGATTGCTGCGCTCTAAATAGCCAACAAGCTTAAGCACTGATAGAATAGTTGAATGGATGATCAGTTTAATGCCACATGGACGCAAGTCAGCACATAGTGAAGCCTTTAAAACACCTGATCAAATAGCCTCCGAGGACAGCAATGCCGCAGGCTCTCCGCTACTAAATACTAGCCCGGAACAAGAAAGCTCTATTAACCCATCTAAGCCTAAGAAGGATAGAAAAATAAAACTATGGCCACCTAATAAACTAGGCTGGATAATAATTGCCGTCATAGTAATACTAATAGCTGCTTTTTGTATTTGGTTTTTTACTCGGAGTACTAAGCCCACAAGTAAACCTATAACGGCTGTTAGACTGTCCCCGCAAAGCCATTAACGGTAGCCTCCACGCTAACTGGCCTACAAGTAGCTCCTGCTATAAATAAGCTACCCATCACAGCCGTCATGATAGAGAACAGCACTGATGCCAGACCACAAATCTGGCATAAGTCAGGCGGGTGTAGTCTTTGAAGCTCTAGCAGAGGGCGGTATCACTAGATTCGTAACTCTATTTCAATCAAATAGCTCAGCACTAAGCGTTGGGCCAGTACGAAGTGCCAGGCCTTACTTCGTCTCATGGATGCTTGGCTTTGATGCGGCCTATGCCCATGTTGGCGGTAGTCCGGAAGCCTTATCGGATATCTCATCTTGGGGTGTAAAGAATATGGACGAGTTTGCTAATGGTGGTTCCTATCAACGAATCACCAGCAGGCAAGCTCCTCATAACGTATATTACAACTCTCGCCAATCTCTACCAACTGAACAAACTAAGGGTTACACGTCCTCAACCTTTACCAGCTGGCCCAGAAAGAAGGACCAGCCACTTAAGACACCGACAGCTAATAACGTAAACATAACTCTCTCAAGCTCTCTATATAACGTTAGCTACACCTACAATAAGCAGTTCAATACATATAACCGTAATGTTGGTGGCACACCAGAAGTGGATGCCGATAACAATAAGCAGGTTAGTCCAAACGTTGTTATAGCTATAGTTGTACCGGAGAGTCAGGACCACTTGATGCCAGCGGTGCCTATTATTCTGAATATCAAACTGTTGGTAGTGGTACGGCCTACGTATTCCAAGACGGTGGTGAAACTACCGGCCAGTGGTCAAAGAGTTCTAATAACTCCAACATATCTTTTACGTCTACTGATGGTAAGACTATACCCTTAAATGCTGGCAAAACATGGATAACTGCAGTAACCTCGACAAGTGCTGTAAACTATAACTAATGGATAAAGAACAAGCAGACGGAGCAAAAAAAGGCATAAATGTTCTGGTCGTTGAAGACGAGCGTTTTATTGCCGATTTATACCAGAGGGCACTGGAGAAAGCCGGTTATAACGTTACGGTCAGTGGCGATGGCGGTGAAGCCCCTAAAAGAGGCACAGACAGATAAATATACCGTTATCCTCCTAGACCTAATGCTGCCAACTATGACTGGTATGGATATTCTAAAGACTCTGCGTGATGACTCTAGTAAGGACCAGATTAAAGCTAAAATAATTATTACTACCAATCTAGACGAGCGACCAGAAATAAGAGCCATTATAGATAAAAAGGCAGATGCTTACTTAGTAAAGGCCGATATCTCAACTCACCAATTAGTCGAATATGTAGACAGATTTGCTAAAGCTTAGCGATACTCAGGGTTCTCAAAATCAAACCGGCTGCCAGCATCCCATTCAGATCTTTGATTACCATAGGCCGGTATACCGCCGCTATCTTTTAGAATTTTAGCGAGATGCATTAAGTTCCAAGTCATAAAGGTTGTATTACGCTGTGTAAACTCATTATCAAAACCAACGATGGTACCGTCATCTAATTTGTCACCATAGCTTGGGCCAGGACCAATCTCACCAATCCAACCAGCATCAGCTTGTGGTGGTATTGAACAACCAACATGCTGAAGGCTATATAAAACATTCATAGCACAGTGCTTAACACCGTCCTCGTTACCAGTTATTAAACAACCGCCAACCTTACCGTAAAATGCATACTGACCATCACTATTTAATATGCTGCTACAAGCATACAGCCGTTCAATAATCTTCTTAGTCTCAGAGCTGTTATCGCCAAGCCATATTGGTCCAGCTAGCACCAATATATCGGCCTCCATAACTCGCTTGAATATGTCAGGCCAATCATCCACGTCCCAGCCATGCTCACGCATGTCAGGCCAAACACCAGTAGCAATCTTAGTATCGATCGTCTTTATTATCTCAACACTAATGCCATGCTTCTTCATAATAGCCGCACTAACAGATATTAATCGATCGGTATGGCTAGTAGCTGGAGACTTAGTAAGCGTACCGTTAAAGAAGACCGCCTTTAGTCCTTTAAAATCATATTTCTTATCCGCCATTATTTAGCTGCCTTTCTTAGATACTCTAAAATTTCAGTCTGATTCTTAAGCTCAGTCATTTGTTCCTCTTGTAGATTAGCGAGGTAGGTTAGGGTTCTATGATCAGCATTAGCTTTAGCAACCTGGCGATCTTGAATAACGTTTTGGCCAACCATAATGACAGGCAAGAGCACTAGCTGTAGGAAGTTCTGAGATATCCAAGCAATAAGTGTTATAAACACTGGCAGCAATAATAAAGTGAGGGAAGTCACTTCTAGTACCTGGGTCAATAAGGACAATAATAGCCGGCAGAGAACAGATAGATAATAGTGCGAATATATAAGCGCTCCACATTGAGCCAAACACTGTTAGTAATTTTAAGAGCTAACCTATTATTAAACCGCTGAATGCCTTTTGTTTTAGTCTTCATAAGTTCTTTAGGATGAATTACGTGAGAGTTATCCTGCTGTTTATCCATACCCATATTTTAGACCTAAAGTTAATTTAGTTCTAACTTGTCCTTATAAGTTCTTGTGCTTGCGTTCAACTTATACTAATGAAAAGATAATCGCATGACTGAGTTGCTAGTAGAAAAGCCAGCCAGACTGGAATTTGAGATTCTTAGACCAGGGGATAACCTAACAATTACAACTGGCCAGGATACCGAGGCCTGGAGATATAATTTTAAAGTAAAATGACGTCTCCGCTTGGCCAAACGGTCCACTTCAAGCCGTCAACCCAACTGGCGAGATATCAGACCAAATAGATTTTGAACTTCATGGTTGTGGCCGATGGACATCAAGAAGGCAAAATCCGGTACAAACCCAAGAAAAAGCATTCACGCCTTATTACGAGGGGCTAATAGTGGGTAGCTTTCTATGGGGTCGTTTATCTGGTCAGATGGATAGAGTGATATTTGACAAACATGGTCAAGAAATTAGCGAAATCGCTCATACTCCTTATCGAGAGAATGCTGTTCTACAAGCCTTAGGTGATCACGTAGGAACAATGAGTGTAAGAGAAATGGTTGAGCTCACAGCCGATAGTTCACCGCAATTACAAGAACGTGATATTCGTAAAAACACTGCTGGTCTCGTAAAATCTGGCCATGTCTCGCAACTTAGGAAAAAAGTTATCAGATACAAATTAACGAAACTATCTAGTAAACTACTCTGGCTTGGTGACCCTAGGCCACTCGATTTATAAGTTACTGGCTAGTGAGATTGTTAGATGGAATACAATGTTAAACAGTCAATAAGTCTTGCAATATGTGTTATCATAATTATGATAACTATTAAAGGATAATCTATGCTAAGTACTAGGCCAATATCTGATTTAAGAAACCACTCTCTGAAGTAAATAAAGATGTGAATAGTAAAAATGAAGATGTAATCCTTACAGTAAATGGCAAAGCGTCTATGGTAGCTATGAGCTTTTGATAAGTATAGTAAAATGGCACACTTAGATTATGTTGAAAGGGCGCTTGATGAAGCTGACACTTATGCCGAAAGTCATAGTGAAAACCTGACCCATGAAGACGTATTCTCTAAAATTAAAGCAAAATTAAATGGCTAGTTTTGAGCTGCGTTACTCACCACTTTTCTATAAAGACTTAGATAAGATTACAGACTATCTATTATTTGAGCTTAAAAATGAACTCGCAGCAAAGACGCTAGTTGATAAAACAGAAGTAGAAATTAAGAAGCGTCTCGAAAACCCCGCTCAGTACAGCAACGTATAAATCACTTAACAACAGAGAACGCTCATACCGTAGGATTTCAGTGGGTAATTACCTCATTTTCTATGTAGTTATAGATAACGCCACGATAGTAAGACGAATACTGTATGGGCGTAGGGACTTGTATAGAATTATCTAGTTAAGTCTTACGTTTTTAATTTAAGCGTAAGCGTAATGGTGACCCCTGCGGGATTCGAACCCGCGATCTTCAGGATGAGAACCTGATGTCCTGGACCACTAGACGAAGGGGCCATATACGTACCGTACATAATACATTAACTTCTCTGTAAACCCTAGATTGCATATCAGAGGCTAAACAGAGATAATGTAATAGATAAACATATGCGTTATATAGTTATTATCCTGATCTTGCTTTTATTAGGAGGCCATAGTTGCTGCAGCTATGGCCTACATTCCTAAACTCAAAAATCTAAAGACAGGCTGTGGAAACTCAGCAGACAAGACAAAAGGTAAGGTCTAGTGGGGGACAAAAACCAGCTAAGCACTCTCTTTAGCTCTATTGAAGATGGATTAGTGCTTATTGATGGTAAAAGCACTATTGTTCTATTTACCTAGCTGCTGGCATCATGACTGGCTGGGATGTTGACGATACTATCGGAATCGATGTTAATACAGTCGTTAAACTAGCCGACGATAAAGGCAATATATATTCTGGTCCAACTTATCCTTTTATTAAGGTTTTTTCTTCTGGTCAGTCAGTACGTGACAACAGTACCTTTTTAGTAACTAGAGAAAATGACAGACTAATCTGTCAGTCTAAGCATATCCCCGCTTAAAGACGCTGCTGGCAAGGTCAAACGGTGCTGTAGCTTTAATTAGAAATATAACCAAAGAGAAAGAGGAAGAAGGCCGACTAGCCCGATTTCATAAGTACAGCCTCTCACGAGATGAGAACCCCAGTAGCTGCTATTGAAGGCTATCTGGCTCTAGCTCTAAACGAGAAAGTCGCTAGCATTGACTTCAAGGCCAGAGAATACCTAACAAAGGCTCAAGAGGCAACTAGGCACTTAGGAACTCTTTTTCAAGATCTACTAACCAGCGCTAAGGCTGAGGATGGTCGACTGGTTAGCCATCCTCAAGTAGTAGAAATTGGCGAGATGCTAAGAGGCCTTACTCAGGACTTAAAGTTTATAGCTGAAAAACACGGACTAGAAACAGAATTCGTTATCGGATCATCATCGGTGGTTAAAACCACCTCAGAGGAAAAAGGCGGCGAACGGCAAGTTAGCCCTCTGTACTATGCCTTTGTCGATCCAGACCGGATTAGAGAAGTAATAACTAACTTATACGATAATGCCGTTAAATACACTAACGAAGGTAAAGTAACCAATTGGCCTAACTGGTAACGAAGAGGTTGTGCAGTTCTATGTTAAAGATACTGGCGCAGGTATACCTAGAGAGGACGTACCTCATCTGTTCCAGAAGTTCTACAGGGTAGATAACTCTGCAACTAGAACCATTGGCGGTAACGGTCTAGGCTTATTTATTTGTCGTAGATAAATCGAGCTATATAACGGTCGTATCTGGGTTGAGAGTGAAGTTAATAAAGGCAGCACTTTTTATATAAATATACCGAGGTTATCTACAAGACAAGCAACAGAAATGCTTGAGAATAAGAATAATCCTACAACAATTACACCAACGGTAGATCAAAGTTTAACAATAACGTGATACAATATTTTTAAGCGTAAGGGTTAATGATTACAGATGCCAAAAATACTACTCGTCGAAGATGATAACAATCTAAGAGAAATCTATGAAGCCAGGCTTCAGGCCGAGGGTTACACTATTGTAGCCGCTCATGACGGTGAGGAAGATCTTGTTGTAGCTAAGGCTGAAAAGCCTGATCTTATTATATCTGATGTCATGATGCCAAAGATTAGTGGCTTTGAGATGCTGGATATACTTCGTAACACCGACAGTCTACGAGGCGTCAAGGTGATAATGTTAACTGCTTTAGGCCAAAGCGATGATCAACAAAGAGCTACTAAGCTAGGTGCCGACCGTTATCTAGTAAAATCCCAAGTTACTCTTGAGGATATAGTAATGAAGCCAACGGGCTACTAAACGTAGGTACAAAACCGTTGATGCAACCATGCCAACTATGAATTCTACGCCACAGGCAGGAGGACCACCGACAACAACGCCTCCAGCTACGCTAGAACCACCAACTCCAGCCGCACCTCCACCAACCGTTGGGACTGTAAATATACCTCCGCCACCAGACCTTAGCGTTGCCAGAGCCGGCAGCTCCTACAGTAACTGCTATACCAGTAACAACGCCAGAACCAGTTGCCGCTACTCCACCGCCAAGTACTGCCATAGCAGAGCCAGAGAAAACAGAGGAAAGTGAAGTTCAATCTCAGATTAAGAATTTTGCAGATAACGGAGAGAGTGCTGCTCCAAGCTCTTCTTCCCAACCTACAGGTAAGAAAATAATCCAAACCGATTCCAGACACCGATAACAAGCCGACTCTTAATGAATTATTAGAAAAAGAAAAGGCTAAGAAATTGTTTCGAGTACTCCTGAGCCAAGCCCAGAAGCTGCTCCAACAATGTCAGCTGCCGATACTGCTCCAGCACCGACTAATTCTATAATTAGCCCTGGAACAACAGGTGCCACAGATCCTAATAGTGTCGCTTTATAGATTCTCTTAGCTATACTTAAAACTATATATGCGTATTAATAAATATGTTGCTACTGCTAGCGATCAAAGCAGACGTTAGTGCCGATAAGCTAATTGAGGCAGGCCGTATCAAAGTTGACGGTATTACCGCTAAAACAGCTCAAGATGTAACCACAAGCCAAGTAGTAACTCTTGATGATAAAATTCTGAGCCTACCAGAAGAAACGACCACCATAATGTTAAATAAGCCAGTCGGTTATGTTGTTAGTAAAAATGGGCAGGGAGCCCCAACAATTTATTCATTGCTACCAAGTAAATATACAAATCTCAACCCAATAGGCAGGCTATGATAAAGACTCCTCAGGGCTATTGTTACTTAGTAACGACGGCGACCTCGTTCAGAGTCTGGCTCACCCCAGTTTTAATAAAGACAAGGTATATAAGGTCAAATTAGATAAACCCCCAGCTGAAAATATTAGGCAACATTTAGCTCAAGGTGTTAAGCTAGAGGACGGTATCAGTAGAATGGTTGTAAGTAAATCTTCCGACAACAGTCTAGTAGTGATCCTAAAAGAAGGTCGTAATCGTCAGATTAGGCGAACATTCGAGGCTCTAGACTATACCGTAATCAAACTCAACCGAACCGAATTTGGTAAATATAAGTTAGGTAACTTAAAAGTAGGAGAGTATATAGAAGTTAACACTTAGTTAGCTTTTGTTAAAATTAAAGTAATGGCTGAACGCACACCAATAGTTGCAATTGTTGGCAGGACTAATGTAGGAAAGTCCTCCTTATATAACTATGTCCTAAATAGCCGAGAGGCAATTATCGCTAGAGAAGCCGGCACAACTAGAGATAGCCTGATGTCTAAAGCCTATTGGGGCAAACATGAGTTCTGGCTAGTTGATACTGCCGGGCTTAAAGATCCAGAGGATGACTTTGAGTTTACAATCCAAGAACAGATATATATGGCCGTTGAAAGTGCCGATGTCATTATTGTCATGGTCGAAGCCGATGTACCCATTAACGATGACGACCGAAAGCTAGTGGATGTTGCTCTTAGGAGTAGGAAACCAGTAATTCTAGCTGTTAATAAGATGGACAAGGCTAAAGGAGCGGAAGTTAACCACTTCAATAAAGTTGGTATCAATGACTACGTCCTTATATCCGTTACTCAAGGCAAGGGCATAGGCGAGCTACTAGATAAGATAATCGATGTGTTACCAAATCTAACTATAAGGAAAACGAAAGAGGATGGCATAAAGCTATCGATCATTGGCCGTCCTAACGTTGGTAAATCATATCTCTTTAATTCACTAGCCAAGAAACAACAGGCCATAGTATCTGATCGAGCTGGTACAACTAGAGATATTAACCGTACGGTAGTTAAGTATCACACCCACAACATTGAGCTTATGGACACCGCTGGAGTAAGAAGACCTGGTAAGGTCGAGGTCGGTGTTGAAAAGTTTAGTGTCCTTCGAACAATAAGTGCTATTGAGCAATCTGACGTTTGTTTACTTGTTATGGACAATAGCGAATTAAACGTAGGCCTGGACTTAAGACTAGCGGGCTTAATTAAAGAAGCTGGTAAAGGCCTGATACTTGTGGTGTCTAAGTGGGACATTGTTGAGGAGAAAGATCCATTTACAAGAGATGACCTAGCTGCCGGCATTGCTAACAATTTTGATTTCGTTCCGTGGGCACCACTAATATTTACTAGCTCAGTAACCGGCCAAAACGTCACAAAAGTATTCGAACTAGCACTTGAGATATATAACACTAGGGCAAAACGAATAACTACTAGCTCACTCAACAAGTGGCTAGTTGAGGCTATCTCCCATCAACCACCAGCCGGTCTTAAGAACAGAAACCCTAAACTAAACTACATGACTCAAGAAACAGACAACCCTACACCAGCTTTTAAAATATTCGGCTCTAATACAAAATATATCCATTTTAGCTATAGACGCTACCTAGAAAAACGCTTTAGACGTCAGTACGACTTTAGTGGTACACCCGTCCAATTGTGGTTTATAGAGAAGCATGTTAGCCATAAGCACGGTGTATCACCAACTAAACCAGATAAATAACTTGACTGATCACCGCTAAGTTCAGGATACTTCTAAGTATGTCTTGGCTCTCAAAGCGACCACAATTCGATAACCCTGCACAATTCTTCACTGTAGGCATGAACAGTACCATCTTAATAGTAGGACTAGGCAACCCCGGCAAAGAGTACGATTCGACTCGACATAACATTGGTTTTAGCTGCGTTGAGCAGTTCTGCAAGAGTCAGGATGAATTCCAAGGCTGGCATATTAAAAAAGATCTAAAGTGCCAGATAAACATAGCTCAGATGTCAGACAAGCGAGTTATGGTCATTAAGCCAACTACCTTTATGAATAACAGTGGTGAGGGTGTAGCGGCCGTAACCAACTTTTATAAAATACACCCAGATAGCATAGTAGTTATACATGATGAGCTAGATATTAACTTTGGTCAGATTAGATCAAGAGTAGGCGGTAGTGACGCTGGCCATAACGGCATTAAGTCTATATCTGAGGCCCTAAGTAGTGAAAACTACGGACGCATAAGGGTGGGTATTGGCCCAAAGAAACCAGCTAGTATTGATTCTAAAGACTTTGTTCTAAAGTCCTTCCCTAAAGAGGAAGCTAGCCATATACCAGCTCTGCATAAGGAAGTTAACGCTATCCTAAGCGAACATATATTTAGCGGTAATCCTCTACCTAGCGATACTAGAACTTTTATCATATAAAAAGAGACTCCGGAGGGGGTGGGCACCGCCGAAGTCTCTTTTTGGAGACAACCGAAGTTATCTCCTAACCCTTCAACCCATCCCGGTGAAACATAGAGGCTAAATATATTTAAATAGTGCCTCCGTCGACCCCGAGGGGTCACCATTCAGGCTCACTTGAAAGCGGGAGTTTAAAGGGATTAGTTTGTTTTAGAGCGTTTTGTTAAAGATAAGTGGAGGGTAACAACTTATTTTTCGCTCTAAAACAATCTAACATTTGTTAGATGGGGTAAAGGTACTTGAGTCATTTAAGACTCACGAGTTGCTATTTTAACAAAAACATTACATTATGTCAATACTAGTTACTAAAATAGATTAAATAGCAAATGCCTATTTTAGTATAGATTTACGCTTATGTTATATTAAGCATTAGTGAAACGTATGATTAGCCTTGGTATTCTTATATATAGTAGCCTGTTCAGTTGGCTAGGGCAGGAGATAGACAAGGGCAACTGGTTAGGCGGTTGGAGCATATTATTAGGTATACTCGGTTGCTTCGTAGGGATATGGGTCGGCTACAAAATACATAAGCTGTATTTTTCGAAATAGCATTTGCAATATAGGTTTAAATGAGATTAAGTGTATTACTATGGCCAAGAATTTAGTTATTGTTGAAAGTCCAGCCAAAGCCCGTACCATTGCCAAATTTCTAGGCAGTGACTACGAGGTTGAGAGTAGCTTTGGACATATTAGAGACCTTCCTAAGAAAGGTCTTAATATAGATGTTGAAAATAACTTTAAGCCTAGTTATGAAGTCAGTGCAGATAAGAAAAAGGTTGTTAGCTTATTAAAGAAAGCCGCTAAGAATAAGGAAGTCTGGCTAGCAAGCGATGAAGACCGGGAAGGCGAAGCTATTGCTTGGCATTTAACTAAAGCTCTAGATCTAGATACTAATAAGACTAAACGAATTGTTTTCCATGAGATTACCAAGCCAGCAATAGAGGCTGCTATAAATAATCCTAGAACTATTGATATAAAGTTAGTTGATGCTCAGCAGGCCAGAAGAATCCTAGACCGTCTAGTAGGCTATGAACTTAGCCCAGTACTTTGGAAGAAGATCCACAGTGGCTTGAGTGCGGGCCGTGTTCAATCTGTAGCTGTCCGGCTAATTGTTGATAGAGAGAGGGAAATTCGAGACTTCCAGACTAAAAGTACCTTTAAAATTACCGCATTATTTGATGACCCTAAGCAAGAGTTTAGTGCCGAGCTTAATAGCCAAATCGAGGACTATGCTAAGGCTATAACCTGGCTTGAGGGCACCAAAGGTTCAGATTACACAATAAGTGATATAGCTCAGAAACCATCTGTTAGAAACCCAGGTCCTCCGTTTACTACATCAGGCTTACAGCAAGAGGCATCAAGGAGACTAGGTTATTCAGTCAGACAAACAATGACTCTAGCCCAAAGGCTCTACGAAAATGGAGATATTACCTACATGCGTACAGATAGCACACTACTATCCCAGCTGGCTATTAGTGCTGCTGAAAAGTACATTACAGACGAATATGGCAAGCAATACTCTAAGACTAGGCAATATAAGACAAAGCAGGCTGGTGCTCAGGAAGCCCACGAAGCGATACGACCAACTGACTTTAAAAAACAATCCGTAGAAGGCGATAAGCAAATGAACAACTTATATCGCCTAATATGGCGCCGAGCGCTAGCCTCACAAATGACTCCAGCCGAATTTGAACGTACAGAGGTGAGGATAGATATATCCAATAAGCCTAAGGAACAATTTATAGCCAAAGGTGAAGTATTAAGATTTGATGGTTTTATCAAAGTTTACGGTACGTCCGCCGAAGATAGCCTATTACCAGAACTAAAGGTTGGTCAAAAGCTTAAATGTCTTAAAGTTACTGCTACCGAAAGTTTCTCAAGATCTCGTGGCAGATACAGCGAAGCATCGCTAGTTAGAAAGCTCGAGGAGCTAGGCATAGGAAGGCCAAGTACTTACGCACCAACTATATCCACAGTTCAAACCAGAGGATATGTCGAGAAAACTAATCTAGAAGGCAGTGAAAGACAGGTCCGGATTGCCGAAATAGCAAATGGCACGCTAAAAGAGCAGACGGATACAGTAATCACCGGTGCAGATAAGTCTAAGCTCATACCAACCCCCGTTGCTGAGTTAACAACCGACTTCTTAGTTGAGTACTTCCCACAAATTGTAGATTACGACTTCACAGCTAAAGTTGAGGAGGATTTCGATAACATTGCCGATGGTAAAGAGCAGTGGGAAGAAATGCTCAAACGATTCTATACAGATTTTCATCCGCTAGTTGAGAAAACGGATAAGATATCCAGAAGTGACGTGGCTAAAGCTAGATTACTAGGTGATGACCCTGAAACAGGAGAGCCAGTATATGCCAGACTTGGTCGTTTCGGACCACTTATACAGAGAGGTGACGCTGAGGATAAGGATAAAAAGCCAGCTTTTGCACCACTACCAGCAAACACTACTATAGATAATGTAACCCTAGATCAAGCTCTTACAATGCTATCTCTACCTAGAGAAGTAGGTAAGACTAAAGATGGTAAGGTAATTACGGCAGATATTGGTCGCTTTGGCCCTTATATAAAGATAGAGAAGCAGTTTATATCTATAAAACCACTTGATCCTTTTACTATCACAGAGAAGGAAGCTATAGAGAAGTATGACCTACAAAAGAAGAAGATAGCTGAGCGTAACATTAACGAGTTTCCGGGTGGTATTAAAATATTAAATGGTCCATATGGTCCATACGTTACAGATGGTAAAAAGAATGCCAGACTCTCTAAAGAGCTGGATCCTAAGAAGTTAACTGAAAAAGAAGCTAAAGAAATACTGGCAAAAAAGACGAAATATAAGAAGTAATATCTTGCTAGTTAGTAAAGGCTATGACTTGCTAACGTTTTTAAAACAAGAGTATGCAGGCTAGTCATTAATGTGCTACAATATTTTTAGATAGAAATGGAGTTGACGTAACTAATTTAAGATTGTATAATTATATATAAATCTTAAAGTTTTATAAGTTATAGGAACCAAATATGTCACCAACAAAGACTGATTCCAGTTTGTCCACAGAACAATTAGCGAACGACATTCTCTCCACTATTGAGCGAGAAAGAGAACGAGAAATAGTTGCTAAGCGTTTTGGTCTATTTGACCGTAAAGAGACCTTAGAGCAGATTGGTGAATCACTCGGTATTACAAGAGAGCGGGTAAGACAGCTCGAGAAATCAGTTGTTAGCCGCCTAAAGCAATCAGCAGAGCAGGGCAAATTGCCTCATATTGCTGACTTTGAAGCCATGGTTCTAACTAAACTAGAGACAGTAGGCAATATTGCTAAAATCTCAGCTTTAACAGATATGTTAGTTAAGGACAGCAACAGGGAAGAGCAGTCTCGTGTTAGCTTCTTGTCTGAGTTAAGTCCAAATCTAGTTACTATTACTGAGGACGATTATTATTATCCAGCCGTAGCTGCTAAGTCTGCTTTTGATGAGAAGACTATAAAGTCCAGCGTTGATAGCATAATTGCAGCCATTGCTAAGTTTGGTGAACCAAAAAAGATTGACGCTATAGCTAAGAGTGCAGGCGTCAGTGATCAGAAACAGGCTCAAGCTTTAGCCGGTGTATCAAAGCAACTTGCTACCCTAAACAACCACTGGGGCCTAGTAAAATGGCCAATGGTTAACCCTAAGAACATTAGAGACAAGATCTACGTTATCCTTAAAGAAAACGGCAAGCACATGCACTTTAACGAGATTGCTGCTGCTATTAAAGAGAGTGATTTCAAGCGTAAGGATGTTACTACCCAAGCTATTCACAACGAACTTATTAAAGACAAGAGATTCGTACTAATTGGTCGAGGCATCTACGCACTTAAAGAGTGGGGCTACCAAAAGGGTACAGTTGCCGACATCATCGCTGAAGTACTAAAAGAAGCTAGCGAACCACTACATCGTGATGAAATCGTTAAACGAGTTCTAAAGAGTCGTTTCGTAAAAGAAACAACTATCCTACTTAACCTACAAGGTAAATCACAATTCAAGAGAGTGGCAAAAGCTACTTACGAATTAGCTGAATAAGAAAAGCTTATGGCAGACGGTGAATATATAAACGGTGCTTTATTAGTTGATGGCGAGCTTAAGGTATTTACTCCCGAAGAGCATGCAGAATTAGCTCAAAAACTAGGTGGTATATCTATAACTGTAGTACTTATGAACAATGGTGGAAACGACCATCATCATATAGAACAGCCGTTCGCTAGCATTACATCACCAGATCACTTCATGCTAAAAGAAGCATTTGATGACTATGGAACTACAGTTGAACCAGATGTCAGCTCATCTAATGTATCTAGAGCATTTAGCTCGCTTATACAATCAAAGGATAGGAAGTTCTACGGATTTGGTGAAGATATTGATACCAAGTTAATACTATACACCCCAGACCCATATGGTGGCATTGTGGAAGCAGTATCTAGACGTTCGCTTCATATTCCGGAACATGAAGAGGCCCATACAAAAAAGATTACCGCTAGCGTCACTAAGATTGCTTACACAATTTTATTTGCTGTAAGAGCTGGTTCAGTATTGGAAGCCACTGCACCCCTTATTGACAAGAGAGAAGGTGGTGCAGAGTTGACTAAGACTGAAGAGGTATTCGCTACTCTCGCAGAACATCTAGCCGTAAATCTACAATCTTAGTAAATAAGTACAAAATACGAACATATTATCAATAGGGGCGCCAGTAGGTATAGGGCTACAAATACATATAAAGCAGTAGGCTACCTGTAGTAATAGAGTAGAGCAATAGCAAAATCAAAAAAGCAGTGGAGAATTTAAAATATACATAGGATCCACGTGGTGCAGAGAGCTATAGGAATAGATAAATTCTATGTCGCACAATATATCTTTTGCGACTCTAATATATGGGTTAAAGATGATTAACTGTACCCCTCCTGCAGGGGACTAAATACCTGGTTATGGTTATTACTCATTTAATTAGTTGTAGTCACTTTCTTTATTCGCTTCTACTATAAGCCACCTAGGCCTTGGCTGTACACGATCCAAGTATTTATAACCCTAATAGCCCGTATGGTCTGCTAAGTGAGATATAACACTATTTGACTTTTCCACAGGTATGTCGTGAAATTATACTTTTCTTGCATATGTCTCTATATTTTTTAGTCCCCTCCCTTTCTGGCCTATTTTCATAAAATTTGACATTTGCCTAAATGCATATGCTTATATATGTTTTTTGTAAGTTATATAAATATACAGTATGTGAACAATTTACGAACTAGAGGGGTGAGGTGAGAGGGGGCTTAGATTAAAAGTCCTAGGCTATCCGAATCATCTAGGCGAAAGTCCTACAAACTTTATCGCTCGCTCCTCTAGGGTATCTACCCTATTACTGGTAATATACCCTACCATCAGTTCTAACATCTATATATTGGCTAGGAATCGTATTCTGTGTCTGTAGATAGTGTTGGGTAGCTAGTAGGCTGCCTGCCTGCTGGCGTCCATCGTTATCCTGTAGGTTAAACTTAACATAATATGGCTTATTTAACAGATTGACATTAAGTTCTGATGTACCCTGAGGCAAGCTCATAGTTGTTACTACGTCACCCTTTACACCCAACTCATATACTATAGTTTGGATAAACTGAACCTCTTGAGTTGTTAGTACCTTTTGTCCAATATTCACATATTGACCACTATTGTAAGCAACGGTAGGAAGTTTTAGCTTTATGTAAGCTGTCATAGAGCTATTACGCTCCATTACTTGTCCGTTTTCGTTCAGCAAGTAACTACCTGCGGTATCGGTAAGCGTAACAGCCGGTTGAGCTGGAATTAAAGATATAACTGCATGGTGATCTATAAGGGGTAGAGTTATAGATACGGAGCTATACATTGGGTAATCTGTCTGCAGGACTGACTGTACTTTTCTAGTATCAACAGTAATCTTATTAGAATTCAATATAGAGCTAGCCAGTAGTTTGGTAGCTGTAGACTGAACTGAACTCTTGTAGTCTGAGAATACCGGGTCGTTTGAATTGCCTTGGAGTATGACGTTTGGAGTATTAGATAAATATAAAATGCTAATAAGAGATATGATTACGGCTACAGCTAGGATAATGAGCCCAAACTTTTCTAGCCAAAGCTTTCTGGCGCTATGTACGGTCTTAACACTAGCTTGTTTTATGTTTCTACCGAGAGTTAGATCCTGCTCATTTCTAACATTATGATAGGAGTAACTTCTAATATTCCTCCTTGGTGGAGCACCAGTCTCACGAAGTTTAGGCTGCTTTTTTCTAAGTAGTGCCATTACTTGCCTTCAGCTGTTTTGATAATCAAAGTGGCTATTTCCTCACCAGCATTAGGATGAGCAAACTTAGTAAGTTCGTCGCCTAACTGCTGTCGCTTACGAGGGTCTCTAAGCAATAAGCTTATCTGTTTTGCTAGACTATGTGGGTTTTCTTTTAGTTCTTCGTCTCTAATTACTACAGCTGCGTGATTATCCTTAAGTATGTCGGCATTCTTAAGTTGATGCCCACCAACCAAGGAGGTGCTTGGAATGACTATACAAGCTACACCTTGAGTCTCAAACTCAGCCAAATTTGTAGCTCCAGCTCTAGTAATTACTAGATCCGCAGCACCACTATACATATAGACCTTATCTGTAAAAGATAAGACTTCAATATGCTGAGCTTGCTCTCCACTTAATACTTCTTTATAAGCTTCTAAGGTTTGCTCTTCATTAATCCTACCGACTATATGTACGACTCTGAGATCCTTAAATTCTGACATCATATTTGGTAATATATCGTAAAATGCCTCATTAATTGATCTCGCTCCCAGCCCACCGCCGATAACAAAAATCATTTTAGCTTTCTGGTCTACGTTCAGTTTTTGTCTATAGGCTACCCTAACCTTCTCTGTTACCCTTACAAACAATCTGCTAATTGGTATGCCTGTAGTGACAGTTTTATCTTTTTTGTATGGATAAATATCCTTGGGTTGAGCAACAAGGTTAAGTTTGGCACCTGGGCCAATAATTCTATTAGTTAGGCTAGGGATCGGGTCAGAATCATGAGTAATATACCCTACCCCGTTTAGTTTGGCGCCTAGACAGACAGGTACACTGACATATCCACCTCTAGAGAAGATTAAATCAGGCTTTAACTTTTTAATTAAGAAGTAGCCCTGCACCAAACCTATAGATATAAATACCATATCCCGCACATTTTTAAATAATGTGGAGATATCTAGTATCTGCTTGAGACCTTCTCCGTTATATCTTCGAAACTTCCCTGCCCTTACCTTGTATACTGCCGAGATATTTGGATCTTCCTTAGGCAAATCAGCAAAATGATCACCTTTCTGACCAACATATATGATTTTTACGTCAGGGTTCTGTCTCTTTAATTCAGCTGCGACTACCAGGAGCGGGGTGATATGCCCCCCTGACCCGCCGCCCGTTAAGACGATTGTCATGGTCCTGCCTCCTATCGTTATCGCTACTATTACTACTTATATCTGGTGCCCTATGAGAAGTATATCTGGATATCTGAAATACTACACCAATGGCACCGGCCGCAAATACTATCGACGTTCCACCATAACTAATAAACGGTAAAGTAATACCTTTAAGTGGCAACAGTCCGATCATAGCGCCGACATTAATAACTGTTTGAATACTTAGCCAGGTTAGGACACCTATAACAATCAGTCGGCTGAAGTCATCGTCAACCCGTTCAGCTATATTCTTAAGCCTACTAAACAATGCTGCGAAAATTGCCAGTAGAACAATGCAACCAAAGAAACCAAATGTTTCAGCGTAAATAGCGAAGATTGAGTCGTTATCTGCCTCTGGCTCATAGCCATATGCCTGTACGCTATGCCCTAGTCCTAAACCAAATAAACCACCAGAACCAACAGCGATTAATGCCTGACAGGCCTGATAGCCACTAGATGATTGACAGTTAGATGACGGGTGTAAATAGGTCTCTAGACGAGCCCGTCTATATGGTATAGCCGATATAGCTAGAACTAGGCCAGCAACAATAATACAACCTATTAAGGCTATCTTCTTTAAGGGCAAACCGGCAACATATGCCATGGTAGCCATTAATGCCACGATTACTCCCATAGAACCTAGGTCACTTTGAGCTCCAGCTACAAGCACGCCAACTGCTCCTAGTGCTATTAAAATGGGCCATAGGGTCTTTCTAAAATTAGTAATCGTGCCCTTTGTAAGGGCATCTGCTAGGAACATAGCTAGCCAGATTATTATTGCAAATTTAACCAGCTCAACAGATTGAAAAGACAGTCCACCAAGTCGTACCCAACGGTGAGCAGGATATGATGGATTAACTGGCAAGACTATTGCCAGTAGAGTTGCACCCAGAGCAATCAAACCCACTGGTTTGTAATAACGTCTCCAAGTAGTGATTGGTATAGAAGAGGTTATGAAAAAAGCCACTACGCAAAATAGAATTGCTAGCAGTTGCCTTGAGGTGTAATAGCCTGAGCTCAAATGAGTAGTGGTTTGCAAAGCTGGACCGATAGCATAGACAACTATCACGCCAATAAGAAGTAAAACTCCGCAAATAATAACAAGCCAGTAATCTGGCTTATGTCGCCGGCCAAGATTATTACCTACAGACTCACTCTGATACCTAGGGCGCCGAACCAACTTGTCCATTAATGTGCCCTGCTTATAAAGAACACTATCAGGCCTAGGAATGTAGCGGCCTGACCTAATATCCAAAATCTCATAGTAATCTTCGTCTCTGGCCAACCTATAGCCTCAAAGTGATGATGTATTGGCGAGGATAGAAAGACCTTCTTACCATGCCGCAGTTTCTTTGAAGTACGGTTAATAATTACTGAGCCAGTCTCCATTACATAGACAAGTCCAATAATAGGTAGCACATATATAGTATTAGTTTGCATGGCAATAATACCTAAAGCCGTACCAAGAGCAAAGGAACCCACATCACCCATAAAGAACCTAGCCGGAAAGATATTAAACCAAGTGTAGCTAAGCAATGCACCAATAACAGTTATACAGAAAGCCGCTAGAGCGTACTTATGCTCAACTACGGCAATAACTGCATAAGCAGTAAAGGAAGATGTTAAAAGGCCTCCTGCAAGACCATCAAGTCCATCAGTTATGTTAACTGAGTTAGCTGTAGCCATGACTACCAGCCAAAATACTAAAATAACTCCCACACCTAGGGTTATGTCGTGGAAATATGGAAGATATATAGAGTGAACCCCAAGTTTGTCGTAAAACCACCAGCCACCGGCTAGCGCAACTACACTATATAAACTAAATTTAACCTTAGCCTTCATACCAGCAATTTTGCTTTTAAGATCACGTATATTCATGATGTCATCGACTAGACCAATACAGCCTGCAAGAACCATACCCGCTAGCGGTAGCCATGTCTGACTACGTTGAAGATTATCTGCAAGAGTTACTAGAGCAATGCTGATAACAAATATGCTACCCGCCATATTGGGAATATTGCGTCGATGCTTTGCGGCATGTAGCTTTTTATAAACTGTTGCTTCACCACCAGACCATGATTCTGATCTTGGCTTCTTCCACCACTTATATTTGTACGCCAGAGTCGTAAACAGCGGCGTAATCAGCATGCTTAATAGGAAGCTAGCTAGTCCTAATGCCACTATGTGTACTAGGACGTGGTTTGAAATTGTAAAATGTACTGTTGAATTCATAATTATTTTCTTATGATTATACCATCTGTTACTAATTAGTCTTAGGGGATACGTATCCCTCATTTATTAACATATGGGCTAGATCAGCAAAAACAGGCTGTCCACCGTAGGAACCGGCATAACCCGGGACATTAGGCTTGGTATTAAAGACATCGATTACGTACTGCGGTTTATTACCACCTACAAAGCCAACATATGTACCATTATATGTATTGGGGTCATACCCCCCGCCAGGTTGAGCTATCTGAGCAGTACCAGTTTTACCACCGACAATATATTGTGATGGGAAGTTCATATAACCAAAACCTTCCCCTAGATAAGTAGTAACAACATTTTCAAGAAGTGGCTCCATAGCCTTAGCTACTTGTGGGCTTACTACATCCCTACCTTCAACTTTAGGATTATTAACCGTTACTTGACCATCCGGACTAATGACCTTATCTACTAGTGTAGGTTTGTAATATGTTCCACCGTTTAGAACGGCTGAGTCAGCAGCTGCCAGCTGCAAAGCTGTTAACTGCACACCTTGGCCAAAAGCTGAATTAGCATAGGTTAAATCAATACTGGGATTTGAGATATTTGGCTTAGGTACATAGCCAGGTGATTCATAACCCTGTTCAATACCTGTTCGCTGACCAAGCCTATAGTGATTAACCATGTAGTTATACCAGGCCTCAATGCCTTTCTGATTAATCTGCCCACCCCCCATTTGCATTAGAAGCCAAACAGCACCAGTGTTAAGCGATAGAGATAGGATCGATGATATGCTCTGTTGCCTAGGCCCACCATCTTGTTCTATATCCGTAATATTGAAGCCATCAACTACCCAGTGAGCAGGATCATAGAAAGTAGTATTAGGCTGGACAACTCCCTGATCTAATGCCGCTGGTACTGTTAGAGATTTCATTGTAGACCCTGGTTCAATATCATTTGTAACTGCCGCATTCTGGTATAGCTCTGGATTAGTTACACTCTGATAGTTGGCTGGATTATATGTAGGATAATTCGCCATAGCATCAACCTGCCCTGTGTTTGGGTTCATTATTATGGCACTCAATCCTTGAGAATTGGTCTTCTTATATTCATTAGCCAATATCTGCTCCATCTGTTCCTGCATGCCCAAATTGATAGTTAATACGACGTTCTTACCATTTGTAGGTGCTTTCTCAACATTGCCTTTAGTTGCGGCTAACGGTACACCACTAGCATCCGTAATCGCCTTGACTTGACCAGGTGTGCCGGATAGCTCACTATTTAAAGCCTGCTCTACACCATATTCGCCACTACCATCGTTATTTACAAAACCCAGCACCTGAGAGGCTAAACTACCCTCAGGATAAGTCCTATAATCCTGAGCTTCAGTTCCAATCCCAGGTATTTTGTAGCTTAGTATCTTATTACTTTGAGATTGAGTTAATTTCTTAGCCAATATTATGTACTGCTTGCCGGGAGTAACCATTTCACTAGAATAGGTAGACGTACTACCTCCTATAACACCAGCTATCTTAGTGGCAATATTATCCGGTTTCTTAATAAACTGTGGGTTAGCGTAAAGAGTATACAGAGTCTGATTAAGTACTACAGGTACTACCTGGTTACCGTCCTCAGCTTCTATTAAACCCCTGTTAGCTGGTATTTGATATTGTTTTAGCTGATCAGTCAGGGCTGCGTTCTTATACTGTGAATACTTGATAATTTGGACGTAGAAGAGTCTAATTGCAAAAACTGCAACAACAAGAATAAGTAATCCGTACCATATACGGATACGTTTAATAGAGCTTATTTTGAAGTTTGTATTTTTCGGACTCATTTAGCATATATTATACTCGCAAAGCTACTAATAACAGATTATTACTGTGTTAGTGTCGCACTTGGAGTAACGGCGACCATAGACTTAGCTACTGAGCTATTTTGTGCACGTCCTAGTGACTGAAGCTGAGCTTGAGCCACTTCTAGATTTTGCTTCTGACTTTCTAGTTGTTGCTGTTGGGTTTGCAAACCTTCTATCTGATAACCATAGGTATTTGTCTTAGTTACCTGTGTCAGATAGATAAGACCCAATAAGCAAGCTAGCACTACCAAAATAATAGTATTGCTAACCGGTCCGATCTTACGATTGGTAATCGCAAAACTAACCGAGTTTTTGTTGCGACCAGAATAGCGTGTGCGATTCATGGCTAGGCTTGAGGAATATGTCATATGTTCTTTTTGTTTTAGTTTTTATATTTGTTTTGGTGCCTAGCCTAGAAGAAAACTTCTAAGCTAGGCCTAATACTCAGTAAAAGTTAAATTACTCTAACTTTTACCTTGTATGTACGGGATCTGCTTTTAACCTGAATTGGCATTTTGAGCTTCTCCCTTTCTTTTTATTTTCACTACGGCTCGAAGTTTTGCACTTCTAGCACGTGGATTATGGTCTATTTCATTGGAGGTGGCGTGGATAGGATGTTTAGTGAGGAGTTTTAATGTAGCATCATAGCGATCACCGCTATGCTCTGCAAAAAACTGTTTAACAATCCTATCCTCCAGGCTATGAAAGCTGATAATCACCATTCTTCCGTTCGGTGCTAGTAGCTTATGCCACAGTGGTAGGCTGTTGCTTAAAAGTTTTAACTCGTCGTTGACCACGATTCTTAAAGCCTGAAAGGTTTTAGTCGCTGGATGATGGCGGCTATATCCACCATAAACAGCTGAAACTAAAGCGGAGAGCTCGGCTGTTGATTTTATGGGCCGATTCCTAATGATGGTATCGGCGATCATTAAAGCCTTTGGCTCTTCCCCGTAAGTTTTTAAGATGTGGGCAATTTCCTCTTTGGAAAAAGTATTTATTATCGTATCCGCAGTAAGTTTCTGACCTTGGTCCATTCGCATGTCCAAAGGCCCATCCTGCTGGAACGAAAATCCACGACTTCCCTCGTTAAGGTGCAGTGACGATACGCCTAGATCTGCCAAAATTAGATCAAACTGTTTATTGGCTGCGGTTAACTCCTGACTTGCTGAATAGAAATCTTTATGAACAATTTGAACTTTAGAACCAAATATACTATTCAATTCCTCTATCGCCTGTCCATCTCGATCTACTAAGACTGCCAAATCGGGTCTAATAGTTTTGGCTATTATCTCCGAGGAGTGCCCACCATAACCAGCTGTCAAATCAAGTAAACTATCACCTTTCTTAGGGTCAAGTGTGTTTAATACTTCATTTAGCAAAACTGGGCTATGTTGTTTGTTTTTTGTTTTGGTTTTTATTTTGGTGTATCCTTTTTGCTTGTTTTTGTTTTTACAAGGTCACCTAATCAACAGCCAATTTTTTGTTTTTTGTTATGTTTTTGTTTTTAGGGACAAATAGTCATGTAAGAAGAAACTTCTTACTAGCCCATTCGTCAATAGAGAGACTTATGTGTGAGGTGGAGTTTTGGGAGGTGTTTTTAAAGAATGTGCAAGGTTTTTTATAGTGGTTACCTATCCTGTTCCACTTATTGACTGTCGATTAGCTAACCTCGAGGGAGCGTTAACTAACTGATTGAATTGTTAATGTGCTTTAGTTAGCTATCAGTCGCCAATACTTACCGGCTCTGATGGCTACAACGTTATGTGTTATTTCGGCATAGTCCAAGAGGTGTTGTTCCAGACTGAATCTACCCTGTTTAAGGTCTATCTGCCCCTCCGTTTTGCCCGTTCTAAACTGAACGTTCAAATCGGCTGTTGCCTCGTCTAGGATATTTCCTGTTAGAGTTGGCTCAACTTCTTGGTCCCACACTTCTTTTGGGTACAAGTGTAGGTACTTTTTAAAGCCGCGGGTGACAACCACTCCACTTGCGAACTCATGCCTAAGCTCGGTCGGTATGGATAACCGCCGTTTGCTGTCGAGCTTTCGTTCGAAATAATCTATTGTCGCCATCCCTATTTAACTTAGTGGTTTTTTTATTTTTTGCTGAATAGGCTAATTTTGGCCTACCCACGAATACCCACTGAATTGAGCATACTCCCCACGTGTCCCCACAACAAGTATTAAATATGAAATAAGTAGTGTTTATGACACCACTTATCCACAGATGGGTTCAACCCTAGACTTTTGCTGCTTTTATGATTACCTATGTAACAGATACAGCGATAACAGATGTAAATAAAACTTGGGTATAGAATTTATCCACAGCTTTTAGAGGATAACTATCAGGTACAAGATTTTGAACACTATTTTTATAATTTAGTACTTGCCAGACCTAGATGGCGTTCTTTGCGTCTCGCCGTAGCTCACATATTCGGGGTTGGTATCTTCTCTTTCCCTACTTATGGGGTTATTCGTATTACTTACATTGCTTGATTGAACCTTAACTAATTGCCCAGGCAGTACATAACGATTGTCTGCATGTGTTGGCATTTTAAGCATCCCAAGTACTGTAGCAACAGATAAGAAGCCTAGCCCTATGTTGCCAGTATAGCTTTTCAGTTCAGTGCTGACCCTGTTTGTTTGTTTTGACATGCTATGCTAATAATAGCATAAGCTTGTTATATAGTCAAACCTGTTAACTTATGTGTTCTTTATACATAATTGACTCGATAACAGAGGTGAGAGCCTTACTATCATGTCTAAGTAATGACCGCTCTTTCAATAGAACGTCGTTCATATCTTCCTCAGCACCCTTATGGGATAGTAGTTTCCCAGGTATTGCAGTATACGGACCGTTTCTAAGTACGTCCTCGTCAACTATTACCGGGTATTCATTATCTTTGGCATACTTCTTTAAAAGAGCTTCAGAAGGATTATCTACATTGTATAAGACATAATCTATAGCGCCTTTACCAGCTACCTTCTCTATCTCCTCTACATAATCACTGACTTTAAAATTAGTGGTACTCTTTGGTTTATTAACAAGATTACAGAGGTAAACTACTTTAGCTTTGGCTAGTTTTAGCTCTTTGGTCATACCGTTTACGAGTAGTGCAGGAATTATTGAAGTATAGAGGTTTCCAGGAGCAATAATAATCATATCAGCTTCGGATATGGAGGCTGCTGCTTCAGGAGTTATATTGGCTGCTGGCTTAAGAGACAGAGTTGGCCTTACACCCCCAAGATCTTCTCCATTTATCTTATTCTGCCCAACAACTATACGGCCTCCAATTGTCATAACAAGCTGGCATTTCTCGGTGGTAACGGGGAGTACTCTACCTCTTATACTTAATACTTCTGAGGCCATCTCTACAGCCTCCAGGAAGTTGCTTGTCCTCATTTCAATAGCACTTAAGAATAGGTTACCAAACGAATGGCCAGCTAGTGCACCGCCTGCTGGGAACCTAAAGTTAAAAAGGCTTCTAAGAGATTCTGGTGCCTGACTCAAAGCTACCAGGCATTGGCGAACATCTCCAGGAGGTAGGACACCATATTCATCTCTAAGTTGCCCGGTAGAACCACCATCATCAACCATATTAACTAGGGCTGTTAAATCACAGTCCAAGCTCTTTAGACCGCTTAATACTGCAAAGCTACCTGTTCCACCACCTATAACTACTACTTTAGGTTTTCTGGTTGCCATTTTGCCCATTATTACCAGACCACTTAGGCTTATTGTCCTTATATGCCAAACGCCCTCTAAATTTGTCTAGATTGATAATATATTTCTCAAACGGTTTTAACAGGGTTGAATACTGCCAATTAGGGCTCATAACCCAAGCTAGCTTCTGCTTAGCCATCAGGTACTCTATTAGGCTATAGAAGTCACCATCACCAGATACGATAATAGCTTTTGAATAATTTGGCATATCCTTCATAGCTGCCAAAACGATATCTGTATCGACGTTACCTTTAATAGTACTCTTATCTTTATCCCCATCCTTTGATGGTTCACCGTCTTTATTCGGCTGGGGCTGCTTGTTATGTATCTCAAGAGTCGGCTTTAATACCACAAGAAAGCCTAAGCTATGCATATACTCATATAACGATTCGTTCTCTTGCATATAACCAATAAACATATATGCATTGGTAACTCCGTACTCTTTCCTTAGAAATTGCCTGAACTTACGCCAGTCCATCTTCCAACCCATACGTTGCGTACCCAAGTTGAGGTTCTGGCTATCTATATATGCATAAACTGATTTGGTTTTTCGAAATCTGGTTCTCAAAGGATATCCTTTTGCTTTACTACATTAATCTTAACACTAGTTTGTCTGACTGTTCACGCAAGCGTCTGTCGAATTCACATACCTTACTATCTACGTGTAATGACATTTTATTAAGGCCAAGTAAGTATAGACCGTCGATATTCCTAAGTCTAGACAAGGCCACATAGCCCATACCAGGGCTAAAAGCCCGGCTTAAATCAATTTCAGCATCATCCAGGCTCATTCCCTGACTTTTATGAATAGTAATCGCCCAAGCTAGACGAAGTGGGATCTGTGAGGCCTCTGCTAGCACCATACCATCAGCTTCACTTCGCCAGTTATGTTCCATGACTACCATATATAACCTCCTGTGCAGCCTAACTACTGGATAACCGGCTTTGAAATCTACCACTCTACCCCTGTCACCGTTGAAATATCCTGCTTTGTAGTTATTGGCAGTGAATATAACCTGACATCCCTTTTTTAAACTTAGAGTCTCTGGACTTAGTATTGAATCCTTGAGCTTCTTAGTGTTAGTAGACGAGCCTTTGATAGATAGTTTATATCTCCTAACTCGACCGCTAAGCTTCGCTAGTTTAGCGTCATTGACCGCATCGACATCAAAATTATGAGAATACAACTTCAAAACATTGCTATTGGCTACCTTACTGGAGCTAATTTTGGAGCTTAAAACATTCATTTCTGACTCACGCACTTTGCCTGATCTGATTGACTGTAATATTAGATTTAATTCGTCCCCTAATTGTTGGCGATGCTGTTCAGTTAAATAGCATATTTTAAGATTAAGCTCACTCCAAGTACTCGACTCAAAGATATACTGCGAAGCATTTTTACTAACTGGTGGGAGTTGAAATAGATCTCCAACCAAAATGACCTGTATACCTCCCATTGGTTGATTCTTCCCTGTTAATAACTTTGCAACCTCGTTAATTAGATCTAGCCTTGCACCATCCAGCATAGATACTTCATCAATAACTAGTACATCAGTTGACCTATAGCGATTAACTAATTTTAGGTTTTTAGTCATCTTTATCTTCGCCTTATCCGTTAAACTACTCGAGATACCAATCCCTGCCCAAGAATGAATTGTTATACCATCTAAGTGTGTAGCAGCAATACCAGTAGTTGCAGTAACAGCTACTTTTAAGCGCCGACTTTTGGCTAATCTAATATAATCATTTAACAGATGAGTTTTACCAGATCCAGGTGCTCCTGTTAAAAAAACATTGTTTCCTGACAGCATAATCTTTAAGGCTTGCCTTTGAGTCATTTGGCCGTAATGCTAGCAGCAGTTGGCCTAATGAACCAAATCTAATTGATTTTGGATTTAATATTTAGCTTGGTATAAGCAATATTAGTTCTAGCCCCAGATGGACCTCCAATATGCTTATGGTTTATTCTTGTGAATGACCAACAATAAACGTTGCACAAGCATAAGCTAACTCGTCTCTAGTTCTAACAAATATTGTTGGCACTTCTATTCCATTAACCAGCTCATAGAAACCAACTTGACCTACAGGAGCATCCTCAGTCAAACGAGGTAATGGCGTGGCAAGATCAGCCATTAATCCTGCACCTCCTAGAGACTTAATAAATTCAAGACCCGCCCTGTTACTTACTTCGTTACTAGGGTCTGCGTCCATAATTGTTATCACACTCTCACTTGGTACCAATCTTAAGATGCCAACTAATGCACTGGCGGAAGAGTCCCCCTGATAGTCAATGACCTTAGCTCCTTCCGGAACGCTGTAGCTGGGGTCAATAACTACAATTCTGTCCCCATGACCGCTCTCTTCAAGAACTTTAAGCATATTACCGTTTATACCTCTATCAATACCTTTTAGTGGTGGCATAGTATCTCTCCTTAATGGAAGAATTATGTAACAGATTTAGATACACTGCAAGCAAAAGCAACTTGAATTATAGTAGATATAACAATCACTGTGGACCTCCAATAAACCTGTTTTATTCTCCTGCTTGAAGAGCGTGATCAACGCCGAGAAACTTACCATCAGGGCTTATAATACCTCTGCTTTTTAAAACAACGCCTATATTCTCCATAATTGCTACGGCATCAACTGGGGGTGTTTTTGTTCCATATAGCTCTAATTCTCTCTCGATCCTATCTGTTTCATCATTATCGTACGATTCACCTACTGGGCTTTGAGTTGATTTAATAGGTTGTAGATCATAATTAGTCATTACATTATTATCCTCCAACCTACTGAGACGACAAATTATATTTTCTCAACTGAGTCGATATAGTAATCACGGTGGCCCTCCAATATAGCTAGGTTCTATAGACATCTCTACGATGCCCAACTCTAATAACTTGTATTAACAATTGCTTGTTATGGACTTCGTAAATGACTCTATAGTCACCTATGCGTATTCTGTATGCTTTTCGTCCAGTTAAATGACCTACGCCCTTTGGAAAGGGGTTTTTGCTAAGCAGATATATTTTAACTAAGATTCTATCTACTTGTTTCTTATCAATATTCTTAAGCTGCTTTTTGACGCTCGATTTGAGCTTTACTTCGTATTGCATTGATGTCCAAACCCAGATCATCTACTAGTTGATCAAATGATATATAGTCTTCGCTACTGTTTCTTGCTTCTTCCAGGGCTGCAATATCAGCCATATCCTCTAGATATTCAAAAAGTTTCTCATTAATTATAGAGGATAAGCTACGATCATCCCTAAGCGCATAGTATCTAACGCTTTTCTTGATTTTTGGATCAAGATAAATGGTTGTCTTCTCATTTACTGCTTTCATTATATCTACATTATAGCGTCATGACTGCATGACGTCAATAATTAATCTGATGGATATAAATGGTATTTACGGGCTTCAATAATAGTTAGCTTTTACTGATAGCGGCAGCTAAGTTTTGAATCTCTACCCTTTTCTGTTCGGTAGTATCTCGGTCACGGACCGTTACTGTGGCGTCCTCAAGGGTTGTGAAGTCGATAGTTATACAGTAAGGAGTACCGATCTCATCCTGGCGACGATACCTTTTACCAATATTCCCATTATCATCCCAGGTAGTATTTGGATAAACTCTCTTAATTTCATTAAAAACTTCACGAGCTTTTGATACTAATTCCTGCTTATTTTTAAGCAAAGGACTAACAGCTACTCTATAGGGAGCAAGATTAGCAGGTAGCTTAAGTACTATCCGTTCCTCACCTCCAATTTGATCAACGGTGTAGGCATTACTTAGTACTGCCATGACATGACGATCTACTCCAAAAGTAGGCTCAATAACGTGAGGAATGAATGGTTCACCACCGTCTTTTGGTCTATACTCCAAATTCTTACCGCTGTGTTCTTGGTGATTCTTAAGATCAAAATCGGTCCTGTAAGCTAGTCCAGCAATTTCATCAAAACCTAGACTAGGAAAGTCATAATAAAAGTCCACGGTACGCTCTGAGTAATGTGCACGGTCCTCGGCAGGAACTTCATGCTCTTTAATTTTATTCTTATCTAGCCCCAATTTTTCGAACCAGGTAGACATATCCTTAAGCCATTTTTCAAAGCCTTTTTGCCATTCCTCAGCTTTAATAAAATACTCAAACTCCATAATTTCGAATTCTCTTGCTCGAAACACAAAGTCTCGTGGTGAGATTTCGTTTCTAAAAGTTCGCCCAATTTGTGCAATACCGAAGGGCAAATCTGGATAAAAACTATCGATAATATTTTTGAAGTTTACAAACATACCCTGGGCAGTCTCACCACGTAAGTAGACAGCAGAGTTTTCATTTTCTATAGCTCCGACTGATGTTTTAAATAACAGATTAAATTGAGCTGGATTTCCAAGCTGGTTCCCGTCTAGGCTTTTAATCCCCTTCTCTTTAAGAGTGGCAACCATCTGATCAAATGTCATCTTATCAACGTTCTCTACTCCTGCGGATTCTAGTAGGTGATCCAAGCGATAACGCTTTTTAGTCTCAACATCTTCCACTAAGGGATCGTTGAATGTTTCAGTGTGACCGCTAGCCTGCCAGACTTTTGGATTCATTAGGATTGAAGTATCAATTAGATACATATCATCCCAGCCATCAACAAAAAATTTAAGCCATTCGTTAACAATGTTACGTTTTAATTGTGATCCTAGTGGTCCATAGTCCCAGGTACCAGCAAGCCCACCGTAAATATCTGATCCCTGATAGATAAAGCCTCGGCGCTTACACAAACTTACAATATCTTCTAAAGAGTTACTCATCTTGTCGCAATTATACCGAAAGATGGGCTCTAAACATAGCATCCACTACTGGCTTGAGGTCAGTATCTTCATGATTATTTAGCATAACGCCGAATACTTTCTGAGCCTCTATTTGGCTAAATATCAGACGCAGGAGCTTGATGTGGGAAGCTGTAAATCTACCAGAACTAGAGGAGCTTAACATCATAGAACTTATATCAAAATTGTATTTAGACTTCTCTTCCAATTGCTTATTTTCTTGGTCAGTTGCTAAGTTAGGCGTATGACCCGCCAAGGCTAAAAGCTGAGACTTAAAGTATATTTCCAGCATCGTTAGTGAAACCGAATCTTCATTAAGTAGCCTTAGCAGCTGACATAACAGATAGAAATACCCGCTTTCAACGTTATCCTCAACGTTCCTATCGAATGTTTTTAAGATTTCGTATCCTAATTGAACACGATTTATATCATGTATGATATTACCGTAGTGTTCATCTAAACGAGCCGAGATTAGCCTGCCAACTTCCCCCCTACCACTAATAAACCCAACGTCAATAACTGAAAATAACTCTATGCCACCAGCCATTTTAGATTTAATTTTCCTAACCCCCCTAGCCATTAGGCTAAGTTTTCCAAACTCAGGAGTTAGAACCGTGATAATACGATCACTATCGGCATAATTTAACCTTTTTAGGACTATAGCCTTGGTAGTTTTCTTATCGTTCACCGGGATGAAACTAACTGATTTACGGTTTTAACTAAATCCTCTAAGCTCGTCATTGGCTTATATTTATAACCTGAAACGCCTAAGTGCTCACTTAAAAGTCCCCAACTGTCCTTTAATTCCATGTATGGAACAGTGGTATGAATTAGTACTGGTACATCTTGCCAGTCTGGATATGATCTAAACTCGTATAAAAACTCTACTCCGGAGTGACCTACCAGCTGTAGCTCAAGCACAACAGCTCTTGGTTTAGCCTTATCGGCTTTGTTTATTGCAGCTTGAGAGTTAGATGCGACCGTAACCTTATGTCCAGCCTTTTTAAGTGCTAGCGCATAGGTTTTAGCCAGAGGCTTATCTGGCTCAATTATAAGTATCTGGTCCATTAGACTAATTGTAGCTGACGACTACCCTTCATTACGGCTCCAAGACCGTACAAACTGTGATGCCTAGAAGCTTTTAGACTTAAACTCATGGCATTTAGTATGCTATCGGCTACAAATATGCCTGCTCCAGCTGAGTAAGTAAGATTAGGTAGTGGTTGCCTAGCATTACCAGCCAGTTTACGGCCCTGTCTAAGCAAATCTGTTGTAAGACCGGGATTATCTGCATAAACCCCAGCTACAATGCCATAGCGGCACCTGTGTGTTGCTAGCTGCAACCTATACTTCGGGCTATCCTGCGCACTTACAGCTTCAATGAGAGAAGATCCCAGACTAACAATAGCTGACTCAAGCCCCTGCTTGTGTGCCATTACTGGCTCATACTTACCAGTTATATTAAGCTCCAGCTTAACTCCGTATTCCTTGGCCAGATTATTAAGTAGCTGTCCGCTATCGTAAAGTACAGCTGCAACAGATACTGGCTCCTGCTCTAAGGCTATTCTTTGTTGATTTAACTTGAGTCCTAATAAGTAATTATCTATTAGCTGCAGCGCATAACTAGCTGAGTTCTCTATAGACAATATTTCTTTACTACCACCAATATTAATAAGTTCAGCCTGTTTTTGAATCTGCATAAATGGTAGCTTTAACTGCTCTGCCAAATTCAGCATCAATAGATAAGAAGACCCAGTTAAATCAGGTTCTTCGAATCTATCCATTTGCTACCCTCTTTTTTCGCTAATCTAAATAGTATTATAGCACCAATTTAGTAGCGACTACCGCTATGGAGAGAAACTTAAGTTGGCTAAAATATCGTTATTAAACTCTGTTAAATAACCAGTACCTTCGGTCCAAACTTCCAAGGCTGTTGATCGAAGTGGCAGAACTATCAGTGTCCCTGTAAGGTTATTCTCTAACTGACCAGTCACTTCAACACCAACAACGCTAGGTAGTTTTGGTAGAGAGTAAGCTTTAATCGTAACCTTTCCATTCTGCTGAGCAGACTGAAATGTTTGCAACACTGTTGCATAGGCATTATTCTCAACCTGTAGTCTTAGTGCAAAGTTAACCTGTCCACTATCTGATACTGATGGCAATGTACCTGGGTAAAAGTAACCATCAACAGGATAACCACCACCAGAATTCGTATTAACATAAGAACTCCAATTCTTAGGGTAATACAGAGAAATAGTTCCGTATGCTTGTGGCCCAATGTATTGAGTCAACGGATTTTGCTCTGCAACAGCAAAAGAAGCATCGTCAGTTGACTGCTGCTTCTGCTTTGCACTGCCGACAGCCTTACTTATTAGCTGATCAGCATTGTTTTTATAGTTTTGCCTCCCAGAATAGGCCCAAAAAGCAAAGCTGCTAGCACCTATTAGTAGAAGTATGACAAATACTAGGGCTATAACAGCACCGTTAATACCGCCATCTTGGTTAAGCTTCATCCAATAATCGTATCGAAGAAATTACTAAATATCAATCTAAAGCTGGCCGGATCCTAGTGGACCACTTGGAGAATCGCTAGATGAGTCAGCAGAAACTGAGCTATCTTGGGATTCACCGCCAACTACAGGAGGAACAGCTGGTTCCGGAGCTACGCTAGCTTCTGGTTCGCTAGCTGGAGCTTCTGGTGCTGGGATTTCCGGTGCACTTGAAACTGGGTCTACTGATGGCTCAGCCGTATCAGTAGGAGCAGTTGGCTCCGGAGCTACACCAGTATCGATACCTTGAGAACTAGTAACATCGTCACTAGGACTCACGGTTGAATCCACCACCGGACTAGGTGTTGGATTTAACTGGTCGTCTCCTTGTTGATTATTGGTTGGTAATTGTTGATTGTTTTGATTTTGATCATCCATAATCAATACACTAGCACAATACTAAAAAATAGTCAAAAGCACTTTGGCTACTTGTATTGGTATAAATAAACACCATCCTCAGATCGAGATATCTTCTTATCCGGGATCTTAAATGCGAAGCTAACAAGCTTAATTGGCTTATGAGGGTAATCAGATAGATAGCTATCAAGTTTTCTCATATATCTACTTATTAGAAAGACGAATACTCCATCAGCGTCTGGCCACTGTTTCTTCCAGTAGTTACCCCAAACAATTTTTATCTGTTTTCTATATCTCATGGTTATAAGATAGCTTACGACAACTAGGATTGGGTTTATCTCATAGCCTACCGAGTTTATGCCTCGCTTAGCAGCCGCTATAAGAACTCGACCATCACCACTGCCTAACTCTATTAGTGTTTGGCCTTTTCTAAGATCAACAAGATCAAGAGCAGCATTTACTTGTGTATTTAGAGTTGGTAAATACGGCGCTCCAACAACTAGGGCAGCGAAACAGAAGATGAAGACTATCAGTAATACCAACCAGAGGACTGCCATTACTTTTTAGTCTTTGTGGGTTTTTGACCGATTTTGTTTATCTTGTTGCGAGCTGACTTCAAATACTTTTCAAGGTCATCAACAATAGTTATGCCTTTTTGATATTCCTTTATAGTCTGATCAACATCTAGATCGCTTGATTGCAATCGCTCAATAATAGATTCAAGCTCATCGTTTAACTGTCTGTAGTTACCTGGTTTATTCATAATTTATCCCTTATCTATAGCTTTAACTTCTGAGCTAACACCACCCTGCCCAAGTTTTATATCCAATATATCACCTAAAGACAACTCACTAGCTGAACGTACGGCTTTGCCCTTACTTCTAACTATCGAGTATCCTCGTTTTAAAACATTTTCTGGGTTATAGGCTCCCAGTAATTGTTTTTTGTAGTCGATATCTTGGATTAGGCTACTAATCTTGTTAGCGGTTAGTGAGAATAACTGCTCGGCTTTAACCTTTAGCTGATCGATCATTATCTTTAGCGATTCCTCAACTCTATTATCTAGATACTGCCTACTGGCAGTTAAATTCTTTAGAACTACTCTACTATCAGGGATCATGAGCTCAGCAGCATGGCTAGGTGTCGATGCTCTACGATCTGCGGCCAGCTCTGCCAAGCTAATGTCTACTTCATGTCCTATAGCTACCAGCGTCGGTATTCTACTGGCTGCCACTGCCCGAGTTACGCCCTCGGTATTAAAGACTGCTAAGTCCTCTGCACTACCACCACCTCTAATTAATACTAATATGTCGTAGTCGGTAGACGAGCTATTAAAGTAACTAATAGCCTCGGTAATTTGGTTAATAGCTATCTCACCTTGAACTTGGACATCTACAAGATCAACTTCTAATCCTTGCCAACGATTGTTTATTATCTTAACGAAATCGTGGTAAGCGGCGGATTGGGCTGATGCAACTAGCGCAACCCTGGAAGGTGGATAAGGCAATGGTCGTTTCTTATCGACATCGAAAAGTCCTTCTTTAGTTAACTTGATCTGCAATAGTTCTGCAGCTCGCTTTAAACTCCCCTCTCCAACTAGCTCAATATGCTGAATCTGCATACTGAAACCGTAAAGATTATGCATCCTCGGGTGACAAACAACTTTTAGCAGCATGCCGTCCTCAAGTGGACCACCAAGATTATAGACCGTACCAAAAAACTTTAAATTGCTGCTCTCATCCTTAAGATCAAAATATACCCACTTATTCTTACTGATTCTAAAGTTAGCCAGCTCACCAACTATGCTAACTATTGGGTAAGCCAGTTCATAGGTCTGATTAACCAGGCCTATAAAGTCACTGACGCTAAGATCTTCCAACATTGTTCTAACCTGGGCTACTTGTGGCTTTTTTACTTAGTGATTTGTGGTAGTAGTAATAACCTGGAGGTAGCTGAATCAAGGTATTAACAACTCGATACATAATTATGGCTGGCAAGCTGACGCTGGCTGGTACACCAGATATTGTTAGCACACCGACCATTAAGCCCTCATAAATACCAACTCCTCCTGGTAACACAGATACTAGACCAGCAAAGTTAGCTACGCCATAAGCCAATATTATGGCGCCTATGTTAACAGCTCTGCCAAATGCTAGGAAGACTACATATACAGCCATTACCTCTGCTAGATTAGCTAGAAATGCATACCAAAATGGTCCTTTAAGTTCACTGAAGTGACTAGTTATTTGCTGGTAGTTATCATGGAAATCATCAAATACCTTTCTAGCTTTTTCCATGTTTATGACTTCCCTACTGCTACGTGATACTTTATGAACTATCCAATTTATAACTCTGGTAGCAGCTCCAAAGAAGGTATTAATTCTGCTGCGGCTACCGACTATATAGGCAAATAGGAGTGTCATGACCACTAACAAAGTTGATAATATGCCCGCTACTAGCAAAGTTAGCTCGTTTACCTTACCGCCAACAGCCAGACTAACAATACCGATTATTAAAAGTAGTTCAAAAGATATAAAAGTAAGTGCTAGCTTCATGAGCTGAACTAGCGTAGCTTTACCACCGCTAATATCTTTCTTACCACTAACCCTAACTCCAAAATATGATATGCCTGTTACCCCTCCGCTTGGGAATACATGATTAACAAAGTTAAGTTCTAGTGAAGTTGCAAATAAGTAACCGTACTTTAGTTTGTTACCGAGTACGCCAAATAACTTCTGGTAAAGTTTAGTCTGAGCATGATAGTCTATTATTTCTACTGGGAATATCAGCAACAATAACCAACCGTTTATACGTGTAAAGTTTCTAATAGTTGAGGCAATATCAGCACGAATTACATAAACCAGAACAACTAGAGCACCGATGGTTACGATGTTTAAAACAAGTTTCCAATGTTTTCTAAGAATCGATTTCTCAGACATATTCAACTATTATACAAGGATCTTATGCAAAGTTTATTAATACTTGGTCGTCAACCGGAGCTAGGGCTAGCAGAACTTGAGAGTCTGTATGGGTCTGATAAGTTAACACTGCTACAAAAACAGGCCGTACTTATAGATGTAGATCCTTGCCTACTGGCCTTTAAACGACTAGGTGGCAGTTTAAAGTTTGCCAAACTACTGACCACTCTGGACTCAACAAATTGGGAAGACATTGAAAAGTTTTTATCAGAATCTGCACCGGAACACTCAAAGACTATGCCAGCCGGCAAAATGACCTTTGGATTAAGTGTCTATGGTTTTGATATAAACCCCCAGACCATATCCAAAAGTGCCCTAAATATAAAAAGAGCTATCCAAAAAACTGGTCGTAGTGTCCGCATTGTTCCCAACAAATCACCTGAGTTAAACACCGCTCAGGTAATCCATAACAAACTTACGAACGAACGGTCGTGGGAACTATTGATCGTAAAATCAGACGCTAAAACATATATAGCTCAAACTGTTATGGTTCAGGATATCGATGCTTACTCAAAGCGTGATCAAGCTAGGCCTAATCGTGACAGTCGAGTTGGTATGCTACCTCCTAAACTAGCTCAGATAATCATCAACCTCGCTGTTGGTGAACTAGATGAGAGCACCCTAGAGTCAATTTGTGAGAATCTAGAAACTAGAAAAGATATAAAGAAACTAAATCAAACTGTTCTTGATCCATTTTGCGGTAGTGGCGTTATGTTGCAAGAAGCTTTCTTAATGGGCTATGACGTTATAGGTAGCGACCAGGATCCTAGAATGGTTGAATATACCAAATCAAACCTGAAATGGATTGCTGAGCAATACAGAACTACTATCGATACAGGGAACGTTAATACTGGTGATGCCAGGAATAAAAACTGGCCAAAGTTCAACTTTGTTGCCTCAGAAACTAACCTAGGAAAACCAATTACCTCAATCCCTAGTAGATCCGAATTAGACAATATGGTAAATGACTTAAACAAACTTATTACGGCATTTCTTATAAATGTATCGAAGCAAACCGAACCTGGAACCAGAATTTGTCTAGCTATTCCTGCCTGGCAAGTATCTAAAAACAACTTTAAAACGCTACCACTGATTGACCAGATAGCAGATCTCGGGTATAATTCGATAGATTTTAAACAAACTAAGTCTAGGGAGCTTATCTATTATCGACCCGACCAGTTAGTTGGGCGACAGCTACTTACACTAGTTAGGAAATAATATGTCACACGTTAAAGCCGGCGGTACAGCCAAAAATGTTCACGACTCACCTGGTCAGAGATTAGGTGTTAAGTTATTTGGTGGCCAAACGGCCAAGGTTGGACAAGTTATTATTAGACAAGTCGGTATGACTAAGCGACCAGGTATTGGCACAAAAATGAGCCGAAACTTTACGATCCATGCAGCTAAAGACGGCGTAGTTCAATTCCAAACTCGAAAAGTACGAACTTTTAGTGGCAAAAGTGTAAGACGAACTGAAGTTTCAGTGGTCTAGTCCCTGTTAAGCTTCTCTATCCATTTTCTTTCTTTGTAATCCCACATCCTAACCCAGTAGTGATGGCCATCCGCCTTAGTGTATCGCCCTCCGGTAACGGTACGATTATCTCCTATTTCCCATAGGTCATTATCCTCAATAATTCTCATTATGTATTCTCTTGTTTTATCACCTGACTCAACAAATGTATTGGCCTCAAATAAAGGTACTACTACTTCACCATCTTCTAGAAAAGTCTTAACAAATTCTTCTTCATAGCCATCTTCAGCAGGCATCTTTTCCATTTAATTAACCTCAACCACTAGATAATACTTACAGTAAAACAATATCAAATGATAAGCCAATTAATACTAAGTATGGAGTCTTATTTAACTAAACCGAGATGATGCTTGATGCGTTCTATTACGTCAGCAATTACTACTTGAGACTTAACGAGATATTCATCAACACCCAGAGTTTCAGCTCGTTCTTTATCACTATCCTGACTTAGAGCAGTTAACATAATAATCTTTAGATCAGCAGTTTCAGGTGTGTTTCTTAGAATGTCTAGAACGTCAAAGCCACTAACCTTAGGCATCATAACGTCTAGTACGACTAGATTTGGCTGGTAATTTAATGCAGCGGCTAGGGCATCTTCACCATTAGCTACCCTTCTAACATCCAATCCTTCACCTTGAAGCCGAGTAGTATAAACATTCGCTAGAGAATCATCATCCTCAACTAGGAGTACTCGCTTGGGAGCACCTGCTGCTTTTGCATCTTGTTTATGTTCTTCGTCCATTATGCCTATGGTAACTAGATATTAACTAATTGGCAAGTACTGCCGGCTCTTTATTTTAAAATAGCCTTAATAAATCCATCAAACATAGGATGCGCCCTGTTGGGACGACTCTTAAATTCAGGATGGAACTGACTAGCTAGGAAGAATGGGTGGTTAATACCTTCAATGACTTCTACAAGGTCATTATCTGGGTTTATGCCTGAAGCTTTTATACCCCAATCACTAAACTTATCACGGTAATCGTTATTGCACTCACCTCTATGTCTATGCCTCTCAATAACATCTCGCACACCGTAAACCTTGGCTGCTAATGTGCCCTTTTCTAGATGACAGTTATAGTTACCAAGTCGCATAGTTCCACCGGTCATTTCCTTACCAACCTGATCGGCCATAGTATTTATAACTAGATTTTTAGCCTTAGGATCAAGCTCAAATGTTGTGGCGTCTTTTAGCCCAGCATTACGAGCGGCAGCTATTACTCCCATTTGTAGTCCTAGACATAAGCCCAAATAAGGCACATTGTTTTTTAGGGCATACTGAGCAGCCTTTATCTTACCTTCTAGGCCTCTTGTACCAAATCCGCCAGGAACAACTACGCCATCGAATTTGGATAACTTAGAGGCTATATTTGCTCCAGGAGCATCATAGTCCTCGGCCTTAACCCAAGTAATCTTTAGTCTAGTCTTATTCCACCAAGCAGCAGCTTTTAGAGCCTCAAAAACAGACAGATAAGTATCAGTATTATCCATATACTTAGCGACTACAGCTATGTTTATGGTTCTGCCGAACTTGGTAGTAGCCAAGTTAACTACTTCTTTCCAGTTCTTTAGGTTGGGTTTTTTAACTGGCAAGCCTAGTTTCTTGGTTATAACATCGGCTATACCAGAATCCTCAACAGTTAGGGGCACTTCATATATTGAAGCAGCATTGGGCAACAGTACGATTGCACTCTCATCAACGCCAGTGAATAGGCTTAACTTTTTCACTACTGAGCTATTAGCAAGTTTTTCACTACGAGCTACCAGAACATCTGGTTTTATACCTAGACTTCTAAGATCCCTTACCGCATTCTGAGCCGGCTTTGTCTTGGTTTCCTGTGATGCGCCAAGGAATGGTAAGTACACAAGATGTACATACAGACAGTTCTCCAGGCCAACCCTAATACCTAGCTCCCTAATAGATTCAATAAAACTTAAAGATTCGTAGTCACCTACCGTACCACCAATTTCAACTATATGAACGTCAAAGCCTTCGCCGGCTTTAGTTATATAACCTTGAATAGCCGCAGTTAGATGAGGAATTATCTGCACATCATCGCCGTCGTATTTTCCGGCTCTCTCATCTTGGATTACTTTAAGTAGCACCCGACCAGACATTAGTGAGCTAGCAGTAGTTAGTTCAGCATCTAGGAATCTTTCATAATGACCAAGGTCTAAATCAGTCTCAGCACCATCAAAAGTTACAAAACATTCGCCGTGTTCTCTAGGATTTAGTGTGCCAGCATCGACGTTAAGGTATGGGTCACATTTTTGAAGGTTTACTTTAAGACCACGAGCTTTTAAGAGGTTAGCTATAGAGGCGGCAGTTATCCCTTTTCCGAGGCCAGAAATCACTCCCCCAGTTACAAAAATATATTTGGTCGGCTTTTTGGCCACCATCACCTCTTTATATTAATTAACTAATGCTATCACTGTATGACCCCTAAGATCAAGATTAAATTAGTGACTAGCTAGATAAGATAATGCAGCGTTTAGCTGGGTGTCGTTATTACTGCTAGCATCCTGAGCTGTTAAGTCAACAGTCTGATCAGGTGTAATACCCTTATGTTCAATGCTCTGGCCATTAGGTCTATACCAGCTGGCCACTGTGACTTTTAACTCCGAGCCATCACTAAAGTTAATAAGCTGCTGTACAACTCCCTTACCATAGCTCTTTTGACCAATTACATAGGCTGCACCATTATCGTGCAAGGCTCCCGTTGTTATCTCCGATGCTGAAGCGCTACCACTATTAATTAGTACTACTGTTGGTATGCCATTTAGGATGTCATTGCCGTTTGAATAGTAGGTCTGAACAATTGTGCCACCAGTTCGCTCAGTTAATAGTAGCTTGTTGCTAGGCAGCCATAGACTGGATACGTTAATGGCAGCTGTTAGGAGGCCACCTGGATCGTCTCTAAGGTCCAAAACTATACCTTTAACATGTTCGTTGGCAAGTTGTTGAGCGTCCTTCTGAGCAAGCGTAGATGTGTCATTAGCAAAGGTACTTATTTGAATGTAGCCAATATCGTTATCTATGACTTTAGATGTAACGCTAGGCACGGTTATATTGGCTCTAGTTATATCTATTGTTAGCTGTTGAGAACCTCGTAATATACCTAAGGAGACTTTTGTTCCAGACTTGCCTCTAATTAGATTAACCGCCTGATCGACGTTTATTCCACTAGTAGACGTGCCATTAATTGAGGTTATTAGATCACCATCCTGTAATCCTGCCTTAGCTGCTGGTGTTCCAGCTACCGGAGCTATTACCTGAATAGTACCACTGCTGTTTTGGCTAAGTTCTGCTCCAATACCACTAAATGAGTTATTTAGCTCATCGTTGAAAGCCGCAGCCTGGGATGGCGTAAAGTATTCGGTGTAAGGATCATTGGCCGAAGCAGCTAAACCTGACTTAATGCCATTTAAGACCTGTGTTTCAGTTAGTTTGCCGTAATAATTGTCTTTAAGGGCCTTATATACCTTGTTAACTGAGGAGTAATTAAGGCTGGCAGGTAGACCAGTCTGACTTTTACTACCTATAGAAATATTGCCATTACCAACCTGTATACCAACAGCAAAAATAGCTGCAGCAACAACTAGGCCCACTACAACTCTAACTGTGCGGCTAGGTTTTCTAACTCTTTTAAGAAAAGCACCGGCCTGCTCTTTACTGCTTACTTTGTTTCCCATGTGTGTCGACTATTATACCAGTAAAGCTTTTAAGCTCTACGCACTAAAAGTGAATGTAGTACATACCACCACGATCGTCATAACTGCTAGGCGCAAAAGTTCTCTCATCAAATGTGCCGTTATAGTGCTCGTTATATTCCTCAACCGTAATGCTGTCGCTACCATTAACTGATACCACATACATTGCATGACCGACATCACCTGGTTCGCTGTAATCACGATCACGAATAGCTATAGCTCCTGGTGCTGGTGTCTGATCGACTGTGTAGCCAGCGTTTTCTGCTGATGTAATCCATTGATATGCATTGCCCCAGTTAGAAGTTGATACGCCGTACTTTGTAGATACCATAAAGGCTGTGTAACTTACACATTCACGGTTTAACATGTTCCAATTATCTGTTGTGTTGTCCTGAGGATGATCACAGCCCCAAAGTGCTCCGTGAGAATTAGGAGTCGATGTTGGATATCCTCCACCACAGGTACCACCACTAATGGTACTGCCTGCATCGTTCAGTGCTATTAGTTGTGCTGTTAGTTGTGAGATATTGGAACTGGCACTAGAGACCTGCTGATTATAGGCTGACTGCTGTGACTGATTGTAGCCAAGCAAACCTTGTTCTTGAGATTCGGAGCTAGATAACTGAGTATTCTGTGTCTGTTCAGTAGTTACTAACTGATCGACCTGAATTTTTTGTGACTGCAATTTAGCCTGAAGAGCAGCAATTTGTTGAACAGTAGATTGAATCTTGTCCTGTACAGAGGTATAGGCTTCTTGTTGGTCAACATAGTCACTAAGGTTATTGCTTGTAGCTAACATTTCAACAGGCGTTAACTGACCGTTAACATAAAGAGCTTTAAGATCGTCAGATAATGTACTCTTCTGCTCTGTTAGTTCCTGCTGGCCTTGGGCAATCTGGGTCTGCAGACTAGCTTGAGTTGCCTCGTTAGCCTGAATTTGTGACCGTATGCCGCTGATTTGGCTCTCTAGCTGACCAATAGCAGCTTCGTAACCACCTGCTTGTGAAGCTAATTGATTTAGAACCTGCTTACTGCTGCTAAGTTGACTGGAGTTGTTGGCTATTTGCTGCTGACAATCTGATGCACTATTACAGCTGGCAGCAAAAGCATGAAAGCCCCCAACTAGAGCAGTGACAATAATGGCTAAACAACTCAAAGTAGCTAGTACTGGAGTTGACCTTAGACGATCAATAAACGAATTAGTGTGAGGTTCTTTTTTTGACATACTTTTATTTTTTGACGATCTATAAGTAAATATACTCTTACATAATCTATATGTAAACATCTTAGAGTATCTAAATATGACCCTACCTATACCCAAAAGAAACCTACCCCTCAACAGTTAGTTTGTTATCAAAAAATTGTTTACTATTTAATCTTGAATTTTAGATACCGTCTGGTCGCTACTGTCGCTGAAACGGCTCCAATCATTATGCCGATTAGGATTTGTAATGTCAAAAACATCCAAAAATGACTATCGAAATAGCTTGTAGCGTAACCGATATTCAGAAGCCCTAGAGTAGTTGCCTGCAGAGTTGAGCTTGCCGTCACAAACAATGTGTTGATTATTATGATTGAAATAACTGCCGCAATGAAGCCATATATCATGCTCTCAATCACGAATGGTCCCCTAATATAACTAGTGCTAGCACCGAGTAAACGCATGATTTGAATCTCATCTCGCCTGTTAAAAATAGCCATCTGAATAGTGTTGAATATAATCAACGCACAGATAACAGCAAAAACTACTACCGCTATAACCCCGAGTTCTCTTAGGACATCCGTAGCATGAGTTATATTCGTTATGGCCTGCTGAAGACTGCTTGAATAAGATGCCGTGTTAGATTGAAAAGCCTGAATATCTGACCGATTCAAGAATGCTCTTATACTCGACACCTTGTTAAGGTCATTAGGTCGAATATGTATAGTTGCTGGCAGTGGATTTGAAGTTTCACTAATAGCTAAGGCTAACTGCTGATTACCAGAGTTCTGAGCCTCGTATTGCTTTAGAACTTGAGCTTTATCTAAGTATTGAACAGATTGAACATCAGGTAAGGCTTTTATCTCGCTTAGTAGTGTCTTGGTTTGGCTTTGAGTAACACTATCCTTTAGATACACCGATATATCTATCTTGGAGGTAATCTGAGCAATTGTATTAGTAAAGGTTGAATTAATAACTATAGACATTAAAAGAATCGTTAAAGTCACCACCATTACGGCTATGGCTGCTACTGCAATACCGACGTTTCTCATAAAGTTCAGAACGCCGGTCTGAATGATTCTACTAAGTGCTATTAGTCGTCTTCGCATGATTTATTGGTTAATTGAATAATTAATGTGTTCAATCCTCATATTTATGATTTGTAACTTGCATTGGCTCTATCAGATGTAATCTTACCATGCTCGATAGTAACCACTCGCCTTTTTAGCTTGTTAACTATAGCTACATTGTGTGTAGTCAGAAGAACGGTAGTACCAAATCTATTGATCTTTTCTAGTACTTTTATTACATCCCAGGCATGTTTCGGATCCAGGTTACCAGTTGGCTCATCAGCTATAAGAATTCTAGGCTGCCTAACGATAGCTCTGGCTATAGCAACTCGCTGCCTTTCTCCACCACTGAGTTCTAGAGGCATTCTCTTATCTTTACCTTTTAAATTAACGATATCTAGTACTCTAGGTACCATATTTCTTATCTCATTATTGCTAGCACCGACTATTTCCAAAGCAAAAGCTACATTTTCATAAACATTTTTGTTAGGCAAAAGTTTAAAATCTTGGAATACAACACCAATTTTGCGCCTAACGATCGGGATATCTCGGTCTTTAATCTTATCGTAATCAATCCCGCCAACAATAATCTTCCCTGTTGTTGGTCGTTCTTCTCTAGTTAGCAGCCTCAGTAGAGTAGTTTTACCCGCACCACTCTGACCAACTACAATAACGAATTCCTTAGGTTCAATGTGTAAACTGACCCTATTTAAGGCCGGCCCCAACGCTTTAGAATAGGTTTTTGTTACCCTATCAAGAAGTATCATGTAAGACTATTATATCGAATTAGCCTTAGCTTTATAAGCCCTATATGTATAATAACAGTGTGAGCAAACTACAATTTATAGGCGTACTAAACCTTACACCCGATAGTTTTAGCGGTGATGGCTTAATGAACTCTGATCAGGCCATAGCTAAAGCCGAGGAGATGCTTAAAAGTGTAGAGATCGTAGATATAGGTGCAGAATCTACTAGACCTGGAGCCACCGCTTTATCCGATGATGAAGAGTGGCAAAGACTAGAAACAGTATTTAGCCATCTAGTAAGAAAATACCCTGGTAGAGTATCTCTCGATAGTTATCACCCAGAAACCTTTAGACGTGCTCTTCGAATAAGCGATAAGTTTATAGTTAACGATGTTACAGGGCTTAATAATGATGACATTAAAAACTTAGTTATAAGCAATAAGCTGAAGGTCATAATAAGCCACTTTCCCTTGTCACTTGGTACCGACATACAAGCAGCCCACCAAACAGAGAATAAAATAAACAGTTATGATCAGGTAAAGGATGAACTTTTGTCTAGACGACAGGAGCTACTAGACGCTGGGCTCGATCCCAAGCTAATAATTTTAGATCCAGGCATTGGCTTTGGTAAAACTGTTGAACTTAATGAGCAGCTACTTAGTTTTGCAAAAAGTGTAGAAGATATAGATGTAGTAATCGGCTATTCCAAAAAGTCATTTATGGGCGATGGACGAATGTCGGTCGACAGAAATTTAAGATCTGGCCGCATTGCAAAAAATTCAGGTGCTAAATACCTAAGACTGCACTCTGACTTAATTGATAGCCACAGAAAATCGTTAGTCTAGTTTGGCGCTATAGTCTAGATAAGCATCAATTATAGGATCGAGATCACCATCTAGAACCTTGTCTGGTTCTTTGGATTCATAGCTAGTACGGAGATCTTTAACCTGTTTATAGGGATGTAGTACATAGGATCTTATCTGATTACCCCACTCTGCTGAGACATTTGGTCCTTTTAGAGCTGAAAGCTTCTCAGCGTGCTGTTCAAGCTGCATACTAGCCAATCTAGATCGCAGTATAGTCATCGCTAGCTCTTTATTTTGGAGCTGCGATCTCTCGTTTTGAATAGCTACGGATATATTTGTTGGAATATGTGTAATTCTAACTGCCGAATCAGTAGTATTAACACTCTGGCCACCATGGCCTCCACTCCTATAGACATCGATTTTTAAGTCTTTATCGTTAATTATAACTTCATCTAGCTGCTCTATTTTTGGATATACTTCAACTTTCGCAAAACTTGTTTGCCTTAAGTTATCGGAATTAAAGGGGCTTAATCTAACTAAACGGTGCACACCCTGCTCACCTTTTAGTTTTCCGTAAGCAAATGGTCCAGATATATCTAAAGATACACTTTTAATACCAGCTTCATCACCCATAGCCTGATCCAAAAGAGTAACACTGTATTTGTTCTTTTCGGCCCACCTGCTATACATTCTAAGAAGCATTTCCGCCCAATCCTGAGCATCTGTGCCACCAGCACCAGCATGGATATTTAATATTGTATCGTGATTATCAAAGGGACCAGATAGTTTAAGCTCCTCTTTTAGATCCTCTAGTTTACTACTCAAAGTTTCGGCCTGATTAGTTATCTCCGTTTCCATTTCTGTGTCATCAAGATCCGCTAGCTCTTTTAAGTCTTTAAGTGAATCTCTAACCTCAAGCCAAGGATCAAGTCGATCTTTTAGCCTAGCGATCTGTCTCATAGTAGATTGAGCTTTTTGATTATCTGACCAAAAGTCTGGTGCTTCAGATTCTTTTACCAACTTAGCTAGATCAGCCTCTGACTCTTCAAGCTTTAATTGTTTAGATAACTCCAAATAGAGCTGTTCAAGATCATTTAGCTGTTTAGATGCCATAAGAATAGCTTACCAAAGCACAGATAACTGTCTATGCAGATCATCGACTAGCTCTGGCCCACAGTTGCCAAGTACTCCTATAATCCAGACCTTTTCATCAAACATCATATTAGCTACTTTAACCATTTCATCCTTAGTAACTGCTTTGATTCTCTCCGGTATTCGATAGTAATCCTCAACTACGCCGTCAAAGAAATAGCGGTTGCAGTATCCATTGGCCGTACCGCCAACCGTTTGAGCTGAGCGCTGGAATCTACCAAGAGCATACTGTTTCGTAGCATCAATATCATCCTGCTTTAAATCGGCTCTACGGACCTTAGATAGCTCACTAATAAAGATATCAGCTAGTGCTTTTGAGTTCTTCTCCGATACTTGAGCACCAAACCACCAATTGGATGCATCCTTGGTCTGAGATAGACCCGAGTTCATATCGTATAGCAGCCCTCTCTCCCTAGCTGTTCCCAATATCTTCGAGTAAAGTGTCTCCGTTAAATAAGTATTTAGCAAGTTAAGAGCATCAGCTTCATCATCGGTTAATCTACTACGTCTGAATGTATCAATGTAGAAGTATAGGTTATCTACAGTATCGTTTTGAACATAAAGCGGTTGGTCTGGAGTCTTTGGCTTTTCATCGGGCAGGGCAAATCTCTTGCCACCTTTAGGCAGCTTTATACCTTCTAGGCACTCTATTAATTCTTTCATCCTGACTTGAGTAAAGTTACCAGCTACTACAAAACGCATGTTTGAGCTAAAGTGTGTCTTTTTGTGATGTTCTTTAATATCCTCAACGGTTACGTTATGCATTATCTCCAAACGCTCATTATCGGTTTTAGCTATAAAGCCTATAGCTTTTCTCATCTCCAGTGATAAACGCCTAAAGTGGTTATTAGCTCTGGCTGTCATTTCTTCCTGAACATTACCAAACTCAGCATTAAATTCATCTTCCAAGAATAATGGCTTAGCTATTGCCACCAACATCAGATCTAATACACGACGCCATTCAAACTCTGCACATTCTGCTTCGTAAGTTATGTCGTAAACACCCGTTGAAGCATTAGAATAGGCACCATTCTTCTCTATCTCGGCATGAAAATCTCTAGACTTAGGAATAAGTTCATTAGCTCCAAGAACTACGTGCTCCATTAAGTGTGGGACTTCCCACTTATCCGGCTTAACTAAGTACTCACCGGCCCTGAAGTTTATGTCATAGGTCGTAACAGAAGCATCGGGTATATGTATAATTAAGCCCCTTGCTCCATTTTTGAGCTTCACTTCTTTAATGGTGTGCTTCATTAACGTCGTTGCCTTTTCTTAGCAGCGGTCTTTCGTTGTCTCTCACTCTTTCTAGCCTTTTTAATGTTACTGGGTTGTTTCTTTTTTGGCTTAGCGGCTTGCTTATTAAAGTCTTTCTCTTCAAATTCATTCTGGTTATCTACAATTTGACCAGCATTCTCAACTGAGCTTCGAGCAGCAATGGTAAGATCAGTTTCCATAGCTCTATCCAGTTCCTCCTGAGAAACAGGCTCAGAGTGCAGTATAGTCCTTAGAACTTCATGACGTAGATTGTTCTGCATAGCCTCGAACAGTAGCTGACCACGTCTTCGATATTCAACAAGAGGATCCTGCTGACCAACGCTGATCCAGTGAATTCCCTCTCTTAAATGATCCATGTTTTCTAGATGCTGCATCCAAAGGTTATCTAGTACCTGAAGATAGACTTCCCTTTCGACCTTACGCATAACATCAGAACCAAATACCTCTTCTTTTGATGCATAGAGCTGGCTAGCATTCTTCTTTAGGGATTCTTCAAACTTGCTAGCATCGCTATCAAAAAGTTTATCTAGAGTCTTCTCATCAAACGGGAAGACCTCTTTTATCATGTCCTCAAAAATGTCTGATGTTGCTTCAGGCGATATAGCTAGCGCTTTAGACTCCTCATCAAGGAAGATCTTGATTCGCTTTGAAATATCATCAGCCCTAAGTATTTCGTGACGCATAGCATAAGTTGCTCGCCTATGACGGTTCATTACATCATCATATTGAACGACGTTCTTACGTTGATCGAAGTGGAAGCCTTCAACCTTCTTCTGAGCTCCCTCAAGAGACTTAGAAATAATTCTGTTTTCTATTGGAGTATGATCATCAACTTTTAAGCGCTCCATAACTGAAGCTATTCGCTCACCACCAAAGATTCGCATTAGATCATCCTCAGTACTAACAAAGAATTGGGTGATACCAGGGTCCCCCTGACGACCAGATCGGCCACGCAACTGGTTATCGATACGCCTAGATTCGTGCCTTTCACTTCCTAGCACGAACAACCCACCAAGTTCGGCCTTAACATCATCATCAAGAACAATGTCAGTACCTCGACCAGCAATGTTGGTAGCCAATGTGACTGCGCCACGTTGACCGGCAGCAGCAACAATAGCTGCCTCACGTTCATTATTCTTAGCATTTAGTACTTGGTGGGGGACACCAGCTTTTGTTAACATGCTGCCAAGTAACTCGTTCTTTTCAATTGATACAGTACCGAGCAACACAGGTTGGCCTTTAGTGTGTAGAGCTTTAACCTCTTGAACTATAGCGTTAAACTTGCCTGTCTCAGTACGATAGATTCGATCAGTTTTATCTACCCTAGTGATATTTCTGTTTGGTGGTATTTCTACAACTTCAAGTTTATATATCTGGTGAAACTCTTCAGCCTCGGTAGAAGCTGTACCGGTCATACCACCTAGCTTGTCGTAAAGTCTAAAGTAGTTCTGGAAGGATATTGTAGCTAGCGTCATGCTTTCCTGCTGCACTTCAACGTCTTCTTTAGCTTCAATGGCTTGGTGTAGACCTTCGTTATATCGTCTACCAGATAGCAAACGTCCAGTGAACTCGTCAACAATAACTACTTCACCGTCTTTAGTAACTACATAGTCTTTATCTCTATGGAAAAGAGAATGGGCTCTAAGGGCCTGCTGTAAGTGATAGATAGTTCGTATATTTTCTGAGTCATAAAGATTAGACACTGATAGAATTTTCTCTATCTTAGCTATACCTTTATCAGTAAGAATGACGGTTTTACGTTTCTCGTCAGTTTCGTAATCTTTGTCCTTACTTAATTGACGTACAACTTTAGCAAACTGAGCATACGACGAACCACTGGTAGCACTAGGGGCACTAATAATTAGTGGGGTCCTTGCTTCATCAACCAAAATAGAGTCAACTTCATCAACGATTGCAAAATTAAGCTCTCGCTGTCTTAGCTGATCTACTTCTCTAACCATGTTGTCTCTTAGGTAATCGAAACCAAATTCATTGTTAGTACCATATGTTATATCTGCCTGATAAGCTTCTTGCCGAGTACATGGTCTTAGGTGTCTAAAACGCTCATCCTGGTGATCTTTGTTGGTGTATTCAGGATCATAGATATAGCTCTGATCAGCAATGATTACTCCAGTAACTAGTCCTAGAAAGGCATATACCTGACCCATCCAACCAGCATCACGCTGAGCTAGGTAATCGTTAACTGTAACTACATGGACACCCTTACCCGATAGCGCATTAAGATATACCGGCAAGGTCGCAACCAGAGTCTTACCTTCACCAGTCTTCATTTCAGCCACATTGCCCTCATGTAACACTAAGCCACCAATAAGCTGAACATCGAAGTGTCTTTGTCCTAAGGCCCTGGTTGAAGCTTCTCTAACAACTGCAAAAGCATCAGGCATAATGTCATCTAGACTTTCCTTTTCTAGACGCTTCTTTAAAACTACAGTCTGTTCTTTTAGCTTGCTGTCGCTAAGCTTTTTATACTTGTCCGCTAGAGCATTAACAGCAATAACCTTCTTCCTAAGCCGCTTCAAGTTGCGGGCTTGAGGATCACCAAGTATTTTTTTAACGACAATATTCATAAGATATACACCTCTTTAAGCGGACGAACTGCCCTCGGTAAAACTATTGATAATTATTATACCTGTTTCACGGTTTTTGAGCAGCCTTTTTACGGAATTTCCCAACAAGATGTCGGCGCATCTTGGCATTATCATGCAGCTCTTTATATTTCTCTATTTGGTGTTTTAGTTTTGTTTCGACAATATCTATAGCTGCATAGATATTAACGGTGGATTCTTTTACATTAATCACCTGCTTTGGTAGGTACAGGGTTACCTCACAAGTACAACGATTGCCTTTAGCATCTGTGCTCTTTAGCATAACCTCACCATGTGCAGATTCTCTGGCTTTCTTTGGTAAATACTTATCTAACCTACCGATCTTACGGGTAACGTAACGCTTAACGTTGTCGTCAACCTCCATATGTATACCTTCAATATCTAGCTTTTCTATCATAAGACCTTTTTTACTTTAGTTATATTAGCGTTCGATCATTCATGTACTTTCTAAGTACTTCAGGAATCTTAACCTGACCATCTTCAGTCTGATTATTCTCTATTATAGCAATACAGACTCGACTAAAGGCGGCAGCTGTTCCATTTAAGCTGTTAACGTAATCAATTGTACCATCTGCCTTTTTGTACCTTATTCCCAAACGACGTGCCTGAAAATCAGTTACGTTAGAGCAACTCATTAGCTCCCTGTAACTTTTATCTACAGGGCTCCAGTACTCGATATCGTATTTCTTATATGCAGGCATACCTAGATCACCGGCTGCTATACGAACTAGCCGATATGGAATCTCCAGCCCCTGACATAATTCCTCTTCTATTTCGACTAGTTTATGATGCCAAGTCTCAGCATCCTCTGGAGCACAAAAGACATATAGTTCGAGCTTATTAAACTGGTGGACTCTGTATAGGCCCCTACTAAACTTGCCATAAGCACCAGCCTCACGCCTGTAAGCCGGACTAATACCAGCAAATAGTATTGGTAACTTAGCTGCATCTATAATCTCTCCAGCATAGTAGCCAGTTATTGGTATTTCAGCTGTCCCAATTAAGCTAAGGTCCTCACCTTCTACCTTATAGATCTGGTCCTCCACTTCACTTTTTGGTACAAAACCAGTCCCCTTTAGTATATTGGTGTTAACCATGTGAGGTACGGTTATTGGATTAAAGCCATGTTTAGTAGCCACTTCTAGACCATATTGAAATACAGCTAGCTCAAGCTGAACTAATGCACCCTTTAAAAAGTAGAACTTATTACCAGCTACCTTAGCGCCACGTTCCATATCGATTAGCTCTCTAGATTCGCCCCAAGTTAGGTGATCTTGTACGGTATCTTGACGAGGCTCACCCCAGGTTTTCTCAGGTCTATTATTCTCCTCACCACCCTCAGGTGTATCGTCAGGCACAATGTTTGGTACGTTTTCAAGCAAGTCCTGATACTCTTTATCAACTGAGCTAAGTTGATGCTCCAGCTTAGTTAACTCTTCTTTAATCTGTCGACCTTTTTCTACCTGCTCATCACTAGGCTTCTGTCCTTTATTAGCACTACTTAGTTCATTTCGTTTTTGGCGAAGTTCATCCACCTGTTTAGTTAGCTGTCTTCTCTGGCCGTCAAAACCAAGCAGCTGGGTTATATCAACTTCATAGCCTTTTAGTTTGGACTTTTCGGCTACTAAGTCTGGGTTATCCCTAATAAACTGAATATCTAACATTGCATGCCCATTATATATTATTTACGCCTGATAGAACTTAGAGTTAATTCAGTTCGTCTTCTGGCATAATCACAATAATCACACGGCCCACCCATTGCGGCCATTCCTACGGGCGGTATATCACCCTCCAGGCAGGCTTTCATCTCCTCAAGTGTTGGGTCAACCCATGCATCACTACCAACATACTCAATTAACTTAGTTGAGAATTCCAGGCGGTCATTAAAACCGTCTAGTTCCAGTCGACCATTGGTATAAACGAAATAAGCATTGTCGCTAACGCTGAAGCCATTTTGTCTAAGCAACCACTGGTAGACTTCTACCTGTCTTTTATAACTAATCTGCCAGGCAGCATCTAGCGATACCTGACTAGCTTTGGCTGTCGCCTTGTAATCTACGACTATTAGCTCGTCGTCCTCATTAACCCAAATGTCATCAACTGCACCAAAAACGTAGAGATTCGTAGGCTTGTGTAGGGTACTAATACCAACAAAGTTTTCTCGCCACTTATCTAAGTCTTTGTGTTGGTAAGGTACGGCTTTAATCTGGTTATCAAGCATTATAGGATGTGGTTTAGCGTCTTTTCTATAAACATCGAACTCTTTCTTAAATAACTCATCAACAGCCTTATTTAGACTAAAGGGGTGGCCCATTAGGACGCTTGATTCTAAGCCTAGCATCAGCCAGAAACAACGTGCGCACTGCTTAAAAAGCTCGATCTTTGATCGGCTAATTTTATATTCAGCATTTTGCCCAGGTGTGTATGGGCTAGTTATTTCTGGGTCCCTGCCATTGATTACTTATTTGTAGCAGGTTGGCCCGTTATTGGGTTGCTTGCAACTATGTACTGCTTACCTTCAGATAGGGGTAGCTATTAGTTTGTATCCCGTACAGTTCACATCGAGGTTATTGCAGCCGGTAGGCTCAGCTTGGTAGGCATAACTACTGGATGATGGCTGAGCGGTTTAACTTGGTGCTAGTAGAATTAGGATCTTTAAAGTTTTTGCGATTTAAGTTTGGAGCAAAAGCACTGTATGTAGACGAGTTTATCTGATCAAGCGTTGGGTATTTACCGTATAGTCGTGATAATCACTCAGGGTATTAGAGATATATGTTAGGTCCTGTTTTCTAGTGTGTTGCCACCGTTATTGTTAATAACATCATAGATATAGCCAGCTACTAAACATAAAACAGCGACAATAACTAAAGCTATAAGTATTGAAATTGTCCGTCTGTCCTGTGGGCTTCTAATCTTATGTGGAGCAATTGGTCTATACTCTGGTACTACGTCTGTTGGTTCCGGAAGAATGTCTGACATGTGCGCCCTTATTTTAGATATTATATAATATCTTAAGCAGATTCCCAAGTCTCCAAAACATTCAGAAGATCTGGCCTAGTTCTAACAACAGCCATAGGCTCCTCATCTGTTAACCTCTGAGTGTCGTTAAATCCCCAAGTTACGGCAACAACCGCTACATCAACGCACTTGCAGGCTTCTATATCTCTAACCTCGTCACCAATGTATATAACATCACTAGACTTAAGCTTGTTCTTTTTCATTATCTTTCTTAGAGCACCAGACTTACTAAACAGTCCGACTCCGCCATAGATTTTCCTGACGTAACCTCTCAACCCATGGCTAGACAAAAATTGCTAATAGTCTTGGTGTTATTGGTGCTCATAATAAAAAACCTGTAGCGTCTTTGTGTAGCTTTAGAAGCACTTCATCAATACCGCTAAATGGCTTAACTTCATTTAGCCTTCTAGCCATCTGTTTCCTGCCTAGATATAAAAGAAAGGGCCACTTGTATTTAGGTATTTCAAGCTTTTCAATGACCTCAATCATGCTATCTTTCTTTAGATCTTTAACTACTTCAGGCTTAATTAGCGCCCTCATGCCCAGTTAGGTCATGAGCAATCTCAACTGACATATTAAAAGTGTCAGCGATAGTCCCATCGAAATCTAGAATTATCGTTTTGCTCATTCAGATACTTTTACGCCACGCCAAAAGGCTACGTAATCTGTAAAATCCTTTTTAACTGTTTCTATTGCTGAAGGTAATGGGTTTGGGTAACTCCAAGCATCATCCTTGCTCCAATTATCACCCTCTCCGACATCAAAATACTGACAAACACCCTTCATGGGCAGGTATATGGTGTGTCACTCTTCTTTAAAAACTCAGATTTAACAGATGATGGTGGGAAATACCAGTTCTGTTCTATGTATATAAGGTCTTTTTTGTCGGCTTCGGCTACTACTTTGTCGTTCCATATTGCTTTCATATATCTATACTACTCCAAATTTTTAATTGCTTTGTGATCTAGTCCGTAATAATGAGCTATTTCGTGCCACAAGGTGTGTTTAATCTCTTCCTTGAGCCCATCCAGGTCGTTAACCTTGGACTCGATGGTAGTTTAAAACAAAGTAATCTTATCTGGCAGTAGTTTCTGCACTCCCTGTCTTTTACTTAACGGCGTACCCTCGTATAAGCCAAGTAGTGTTTGCTGGGGCCCTAGGTTAAGCCTAACCCGTTGTTCCGGCGATGGAAAATCCTCAACAATTAAAGCAACGTTCTCTAAATTCTTAACATGCTCTTTAGGTAATTTTAATAAAGCCTCGTTTACAAGTTCATCAAATTGCTTGGGGCTAACCTGAAACATTACTTTTTATAAAGGTCCGGGTATATAGACTTAGTTACTGCATCAACTTCAGACCTTAGTTGTGGGAATGGCACACCTTCCCTGGCGGATACTCCTTCAAACGACCAGAAGACTCGCTCGCTGTTACCCCAGCCACAAGTTGGTGGCATACCGTACTCAAGCATCTCAACATAGTCGATATCCAACATCTGAGCTTCGCTATCACCGCTCTCTCGCATTGCCTGCTGCTCTTTAAAGCGCTCTAACTGGTCTAGCGGATCATTAAGCTCACTCCAACCATTACCTAGCTCGCTGCCCATAATAACTGGCTGAAACCTTTCGACGGTTTGTGGATTTGATGGATTAGCTTTAAGCGGGCTAATAAATAGCGGTGTATTAATAAGCCAAATTGGACCTGCAACATCCCTTACGGATATTCTTCCAAAGTTTATCTATACCCCTAGCCTTACTCTCAGTCTTCTCTACTTCAAGCTTGTTATCTGCTAGAGCCTTCTTAACCTCATCAATTGAACAGTTGTATACATCTAGCCCATAGCGTTGCTTTATAACATCACCATAATCCCACTGTTCCCAGTCTTTGGATAGATCAACAGTTTTTATCATTAAACTTAAACTCTAGTGTACCGAAAGTATCACTAATAACTTTTCTAAACATTTCAGTCTGAAACTTCATACCATCCTGCCAGTCGGCGTAGGCCCAATACCATTCCATAGCTATATGTTCAGGTAAATGTTCGTCAGAGTAGTTCTCGTTCCTACAGCGTGGTCCAATATCATAGACCTTCTCATAACCTCCACCCACTAGCCTTTTTAGTGGCAGCTCGTGGCTAATGCGTAAATAGAAGTCCTTGGCCAAGTGAATCCATGTGAGTAACGAATGGATTAGCATCAGCCCCACCAGTAGTGTGTTCTAAAACAGAAGTATTAATCTCAGTGAAGCCATTATCGTTTAGGAAGTCCCTAGTAGCCTGCCAGAACTTACTGCGACGAATAAACCTATCCTAACATCAGGGTTAACATTTAGATCTACATAACGACGTCTTAATCTTTCCTCTTTATTAGTAAAGCCATCTTGTTTGGTTGGCAAGGGCCTGAGTGTCTTAGTTAATATTCTAAGAGACTTAACATCCACAGATATCTCATCAGTCTTAGTTTTAATAACTGTGCCGTGTGCCTCAATAAAGTCGCCACTATCTAGTAGATTTAGTTCTTTAAAGCCTAGCTGACTCTTAGATGAGTCTAGGGCCTCGACTTTGCTGGCTTCTAAAATAGTTGCAATGAACCACTTTGATCACGAATAACAACAAAGGCTATCGAGCCAAACTTACGAATATTTTCAATACGACCAACAACACTTACTTCCTGACCATTTAAGCTATCGAAATCATCAGTTATGTTTTTTAGTACATGAGTCCTACTGGAATCTGCTGGAAATGGATCAATACCTAGAGTTTTTAGTTCGTCTAGTTTTCGAAGTCGTTCGTCTCTTAAATCTTTAAGTGTTGCCATGAAATCAAGTATAGCTCAAGAAGAGATATTACTTTAGGAAATGTCCACAACTTTATAGTGCGTTACTTCGTTAGGAGTTTTGATCTCAACTTTATCACCGACTTTTTTGCCTAGTAGAGCTGCACCAATTGGTGACTCGTCAGATATCTTGCCGTTAAGTGGATCAGCTTCAACAGTACCAACAACCTGGAACTCTTTGGTTGAACCATTCTTTAGCTTAACTTTAGAACCAAGTTGAACTTTACTGTCGCCTCGGGGCCTCTTAATAATTTCAACATTTAGCAAAATGCCTTCGATTTCACTTATTCTTGTTTCATTTCGATCTTGCTCAACTCGAGCAGCCTGGTATTCAGCATTTTCAGCTAAGTCACCTAACTCTCTAGCAGTTTTAATTGCTTCGGCAATATCTGCACGCTTAGCAATTAGAGCAGTTAGCTCAACACTGAGCTCATCAACACCTTCTTTGGTCAAACGGTATAGCTTCTTCATGCAGACCTCCCCTTACTTCAGTCTACGTTAAAGATTATGGAATAATATATCACCTCATGGGTGCTTTATCTAGTTAAAAGATTACTAATTTCTGCAAATTGTACAGATTTAGTATCCTCCGAAGTCCTTTCTTTAAGCTCAATAACTCCTTGTTCAACGGTTTTGCTACTAATAACTAGACGATATGGAATACCTATTAAATCTGCATCAGCAAATTTCTCTCCAGCCCGCATATCTCGATCATCGTAAAGCACTTCAATGCCCTCACTGGTTAGCTTTTCGTAAAGCTCGTCGGCCTGTTTTACTACCTCAGGTTCATCGCCCAATCTAATTAAGTAGACTAAGGCTGGAGCAACACTCTTTGGCCAAACAAGGCCCCTGTCGTCAGATAACTTCTCAGCAATTACTCCCATAACTCTGGATATGCCAATACCGTAAGAGCCGAGATGCACAAACTGGCGATTACCATCCTCGTCAGTGAATGTTAGATCCATTTTTTCACTCTTATCTGTGCCGAAGTTAAATATATTACCCACTTCACTACTTTTAACCTCTTCGAGATCTTCACGCTTAATATCTAATTTAGTTAGGCTGTCCTCATCAAGCACTTCTTCATTGATAGCAATATTCTTGCCTCTGTGTAGGTAAATTGTATCCTCACCTGTCTCACATATAGTCTGGAATTCATGACTAAACTTAGTAAAGGCACCGCCGCTAGCAAAGGTTATGTAAGTATCCTCACCAATTCCTAGTCGGTCGTAAACTTTTTTATATGCTTCTTTTACTGAGTCGTAATATTCATCATGTTGCTTGGCATCCTGGGTTAATGAATACATGTCTTTCATTAGGAATTCACGACCACGCATAATGCCGCTCTTAGAACGTAGCTCGTTTCGTAGCTTAGTCTGAAATTGGTAAACACTAATTGGTAAATCTTTATAACTGGTTACGTACTGTTTCATCATGTCTACTATTGGTTCCTCGTGTGACCAGGCTAGACCGATTTCGCTGTCGTCTTTTAGTTTGGTCTTAAACCAGACATCCACGACTTTATCGTCCCAACGACCAGTCTCTTCCCATATTGCGCTTGGCTGCAGATTAGTCATTATTAACTCTTGGCTATCTACGGCATTCATTTCTTCACGAACTATGGACTTAATGTTCTCAAGTACCTTGAGTCCCAAAGGTGTATAAGCGTACACGCCAGCCATTTCCTTATGTACAAAACCAGCTCGAATTAATAGCTGAGCATTCTTTGATACTTCGTCAGCAGCTACCGTTTTAGAAGTTCTGGTAAATAGCTTGGTTAGTCTCAAACCGATCTCCTTAATTTCAATTACTGCCTATATTTTAAGCTACTTTAATAATTTAGCTAATCTAAATATGTAGGGTTAATAGTGGTGCCAGATAAAGTACATAGTAGGCTACACCGTTTTTAATGGCATGAAGCGCCATCCCAGACCACAGACCACCGGTCCTTTCTCTCAAGTAAACCAACACCATAGAAAGTATAAATGTATCAATAAAGCCAATCCAAAGGAGTCCACTAGCACCTTCCGGTAAGTGTGCGCTTGCAAATATAACGCTAGTAACCAGAGCAGCAGCAATTTGAGGTAACCCCTTCCTTAGGCTGGAGTAAAGCAAACCTCGGACCAATATCTCCTCAGCAATTGGTGGCAATACAACCAGGCTAATAAATGTAACTGCAAGTTCGGCAACTCCATGCACACTGTTAAAGCCAACGTTTTGAGTTTCGGAAACATTTAGACCTTTAAAAAAGTAACCAGCAACACCAACAGCAATTACATAAAGCAGATAGTATACAGGTACAGCTAATAGCGCATATAACGGGTCTTTAAGTTTAGGCCGTCGCAGTCCAATAACCTTTTTATCTACTTTGTACCACTTAAGTAATTTAAGGACAGCCAGTACAGTAAAGCCCTCGACTATAACTAGGTAGAAAAACTGAGCGTAGATTGAGTTATTAAGCCAGTTAGTTGAACGAGCGCTCGACCAACCGTGCAATAGCGGATACAGTAGCGTAGTTAGCCCTACGACTTGAGAAAGCACATAGATAACTAGTACGAAAACAACTCCCAGCCAAGGATTCCATTTGACTGTTGGCTTAGGAGCTTTTGTTTCCTTGGCTTCAGTCTCAGCCATTAAAAGAACCTTTTAATGTCCACATAGGTTATAAGGCCGACTAGCGCCAATAGAACTAGCATACCAATTGCATTAACTAACTCTTCAGTATTAGCCGTTAACGGTCGTTTAAAAGCTCTAGATATTAATGTCAGCCAAAGTCTACCGCCATCCAGTGCGGGTATAGGCAGGATATTCATAATAGCTAAGGTAAGAGATATTAAAGCGATTATAAATAGCATGAATTGAATACCGACTGCACTGCCATCTTTTAGAATTACGAATATCCCAACCGGTCCTACCACTTGATTGCTGGCTGAAGTCTGAGCATTAGTTCTAGCTGCATGATTACCTGTAGCAGTACCGGCAACAATACCACCAAGGCCCTTTATGGCGTGTCCAAGACCCTGATATGAAAGTACGATAATTTGCTTAGTAAGACCCACTGCAACTAGTGGTGAGGCCCAGTTATACCTAACCAATGTTACTCCACTGCTATAGCTACCAATAGATACACCAAGGTAAACTTTTTGTTTTGAGGTACTAACTTCCTTAGCGGAGTTCAAAGTTGTTGATGTCTGAAGCTTCTTATTATTTCGAGTAAAGTCTATTAATACTTTTTGGCCAGCAAACTCTTTTGTAACTGACTGAAGCGAATCAACAGATGTTATTTTTTTAAGATCGTTTTTAGTACCAATAGAGGTTATGTTGTCATTATCTTTTAAGCCAGCTCTAGATGCTGGTGAGTTAGCTACAACCCCACCAACCTGTACGATTGTAGTAGCATTTTTTATTACATGCTGGTTACTTTTAACAGTAAACTGGTTAGGTATTATCTGAGGCAAGCCAATAAGAGCAAGCAGTGTTAGTATGGCTAGCCCAGCGATTAGGTTACTAAATACACCAGCGGCCATAATCTTAGTTTTAACCCAGAGAGTGGCTGCTCCGTAGCTACCTGGCTCAACATCAGTATCATGTTCGCCTTTAAGTTTTACGTAGCCACCTAGGGGTAAAACGTTGAATCTAAATATCCAACCCTTTTTAGTCTTACGTTGATATATTGTTGGGCCAAAGAATATCGCAAACTCCTCAACAGCGACACCATTCCTCATAGCAACAATAAAGTGCCCAAATTCATGGACGACTATAAGGCTAATGAAGAGTGCAATGCCTACTATTAAAATGACTATGTCCATATAAACTACCCTCTAAAACCCAGCAAACTCTGGGAAGCGTTATTTGCTTTTTGCATCAATAAGCACAATTATATCAGTAAAATTGACCACCCTCTACTCGAAAGAACTGTTTATCCCAGCAGTCTCTAAGCTAAAGCGTTAGGATCTCGTTTTCTTTACTTTTGGCATTATCCTCAGCAACTTTTCGCTTTTCGTTAATTAAGTCTTCAATACGTTTTTGTTGACGCTTAGTCTCATCCTCACCAATAGCTTTATCTTTCTTAAGTTGGTCGATGGCATTAATAGCCTCGTGACGTACAGCCCTCATTCTGACAGTACACTCCTCAACTTTCTCTCCAACTTGCTTAGTCATCTCCCTTCTTCTCTCCTCAGTAAGTGGTGGTATGGGAAGTCTAATAACCTTGCCGTCGTCGCTAGGATTTAAGCCCAATGATGAGTTATTACGTATAGCCTCAGCTATACCCGCAAGATTGCCTGGATCAAATGGGGTTACCTGAAGTAGCTGTGCTTCAACCGCTACTACATTAGCAACCTGTTTTAGTGGCATAGTCGTTCCGTAAGCATCGACGGTAACGCCATCTAACATAGCGGCGTTAGCTCTGCCAGTTCTAATAGACTTTAGTTCCTCAACGAAATAGTTATTAATCTCATCTAGTTTGCCTGAGGCGTTAGTTATAACTTTATCGCTGTCCATTAGTACAATTCTATCACTAAGACTTAGCTTACTTCGCCTAATGCTAGTCTAGAAAATCGTCTAACTACAATATTCTCGCCTAATCTAGCATTGGTTTCCTTGATGTACTCACCGACACTAATATCTGGATTCTTAATGTATGGCTGATCAACTAAGCATCGCTCTTCAAAGTATTTACTAACCTGTCCGCTAACAATTTTATCTAGCATGTCCTTAGGTTTACCTTCAGATTCAGCTTTTTCAGTCAGTTCTTTCTCGATTCTTTTCTTTTCAGCATCTGAAATCTGGGATTGATCTACGAACTCTGGGTTAGAGGCCGCAATGTGCATAGCTATGTCTTTTACAAAACTTGTAAATATTTCGTTTCGGGCAACAAAGTCAGTCTCACAGTTAACTTCAACGATAACACCAATGCGGTTATCGTGAACATAGCTGCCAATAATACCTTGCCTGGCTTCACGCTCACTGCGCTTCTCTGCCTTAGTAAGACCTTTTTTGCGCATAGCTTTAAGAGCCTTATCGAAATCACCACCAGCTTCTTCTAAAGCTGCTTTAGCATCTGTTAGGCCTACACCCGTAAGGTCTTTAAGTCGTTTAACTTCCTTAATGTCTATCGCCATAAAGCTCTACTTCTCTTTCTCCTCAGCCTTGTCAGGACTTACAACTGGCTTAACTTTAGATTTACCACTCTCTATTGCTTGCTTAATATAATCTGCGATTAACTGAATAGTTTTAATAGCATCGTCATTAGCTGGAATTGGGTAATCTATAGGTGTTGGGTCTGAGTTAGTGTCAGTTATGGCTACGACTGGTATACCAAGCTTGTTGGCCTCTTTTATAGCAATATTGTCATGAATTGTATCAACAACAAAAACCGCAGCAGGCTTGCCATTTAGTTCTTTAACGCCACCATAAATAAGGTTTAGATGGTCAATCTCTTCTTGGAATCTTTGTACTTCTAGCTTGCCGTACTTATTAGCTAGTTCGCCACTCTCCATTCGAGCCTCAAGATCTTTAAGATGCTTAACTCGGCCACCAATAGTGGTCCAGTTAGTTAGAGTGCCGCCGAGCCAACGCTCAGTTATGTATGGCATCTGAGTCTCTTCCGCTAAGTTCTTAATAATATCCTTAGCTTGTCTTTTAGTGCCTACTAAAAGTACCTGCTTGCCGTCAGCAGCCTTCTTAGAAAGGAACTCTAAGGCTACATCAAGAGATGCAGCTGTCTTGTTTAAATCGATAACGTGTATACCACCCCTTTTAGAGTGTATATATTGTGCCATCTTAGGGTGCCACCTACTAGTTTTGTGCCCAAAGTGAGCACCTGCTTCAAATAATTGCTTAACGTCTACCTTAGTATCTGTAGCCATTCTGGTTCCTTTCTCTTCAATCGGGTGCTCCTTTACTAAGGAGAGGAATGTGATCCCGATTTGCTTAGTTTTGTTGAGTTACATCTTATCTTAAAAAGGCTTCTGTGTCTAGGGGTACGCACAGAATGTTCACGTGTGTAACATTGCAACAATTTTCAAAACGCTGATGCTTGCCTTTTAACTACCTGGATGAAAAAATACATAATTAAATAAGCTACCTTATGACTAGACCTAAACAGAAACTGTTACCCACAAGCAAGCTTGGTAGGGAGTATGTGAACTTTTTGAGGCAATGGGATATCAAACGAGGTAGTACCTTTCTGCCTCCAGAGGGAGAATACAGGGGGGCACATGTATGGGCCGGAAGAATCATAGGAGATGAAACAGTAGTAATCGGTGCCACTGACAAAGCTAAAACAAGTCTTATGAAGGATATCGTTTTGGTAGGCTTAGTAAGCGTAGACGATATTGATGATGTTGTGAAAAGGGATTTAGACCCTCTTATTGCCTATACGGATTCAGCGACCCATCAGGCAATGGGTTTTAAAGCATGCAATTTGGTTACTTGATCTAATGAAGGGTTTACCCAATGGCGAACGAGGTATTAGCAAGAGCCCATTAACGGAAGATATAGGAAGTGCTGTTAACATTTCTAGGCCACAGCTTCAGCCTAGAAGTCAGATTTATTATAACTAACAAGGCTACGATGATGGTTATATCTATTAAGATTGTACTTACTGAGTTTCAATCTGAACTTGTCCACTAAGCCCATGTTTAGCTAGTTCTTTTATTACTTCTACTTCATTAGCTCTTTGTAGTTGTAATTCAGCTAAATTGGGAGGCAACACTAGGCCCGGTCTTAATGGTCGCCCAACAGTAACAGATCCTGGAATATTATGTTCACTAGACGAAATGACTCTACCCATATATAAATAATCTACTTTCGTTACGGGATTGCAAGTATAAGCATTGTGAAGAGCCATCTGGAACTTGAACTGAATACTTCGAGGTGTTGACCGAAGTAACGACCTCATATATACTACTAGTCTTAAGTTATGAAGAAGAGTATTCACCCAGACAATTACAGAATGGTTGTGTTCAAGGATTTGAACAACGACACAACCTACATTACAAGATCAACTGCTCCAACTGACGAGACAATTGAAGTTGATGGCGTATCTTACCCACTTATCAAAGTTCATATTAGTAGTAGTTCACATCCCTTCTTCACTGGTGAAGAAAGAATTGTAGATATCGAAGGCCGAGTAGATAAATTCAAGGCCCGAGCTGCTGCTGGTGCTGCTGCCAAAGAAAAGCGGGCTAGTGCCGCTCAAAAGAAAGCCCGAAGACAACTTCAAAAAGCTGAAAAAGAAGATAGCGAAAAGTCTTAACTTTAAGAGTTAACTTCAGGTATTTATCTGATTTAGCCTTAGCTGGAATATAATTAGAAATATGGATAGCCAAGAAGCAAAACTTCGAGAAGAGCTAGCAGATCTTGAAGTTAAGATGACTGATAGTGGTGTATACACACAGTCTGATTACCCTGTTATTGCTAAGCGGTATACAGAACTTCAGCCTATTGTTGGCCTATATGACACTCTAGGAGAGCTAAGAAAACAACTGGAAGCCGCTCAGGAATTAAAAGCTAACTCCAGTGAAAGTGACTTAAAAGATTTAGCCGAACAAGAGATCGAGGATTTAAGCACCAAGATTACAGCTACTGAGGATAGTTTAAGAGACCTAACAAAGGTTGACGATCCTAATAACTCTAGGAATGTAATTATCGAGATAAGAGCTGCCGCTGGTGGTGATGAAGCAAGTCTATTTGCCGGTGAGTTATATAGGATGTATTGCCGTTGGGCTGAGCGACACGGATTTCGTTATGAGCTCCTAAGTGAAAGTCCTAATGAAGTTGGTGGTTTTAAAGAAGTAATCTTTGGTGTTAACGGCACAGATGCTTATAAGTACCTCCGTTTTGAAGCTGGTGTTCATAGAGTACAGCGTGTACCAGTCACGGAAAGCCAAGGGCGAATACATACCTCTACTGTTACGGTGGCAGTACTACCCGAAGCACAAGAAGCAGATGTCGAAATAAGCCCTAATGATTTAAGAATCGATGTATATAGATCTAGTGGTCACGGCGGACAATCCGTTAACACTACTGACTCAGCAGTTAGAATAACTCATGTACCTACCGGCATTGTTGTAGCTAACCAGGATGAGAAATCACAGATTAAGAATAAAGCTAAGGCCATGGGGATATTGCGATCCAGACTACTTGCCATAAAAATAGAAGACGAGCAAAAGGCTTTATCCGAAGCTAGGTTAAAGTTAATTGGTTCTGGTGACCGTAGTGAGAAAATCCGAACATATAACTTTCCCCAAGATCGGATTACCGACCATCGTATCGGCTACTCTAGATCCAATATACCTACAGCACTAGATGGCGATATTGATGACATCGTAGAGAAACTTCAGGAAGCTGAATATCAGCTAATGAACGACGAGTAATCTTAGTACACATTTTTTATTCAATGCCATGACTAGAGGAGAATATCTTAAATATGCTACTGACTTCTTAAAGTCTGCTTCTATAGAAACTGCTAGATTAGACAGTCTAATACTGATGGAGTTCGTTCTAGATACAGATAGGGCAAAGATTCTATCAGATAAGGATATAGACTTAAGTGACAATCAGCAAAATGTGCTCAACAAGCTTCTAGTAAAGCGCTCAAAGCATATACCTATCTCACATATAACTAACAATGCCGAGTTCTATGGCAGAAATTTCTTCATTAATAGCCATGTCCTAGAACCTAGACCAGAATCTGAGACAATGATCGACCTACTAAAAGAACTCATAAGGAACGATCCTGGCCTAAGTACAAGCAAAAGTATATTGATTGCTGATATAGGTACCGGCTCCGGCGCATTGGGTATAACGGCTATGTTAGAGCTCGGGAACGTACACTGCGACCTTATCGATATAGACGACAAAGCCTTAAAAGTAGCTAAAAATAACGTTGTTTCTCACACAATAGTAACAAACACTATAAAAGGTGACCTACTTAATAGTAATAACCACAACTATAGAGTTCTCCTATGCAACCTGCCCTACGTACCAGATGACTTTAGTATTAACCTGGCTGCTGGTCATGAACCAAAAATAGCTATATTTGGTGGTAAAGATGGCCTAGATGTTTATCGTAAGCTTTTTAAATTAATGAAATATAGACAACATAAGCCGTTGTATATATTAACTGAGGCCCTACCTACTCAGCATGCAAAACTTAAGCATATTGCTAGTGAAGCTGGATATAGCTTAACCAAATCAGACGACTTTATTCAGCTATACGCTACTGAGTAATTAATGTTGAGTACTAATTTAAGACGAGGGTTCTGAGCCTAATGTCACATTGACCTGAATTGACTTACCACTCCTAAGTACAGTCAGATTGACGTTAGTTCCTGGAGTGTATTGATCAATTAAACTGGTTAGGCTATGATCCTGGTCTACACTGGTACCGTTTACTGACGTTATAATGTCGTTATCTTTAAGGCCAGCATTAGCTGCAGGTGTACCTGGTAGAACAGATGGCTGAGAAGGATTATTGCTTGGAGCAATGAACGCCCCGTTATCTACACTAAGATTGTATTCATTAGCCACGTCGGCAGTTAAAGGTATGTACCGTACACCTAAGTAAGGTACTGTAAATTTGCCCGTCTTAAGTACTTGGTCGATTAAACCCTTTACGTCATTAATTGGAATGGAGAAGCCAATATTTTGAGCATCGCCAGCTATTGCAGTATTAATTCCAATAACTTGACCGTTAAGATTAACCAATGGACCGCCTGAATTACCTTCGTTTATTGCAGCATCCGTCTGGAATAGATCTTCAAGATTTTCGCTGCCTCCAGTTCCGGCAGTAGACGAACCTGTACCACCACTACTAGACGAGGCTGTAACACTTCGGCCGTAGCCGGATATTATGCCACTGGTGACCGTGTTCTGAAACTGACCTAGAGCATTACCTATTGCCACGACTTCATCACCTACCTGCATCTGTGAAGAATCTCCAATAGCTGCGGGAGTTAACTTCTGTCCCTCAGCATTATTTATCTTTAGAAATGCTAGATCAAGGCTATCATTAGGGTTAGTTCGCCCAATTACGCTAACATCTTTTAGCTCCGTACCGTTACTTAGTGTGATGCTAACACTGGTAGTTCCTTGAGGTACAACGTGTCTATTAGTCATAATTATGCCATTAGAAGAGATGATTATCCCCGTACCTGCAGCCTGTTCCTGTTCGGGCTGAGAGAAACCAAAGAGGCCAAAACCACTCGTAGCTGATGTACCACTACCGCTACCACCGGCGGTAATAGCCACATTAACACTAACAACACTAGGGCCTACAGTTTTAGCAACCTCAGATATTAACTGACTGTCACTACTGACTATCTGCTTTTGACTACCAAGGCTCGTACTCCCGAGTACAACCTCACTACTATTAGAGCTTAACCAACCGCCTAAGAAACCTGTTCCGATTGATAATAGTAAGAATACTAAAACAAACAAGCCATAACGTACTCTCTTACTGGTTGGTAGCTTAATATTTGGCTTCTTAAGTGTAGGCATAGTCAGAGTTACAGTCTTTGACTGAGTAGAAGATACCCTCCCGCTTTCGTTATTTGATTTCTTGTCTGATGCCATTACTGCCCCCTCCTCTGTTTATACAACTTTTGCGCCCCAGTTTGAGAACGCCAACACTACTATAACTATTGCTATCATAACGAATATAAACTGTCTTCTTATTGGCTTACTCAGCCGATCATGATGATCTAGATAATAAAGTACTGCCAAACCATAACCTAGAGTCGATAGCAGTAGAGTCGTTTGAGCTAAGGCATGATAATAAATAAGCCAATGTGCCAGTAACCACGCTAGTGCAGCTCCAAAATAAGCCCAGGTATAGGAAAGTAACTTGGCATAAGGCTCATCAAAACCATCAAAGAAGTGTCTAGCTGCAAAGTAGCAAATAATGCCTGTCAGAAGTGTTAATCCATACAAAGGACCAGTACTCCAGGCTAAATAAAGAGCCATTAAGCCACATAGCTGGCCAATAAATGCCTGAGTTGAAACCATTAAGAGTCCGCTCGCAGGCTTAATCACTATTAGCCAAATGGCATACAGTATCACCCAGCTTAACTGATAAGCCACACTGGTCGTGTGTGTCATAAAGATGACTATTGATAGGCCCACAATTATATCTACAGAGTTTGCTCTGACGTTTGCTAACCAAAATCTAGGTCTTACTGCCACCATACGCCACTTACTTAATAACACCAGACTGAATGCTAGCTGAACGAAGTCTAGCCTAACAAAAATAAATATCGCTATTGGTAGTAAAACAAGCAGCGTAATATGGAATGCCTGAGCAAATCCAGCAGTAGGTCTAAACTTGTTTATTAACGGTCTCATTATCAACTAATATGATAGCAAATTACTCCTCCATATAATACAGACCGCCCAAAGTCATTCGTGTTATAGTTTAAACTTATGGATAACGATGGGCCTAAGCTAAAAACAGACAATCGTTCGGCCCGGCGAGACTTTTTATCTACAGTATTAATACTGGCCGCTGCCCTGTTAGTAGCTCTTTTCCTTATTACCTTCGTTTTCCGTTCATATCAAGTAGATGGCCCAAGCATGGAGCAAACTCTACAGAATAATGACAAGCTAATAATCTGGAAAGTACCTAGAACCTGGGCAGACATCACAGGGCACCCTTACATACCTAAGCGAGGCGATATAATCGTATTTACAGAGAACGGGCTGGCTCGTTTTGGCCAACAAAACACTAAACAGTTAATAAAAAGGGTTATAGGCTTACCTGGTGATACGGTTGTTGTTGGTAATGGTGATTACACTATATACAACAAACAAAACCCACATGGCTTTGATCCAGACAAGACTCTATCATATGGCAAAAATATCCCTTACACATCAGGTGACATGACTGTTAAGCTAGGTGCTGGTCAACTATTTGTCTCAGGTGATAACCGCCCTGACTCACTAGACTCTAGAGACTTTGGCCCAATTAATGCTAATCAGATTGTTGGCGAGCTAGTCCTACGAGTCTACCCTATCAACAAAGTTTCATCCTTTTAAGATCAGTCTCAAAGGGTCACTAATAAGCGTAGTTCATGGTATATTCATATAATATGGATAGGCCAACAAAAAGAGGTTTAGGCAAAGGTTTCGAGTCATTATTACCTACTGACTTTGATAAAAGTATTCTTCTATCTCCTGAGGATAGAATTGAAAAAATACCCTTAGATAAACTCTCGCCAAACCCCTCTCAACCACGAAAACATTTTGATAAGGAATCTCTTTCTGAGCTTGCTCGATCTGTTAAGAGATACGGTGTCATACAGCCAATCCTTGTAACACCATCTAAGAGTGGCTACATAATTATTGCCGGTGAAAGACGTTGGCGTGCTTCAAAAGAAGCAGGGCTACAATCTGTACCAGCAGTTGTACATCAGCGAAAAGAATTAGAACAAATAGAGATAGCTCTAATAGAGAACGTTCAAAGAGTTGATTTAACTGCCCTAGAACAAGCAATAAGCATCGAAAAGCTTCATGAACAGTTCAATCTTACTCACGATGAAATAGCTAAGAGACTAGGAAAGGCCGGATCAACCGTTACCAACATCGTTAGATTACTTAAACTTCCGGATAAGGCTAAGGACGCACTCAATAGTAACCTTATAACCGAAGGACATGCCAGGCAGATTCTAGCTCTAGTCAATCAACCAGATAGACAGGAATTCCTACTAAATGCCATCCTAAAGAACAATTGGAATGTCCGTCAGGCAGAACAGTACGTCACCAGTGTTAAAACCGGATTTAAAGAAGAAGACAAAGCCGCAGCAAGAACAGCCTCCGAAACCAGTGAAACTAAGGCATTATCCAAAAAACTTGGTACCCAAGTCAGCCTAAGAAGAATGGCCCATGGCGGCAAACTAGAGATTGCCTATAAAAATGATAAGGATTTAGAGAGAATAATTAATCTCTTTGATTAGCTAGTTCTTTCGATAACTTCTTTAGTTAAAGCTTTGTAGGCTTTAGAGCCTTTGCTTCTTTTATCATACTCGAATATCGTCTTACCAAAACTTGGAGCTTCAGCCAATCTGACGTTACGAGGTATTACAGTATCAAATACCACCTCTTTAAAGTAATTAGTGATCTCCGACTTAACCTGACTACTGAGAGCATTGCGGTTATCGTACATAGTCATAAGTACGCCTAAGATAATAAGGTCTGAATTTGTGGCCTTCTTAACCGCCTGTATGGTATTAAGTAACTGGCTTAGCCCCTCTAGAGCGTAATACTCGGTCTGGACAGGTATTATGACCGACGTGGCAGCTGTTAGTGCATTAATCGTTAGAAGACCTAGTGATGGTGGGCAGTCTATAACCACATAATCATACTCACTGGCCTCTAGAGCGTTTTTAAGCACATATTCACGCTCAGGTTTAGATACTAACTCAACCTCTGCTCCAGCAAGGTTAGAGTCGCTACAAATGACTCGTAAGTTAGGATAGGTAGTCTGTATTGTAGCCGTCGTAATTAAATCACTCCCACCAAGAAGAAATTCATAGGTAGACACATTCGCTTTACCCCTCTCAATGCCTAAACCACTTGTAGCGTTAGCCTGGGGATCCAAGTCTACTAGTAACACTTTGTAATCCTTAGCCAACATAGCAGCCAAGCTAACAGCGGTGGTAGTCTTTCCTACCCCCCCTTTTTGATTTACGACCGCTATTACGCCTCTTTTTGTCATAGCTTTAAGTTAGTATATCTTACCCAGAACTAAAAAACACAGCCGATTAAGCTGTGTCTTAATTTTTTTGGGCCCCCCATTTTACTGGAGAGCCCTGTTTTTATATGATTTTTCACCAATTTTTGTTGGTAAGGGAGAGCGCCTACTGGTAGCCAACCCTATGAACCCAGTATCTCTCTATGGACTTGGGGTTGCAAGCACTTTTTGAATAATTTTTATACCCACTATATAGTTACTGTTACGACATATATTTGGCACGGCACTATTTCGTAATATTTATTACAACAGTACAGGTGTTTTACCTTAAAGAGTAGATGTTCCTTGAAGGTTTATGTAGTTAAATATACATACATACGTAGTATTAATAATAACTATCGATTATTAGGCCCCACACTTATCCACAAGCTAACTAATTTTTGAGATCTTGATTATGGTGTGTCTTTGACGATGACCACGAACTTTACGGACTCGTTTCTTAGCTTTGTATCTGATAGATACTACTTTTTTCGGCTTGTTTGTCGGCTTCGATGACCTGAGCATCAACTTTAGCTGAATCAATAACTGGTTTACCAATTGTGACCTTCTGGTCATCTATTACTAGGAGTGGTTTAAAGCTAACGGTCTTGGCTGAATCTGCAATCAATTCGACTTCTAAAGTCTCGCCTTCAGATACGACATACTGTTTTCCGCCGGTTTGTATTACTGCCTTCTTCATAAGTACTATAGGTTACCAAATATATTGCTATCTGTAAACTGTTAATTTAGTGTTGTAGGAAATATTTTACTTCGATTTTACTATTTTTATCTCTAGCTTGTGACCATCAACCTCTACGGTGGTAGCATAATGTGATTCTTTAGATGTTTCCTCATCATTCAGGCGTATAGTAAGCGTCTCCTTAGCAATCTCATCCGTAAGCTCTTCGTTATCCAGTACACTAGTTAACTCTTTACTCTCAGATGATAGCCATAGGTTTATTCGGTCATCTACTTCAAGCCCTGCCTCTTTTCTTGCCTGTTGAACGTTCCTAATTATCTCCCTAGCGGCTCCTTCAAGCTTTAGCTCATCTGTTAGGACTAGATCTAACTCAACGGAATCAGATGTTTTATCACCAACAACTATTCGTACCTCTTTAACATTAAGTTCCTCAGCTATTATTGACTCTAGATTAGCGCTTAGCTTGCGTGGAGAAGTTAAGGTTACCTTAGACAATGGTTGACGCACCTTTATCCCGGCCCTAGCTCGTATACTGAGGCCTTGATTTACAAATTCCCTAGCCAGTTCCATGTCATTCATGACTTCTTCATTTATATTGCCAGCTGGTAGCCAGTCCTTTAGATGGACAGACTCTTCATCACCGGTCATATTGTGATAGAGCTCTTCAGCTAAAAACGGAGTAAATGGAGCCATTACATAGGCTAACCTCGTAAGTACATAATGTAGTGTCAGATAAGCATCAGCCTTATCGGTATCATCCTCAGCCTTCCAGAAACGTCGTCTACTTCTTCTTACAAACCAGTTTGAGACATCATCAACAAAGGCCAAAACTGGTCGAAGTGCAGTATTTATATCGTAGGCCTCAACCCGTTCCTCTACTTCAGCAACTAGTTGATGTAGCCTTGATATAACCCAAACATCTAGATCATTTTCTAGCTTAGAGCTTGGATCAGTCAGTTTACCGTCGTATTCCCAGTCATCTACAGTAGCGTATGTTGTGAAGAAGTCGTATACATTCCAAATCATGCTAAGCTTTCTTGCGACATCACCTACATCCTTATCCGATAGAGCAAAAATCTTCACCATTTGTCAGTGGGCTTGAGAGCATCAGGAAACGGAAGCTATCGGCTGAATACTTATCCATTAGCTCCGTAGGATCTGTATAGTTGCCGAGCTTCTTACTCATTTTCTTACCGTCAGCAGCGTTTATAAAGCCAGTACATATAAGATTCTTAAACGGTGATTGGCCAAAGAGTCCGACGTTCACGGCTGTTAGAGCGTAAAACCAACCCCTAGTTTGGTCAACTGCCTCACATATAAAGTCGGCTGGAAACATCTTTTCAAACTTTTCCTTATTTTCAAATGGATAATGGAATTGAGCAAAAGGCATTGAGCCTGATTCAAACCAGCAATCCAAAACTTTACCAACATGACGCATTTCAACACCATCCAGTTCAAAAGTTACGTTCATAACCTCTGGTAGGTGATAATCATCTAATTTCTTGCCTGTTACTTCTTCAAATTCATCATACCCACCAAATACCTTAACTAGCGCACTGCCATCCACACGAGTACCCTTCCAGACGGGTATTGGTGTTGCCCAATAGCGATCACGAGATAAATTCCAGTCAGGTGCTTGTTCGACTATATTATTAAAACGACCAGTTCTTAAGTAATCAGGTGTCCACTTGGTAGTTTTATTAGCCGCTAGCATCTCCTCTTTCTGTCCCAGTATGTCCATAAACCAACTTGGATGAGCCCTGTACATTAACTTATGACCACAGCGGTGACAATGAGGGTACTCATGAGTAACATATTCAACTTTAAGAGCCCGGCCTTCCTCTACAAGAGTCTTGGCTATCTCTTTATTAACATCCCAGATACTTTTACCTTGCCACCTACCCTCGGTATAAAGACCATCGGCATCAACTATCGATACTATTGGTAGATTCTCTTTCTTACCGAGCTCGTAATCCTCTTCACCGTATGCCGGGGCTTCATGGACTATGCCAGTACCCTCATCAACCGTCACAAAATCTGCATCCAGCACTCTGTGAGATTGTGGCCCACGATTTTCAAACAGCGGTTCATAGTTCTTACCAACGAGTTCACTGCCTTTTATTTTCTTAAGCACGCTATATTCAAGAGGTTGATGCTTTTCATCCTGCATGACACGACTGACAGTTTCGCTAGCCATATAGAACTTCTTGCCAGCATATTCAACTAACGAGTAATCTAGTCCGCTATTAACAGCTACAGCTACATTAGCTGGCAGTGTCCAAGGCGTAGTAGTCCAGGCCCAACATAGACTCGTCACTACCCCGCTAGTTGGAAAAAGACATAAACACTGGGGTCAGTGTCTAGCTGATAACTATTCTCCATTGCAACTTCAGATTTGGATATAGGGGTAGCATCCTTAGTGCAATATATTAGGATCTTTTCGCCTTCATAGACTTTACCTTTTTCATAAAGCTCTCTAAAAGCCCACCAAACAGATTCCATGTAGTCTTTATCCATGGTTTTATAGGCACCATCAAACTCTACCCAGCGACCCAACTCGCTCGATTACGTCTTCCCACTCTGTACCTGTTCTGACCATAGCCTCACGACATTTTCTAACGTATTCTTCGATGCTTATCTTGGTACCAATTTCTTTTTTACTCTTAATACCTAGCTGCTTTTCAACATAGATCTCTGCCGGCAAACCATGACAATCCCAGCCCCAACGCCTCTCGACTCTTTGTCCCTTCATAGTATGGAAACGCCCCATGGCATCCTTAACAGTGGAAACCAACAGATGGCCATGATGCGGTGTGCCAGTTAGGAATGGTGGACCATCGTAAAAAAACCCATTGGTTGTCTGGAGATCTTTGTTCAACTGACTTTTCAAAGGTTTTATCCTGTTTCCAATGCTTAGCCCAATACTTCTCGTATTCGATGGCTTTGCGACGATTGTTCTGCTTGTATTTCATAAATAAAAATCACCCTTAAATCATATCTGCTGGAGTCCATTGTATAGGACGTTACCATCCAGCTTCTTGATAGGGTGACCTATTAAGCGCTTAATTCTAGGTTAGTTCGTTAACCGTACGGTAGGTTCTAATGAGCTTATAAGCTGTTCTTCCTACTTCCGTATCTGTAAACAGATTTGTGGTTGATAGCCACTAATAAAACGGAAATCAAATTAATTGTAACACACTAACTTTAAGGTGCATGAAAAGCTCTTAAGCGGTAATATACGCTTCGACTTCATTCACGAGAGGCAGATCAAGGCCTACCCATTGATGCTGTAATACGCCGTCATCTCTAAGCACTAGTACTGCTGGATAACGATTAACATCGTAAAGTATTGCCGTTTGAACTGCCTTCTCTTGTATCTATGTTAACTGTCTCTAACTTGCCTGGTAGGCCGCTAGAATTAAAGCTACTGACAAAGTCATCAACTAACCGTCCATGGTCAGATTCAGGTCTATAAAGTACTAGGACTCTCATAAGTATCTAGGTTATAGACTTGGTTATGGTTGGTCAAGTTAATTATTTTAACTACAGCCAGTTGTCGAGCCACAGGAGCTACATACGTAACAGTTGCCAGCTCTCTGAGTTTGGTTACCGCAGTTATAGCAAAGTGGTGCAGTGCTATCTTTAGTTAACGTAGGCTTCTTAGTTGAAGTAGTTGCCGAACTAACAGTAGTAGCTTCTGGCTTTACAGCCTTTTCCTCTACTAAAACTGGTTCTTCAGCTTTATTATTAGCGGCATCTTCTATCAAACTTAGTTGGTTATCTGGCATGTCATCGATTGAAACTAGTCCGAGCTCTAATTGATCATCAAAGCTTAGGTAGTCCATTGCTAAACGACGAACCATGTAATCAATCACTGAGCTAGAGGTCCTGATGTCTGGGTCATCCGTAATACCAGATGGAGCAAAACTTGTGCCTCTTAGAGCTTTAACGTAGCGCTTTAGAGGTACACCGTACTGAAGACCGTTACTTACGCTTATAGCGAAGGAATCAGTTAATCCAGATAGGGTTGAGCCCTGCTTACTAACATTAACGAAGAGTTCTCCAGTGTACCGTCTTCATATTCACCAACTGTGAAGTATCCTTCTAGGTCAGCTAGCTGGAACTTGTATGTACGACTGTTTCTAACCTTAGGAAGAGTTCTACGAACTGCACCCTTCAAGATTATCTTGTCCTCATCACTTGTGGAGACAGCTTCTTCTTTTTCTGAGCCGGCTTTTTTAGCCATACTAAGTGGTTGAGCAACTTTACAGTTGTCTCTATAAATAGCTACAGCTTTTAGACCCATCTTCCAAGACTGAATGTGTAGTTCTTCAACGTCTTCTACACTAGCTTCCTCTGGCATGTTAACTGTCTTACTTATAGCACCAGATAGGAATGGCTGAACTGCAGCCATCATTTTTACGTGGCCCATGTAGCCTATGGAGTTATCTCCCATAGAACAAGCAAACACGTCCTCATGCTCAGTCTTTAGGTGTGGCGCACCTAAAATAGTTTTCTCAATATCTATATATTCTACGATGTCTTTAACTTGTTGATCTGAGTAACCAAGAGCTGTTAGAGCCCTAGGTACTGTTTGGTTAACAATACTCATCGTACCGCCACCAACTAGTTTCTTAACCTTAACTAGTCCTAGATCAGGTTCAATACCAGTGGTATCACAGTCCATCATTAAAGCGATAGTTCCAGTAGGTGCAAGTAGACTAGCCTGACTATTTCTAACACCGTAAAGTTCACCTAGTTCAACAGCCTCATCCCAGGCAGTAGCAGCTGCGTTTAGCAACTCTTCACTAACTAGGCTGGCGTCGATCTTTGAGACTTCCTCTCTATGCATTCGAAGTACTTTAAGAACGTTATCACGATCCTTGTTGTAACCAGCAAACGGACCAACTTGTCGTGCAATCTTAGCGCTAACAGCGTAAGAATGACCTGTCATTAGTGCAGTAATAGCTGCAGCTTGAGCACGTCCTTCATCACTGTCGTATGGCAAACCTTGAGCCATTAGTAGCGCACCAAGGTTGGCATAACCTATGCCAAGTTCTCGGTAAGCCTTAGCGTTCTTAGTAATTTTCTTAGTTGGGTATTCACTATAACCAACTAGGATCTCCTGAGCTGTAACATTAAATCTACAGTGTGCTTAAAACTCTTCTATGGCAAAGCTAAAGTCATCATTTAAGTACTTAAGAAGGTTAATTGAAGACAAATTACAGGCTGAGTTATCCAAGTGCATGTATTCACTACATGGATTACTACCGTTAATTCGACCTTCGTTTGGAGTGGTGTGCCACTTATTAACAGTTGTATCAAACTGCATACCTGGATCAGCACATTCCCAAGCGGCTTCAGCAAATTGCCTAAATATATCTCTAGCCTTAACTTTTTTAACTGCCTTGCCTGTTGAAACAGCTTTTAGTTCCCAATCTTTGTCAGCCTCAACAGCTTCCATAAATTCATCTGTGACTCTAACGGAATGTTAGCGTTCTGGTATTGAACACTAAAGGAGTCCTTACCATCCAAACTCATATCCCAGCCCATATTTTGTAAGTCACGAGCTTTTCGCTCTTCAATAGCCTTACTCCATATAAACTGCTCTACATCTGGATGATCTACATTTAAAATCACCATCTTAGCTGCTCGCCGTGTTTTTCACCACTTTTAATAGCACCGGCTGAGGAGTCAGCGCCACGCATAAAGCTTAATGGTCCACTAGCTGTACCAGCGCTCTTACCTAGAGGCTCAACAGACGACCTAATAGGACTAATGTTAATACCCGATCCACTTCCACCCTTGAATATCATGCCTTCTTCTACGTACCAATTTAGAATTGCAGGCATTGTATCTTCTACAGACAAAATGAAACAGGCACTTGCTTGCTGAGAACGTCCTTTGGCACCAATGTTGAACCAAACTGGTGAGTTAAAGGCTGCTCTTTGTGAGGCAAGTACATACTTTAATTCTTCACGAAAATCCTCAACTTCTGTAGCTGACTCAAAATAACCTTCTTGCTCTCCTTGTCTGGCTATAGTGTCAGCGACTCTATCTACTAACTGTTTTAGAGAAGACTCTCTAGTGTCGGTTCCAGGAGTACCGCTAAAGTACTTCTGAGCGACAATGTTTATTGCATTAAGTGACCATCCTTCTGGAAACTCAACGTCTTTTTGCTCAAAAACTAAAAACTGGTTGCTGCTTATTGGATTCTCTAGTATTGAATCCCTCTTTACCCATTTTAATTGGTCGTACGCACGGCTTTTTTTAGGGGTGAAAAGCCGACCAACACCCTGACTGGTTGTTTGTCCCATTGTTTTATTCCCTCGCTTTATCTTTATTAAAAGACCTCTTGTAAACCTCCCAATTTACATCGATCTGACTTTTTATATTTTTTGTTAGAGTTTTTCTGAGGTTAAGTTAACCTCTTTTAAGCTCTCTGCGATATCTAAAAGTTTTAGGTACCGTAGAAAACTGTCAAACCCTTAGGCTTTGACACTTTGACGACGAATATGCGACAGTTCCTTTTCAAATCCAGCGATATCTTTGAACCTTCTATATACACTGGCAAAACGAACATAGGCCACTTCGCTTAGCTTAGGTAATCTATCCATAATCAGCTCACCTATCTTTGCTGAACTGACTTCCTGATCACCGCAAGCATAAAGCTCTTGTTCTATTTCGCTAACTAACCGTTCCAGCTGAACGCTAGATACCTGGGTTTTCTCGCATGCCCGGTATAAACCGCCCAGAAGCTTATTACGATCGAAGAGTTCTCTCCTTGCCACCGTTTTTTATAACGATTAACTGTGGTCTCTCGATACGTTCATAAGTGGTGAAACGATAGCCGCATTGAACGCACATTCGGCGTCGACGAATTGCCTGATCATCTGCCACATCTCGTGATTCGATAACTTTTATATCATCACGTTGACATTGACTGCACTTCATTCGACCTCCTAGTTCCTCTTTGTAGCCTCCTAAATGCATAGGAAACTACATCAGAACGTTTATTATTTAAAGAGCTATCTAAGTACGTTTTTGTTTAGCTACTGCTACATATGGTGCTTAGTGACTCTAATATAACTCTACCAATAGCGTTTGGCAATAGACTTTTTGGTGTATTTTTTATGACAATTTGACTTCTAGGAGTCAGAATCTGAATCTTTGCGTCTTTTAGACAGACGTCGTAGGAAAGATGGTTTCTCTAAGTCTTCTTCAATGGATGAACTAACAATTGGCTCATCATTAGCACTCTCAGATTGATGATCATGATCAGAACTATCGTCTTTATCTGAATCACCTTCTGACTCTTCATCTATAGACCAGATGTTAGGGGATTGTGCCATCACCACTACCAAGTCTTGCTCAGCCTTTTCACTATCATCAAGATCCATATTAATGTCAGCTATGGTGTTCTCGTCTTCTGATTCATCTTTATCTGTTAGGACTGCGTCAGCGTTAGATAAAGTAGCTGCAGTTCGTTTCTTAGTGCGATCCTTTTCTGAAAAGTATGAAGCGTCAAAGCCAGTCGCAACAACCGTTACGATTCATTTCACCTTCTAGGTCATCGTTAATAGTTGCACCGAATATGATGTTAGCGTCAGGATCTGCAGCAGAGGTAATAGTCTCAGCAGCAGTGTTTATCTCGTGCATAGCCAAGTCATTGCCACCAATAACGTTAAAGAGGATACCTCTAGCACCATCAATTGAAACTTCTAGTAGCGGAGATTCAATTGCTTGTTGAGCAGCGTTAACGGCTCGGTCCTCACCGCTAGCACGGCCAATACCCATAAGTGCTGTACCAGCATTTACCATAACTGCCTTTACATCGGCAAAGTCTAGGTTTATTAAGCCATGAACAGTTATTAGGTCAGATATACCTTGAACTCCCTGTCTAAGTACATCATCAGCAACCTTAAATGCTTCTAACAGTGGGGTCTGTCGATCTATAGTCTGAAGCAAGCGATCATTTGGGATAATAATTAGGGTATCGACTGCTTCACGCAGTTTATCAATGGCTATATCAGCGTTTTCCTACGTCTCTCACCTTCAAACGCAAAAGGCTTAGTAGCAAAACCTACTACTAGAATGTCCATTTCCTTAGCTGCTTTAGCAACAATATGACCAGCACCACTACCAGTACCGCCACCTGCACCGATGGTTACAAAAACCATATCAGCACCCTCTATAGCTTTTTTGATTTCATCAAGAGATTCTTCAGCGGCCTTTTGACCAGTTAGAGGATCCGCACCAGCACCAAGACCTTTGGTTGTATCTTTGCCAATATGTATCTTTTTCTTGGCCTTAGAGTGATGTAAGGCTTGGGCATCCGTATTGATTGCAATAAATTCCACACCCTCAATGCCGGCTTCAACCATCCTATTGATAGCCGCACCACCTGCACCACCAACACCTATTACTTTAATCTGAGCGAAAGTCTCTATGGCTGGTTCAACTACTTGTGACATTAAATACCTCTACTGAACAATTTATAAGAAGTATAACTCATATAACAGGCTATACCAAACATGTTGACCAACTTTTTTTGTCTTTAAAAATGTGCACAATTTCAGCCGAACAAATTGTCTATTACACTAACGTATGGTTTTATTTATTTCTTGGCTCTTTTGAACAATGAGCTTATTAAATTTTTGGCATTTTGGCCTGAAACCATTCCATTGGCTGGCAGTGCTGGGAGTAGAAGCATATCCAATAACATTAGCCCAACTACACTGTAAATGACTGATCCTCAACCGTATCAACAAGTCCACCAATGTTCTCAAGTTTAGCTATTCTTGAGGCTAACTGTAGCTTATCTTTAGTAAACTCGGCAATTCAGGCAGCTTGGAAGTACCACCCGTTAATACCACGCCACCAGGCAATTTTCTGGCCTTCTTAATCTTTTGTAGTTCTTTTTGAACAAAGTCCAATAGCTCGTCAACTCGAGCTTCTACTATTTCTGAAATGTCCTCACCATTAAATTGTTCGGTCGTGTCATTTATTTTTACATTAATATGAGTCTTCTTATTATTGGCTCTTAGGTCAGCATGCTTGACCTTAACTGCTTCAGCTATATCTAGGTCGGTCTTTAGGCCAATAGCTAAGTCGTTAGTAATATGTTGACCACCAATTGGTATAACAGCAACATGCTGAACTTCACCGTCTTCAAAAATAATCATGTTAGTTGTGCCGGCGCCAATGTCTAGTAATAGTGTTCCAGCTTCTTTTTGCGGACGAGTAAGCACTGCTTCGGCTGCAGCCAAGCTGGATACAGTATGATGCGAAATGCCTAGCTCAGCTTTATCTAGTGCCGAGTCCAAATTACGTAAGTTCGGAGTTGCAGCTGTTACTATATGCGCATCAACCTCTAAACGTACTCCGTGCATACCAACCGGATCCTTAATATTCTTTTGACCATCAAGGCTATAGTTCTTAGCAAGAATTGAATTATCTCTCGATTTTGTGGCAAGTTCACTATAGTGGCAGCTTCTTCAACCCTAAGCCTGTCCTCAGAAGTTATTTCTCTGTTAGCAGCACTTATTGCAATAACACCTTGAGAGTTCATTCCCTCGACATGTGCACCATTAACATTAACTGTTGCCTGTCTTATTGATACTCCTGAAATCCTCTCGGCCTCAGTAACTGCTTTTACAATGGCTTCTGAGACTTCATCGGCGTGAACTACGGTACCACGTCTCATTCCCTGGTTATTCGAGCTACCATGACCAATTATTGACGGCATACTACTGCCATTCTGGTCAAACATACCAACAACGCAACGGACGCTACTAGTACCTATATCTAGGCCGACAAAATGATCAGGCTTCAT
>JBBCHN010000001.1:0-79492 GCA_037200105.1 Candidatus Saccharimonadota bacterium | reverse complement strand
GATTTTTTGTTTTAGAACACCTACCCAGTAGTATACACCAGTTTATTATTGTATAATCACCTCTGTTAAGATACGCCCCGATAGCTCAGCTGGATAGAGCAGAGGACTTCTAAGCCTAAGGTCGTAGGTTCGAATCCTACTCGGGGCACCACGTCGACTACAAATTATATTTATAGATTATCTAGGGTGATTTTCGTGAACATCAATCATATGTTCTAGCTCTGTCTCTGGTAGTCGTACCAGGAAGTCTGCTCGAGCAATAACATCGGGTGGAATATGCACATGTTTACTGTCTGGCATACCAGGTAAAAAGTGCTCTCTTACTAAGTTTGGGTACATCGTCAAACCATTAGAACGTATAAAGGCTTCAGCATCTCTTTCGTTATATCCTCTAGATACAGAAAGTTCTACCATACTATCCTTAAGTGCTCTAACTTGTCGAGGACTGACACTATTGCCCCAAATTGCTTGTTCATCATCCGTAAGCACTGGACCATGTAGTACATGATCTACAGCACCTGCTCTGCGGTCCAAGTGTTCATGAAGTGTTTCTACTTGCCCAAGACGTCCTAGGACTTTATGAGTTATAGATGGCTTTACCCTATGATAGTCTTCACCATGTCGAACTCTTTGCCAAAGGTTATGTAGACCTGCTCGCCTAGCCCTGTTTATCCCACTTGCAGCTAAGATTGCTGCATTGACGGAAACTTCAGGGTTTCTAGTGCTATTGGCATGTGTTGATAATCGATCAATTGTGTCTTCAAACTGTGCTTCCATATTTCCATTAGAACGACCAGCCATAAAACTTCGTAGATGTGGAAGATCACGTATTCTACCCCTACGTAGGTTATTTTCTGCTCTAGCTGAGGAATATGGTGAGTTTTTTCTATGTTCGCCGTTTAGGATAGCCATAACCACAATACTATCATATTATTTACAAAAAGGCAAGTATATACCACTGCGCAACTTGATTCTTAACCTAGCTTATCTAGATACGCTTCTCTATATAAGTTCTACGGACCTGCATTCCTTGGATCATCGGGATTATATCCTCTTTGCTGTCTCTGTTCCCTATAGCCCCTAACTTGAGGTGGTACTATGGCATCTGGGTGAGCTGCAGGAACAACGCCACCAGTATGGACGTCTACTTTTTCAGTGACCTCAACAGTTGCACCTGGGATAGTCGGATGTGGAATTCGAAGTGTATCTGATTCAGCTCGCACTTGAGCTCTGGCTCGTGCAGTATTGTCCAAACCTTGCTGTGTTTGTGTGACACGAGATGGAGCTGCGTACATACTACCAGTAGCATGTGTGTTCTCTACTATTGATGTTAGTCGGCCACGTTCTTGCTGATGTGCCAGCTGGTCCTCTGCATCTAAGGCGGCAAAAGCTCCACTACGTTGCTCCGTATCGAGCTCATTCAGTCTTTGTTGGGCAGATCCCATTAAACTGCTCACACTGTTAGCTTGGCTTCTAACGACGCTAACTGAATCGTTATTTTCAAGTGCATTAAGGTTTAGAGCATGGTTATCAACAGCGCCGGCAATTTGGTCATAAGTACCACCTGCTGCTCGGGCTCCAAGAGCATGGCGCAGCTCTCCATTCATAGCAGCATAGCTAGCACCACCTTCCTCAAGTCGACCAGCTTGCATAGCCATACCTTTCATTCGGCCCATCATCTGGTTAGCAAGTACAGCATCACCACCAGATGCTTCGGCAATCTCAGTCATCATAGCCTTAGATGTTGCATGCATAACTGCATTGCCCTGAGCATCCCTAACTATCTCGCCATTAGCATCCCTAACTTCTCGGCCTTCAAAACCTGTATTAATACCAGCAAGTGCCATAGTTGTGGCAACCTGTACTCTTGCGCCACCGGCTCGCTGGACTGATTGTGCTTGAGCTATACCATTTTCAAGTTCACGCTGAGTGTTAAATCTACCAAGTCCATCATCTCCAAGTATGCGCCTGGCCTCTGCCTCATCACCACCTGCAAGGGCTCTTGTAGCCCTTAGCATGGTGTCATCCTGAGCCATACGGCAAACTCGTGGTTCTTTTCCATAAGTTCTTGAGCCTGCATGAATGATTGTCCACCACGTGCATCATGTAGCTTTGCTCTCCATCTCGTTGGGTTAAGGCCAGCTTTTTGGAGCCAGCATTGCTCCTTGAGCTAAGCCGCTGTTGAATTTAGCTAACCTGCTGTTACCACGAAATAGCTGGCCATTTCTAGCTCGCTCACCCCTATCTTTACGGTTATTCTGACGAAGGTTATTGGTGGCCTGCTTACCACGGTGGGTTATGCCACTTACTGCTCCATGTACTTGACCGATAGCTCCGCCAGATAGTTTGAAGGCAAAAGGAATAAGAAATAGTGGTGCGCCTGCAGCCATAATAGCTATTGTAGTATTAAGTATTGTCGGGGTTAGCCCGAAGTAGAGAATATTAAGGCTGCTATTGAAGCTGCCGCTATAATTGCCATAACTATTGGATAAACTACTAAGGTTTTTATGAACAAGCCCCACCATTTGCGGAAATACTGTTCGGTATTCGGTAGGCAGTAAAGGGCGAAAGCAATTGGTGAGGTTAGCAGTAATATAACCAGTAAAACCTTGCCTGATCATTATGGTTATTAGGACTCCTATAGCTGCCAGGATAAAGGTACCTAGAACAAAACAGTAAAATACCGGCAATGCCTTCGGTAAAGCCAGCAGCAATCGCTATTCCTCCAAGACCAAGTGTGCCTAGCACACCTGTAACTCCAGATACATGTATGGCAGATGTACCACCAACCCCTGATGCTGCACCATTGATACCACTGAATGGCGCTAGCATCAGAGATTGAATACCGCCTCCAATAACATTAATTATGTCCTCGGCCCCAGCAACTATATAGATAGACAAATTAATTAAGATTGCTGCTACTAAACTACGTGGTAGCATTCTCTTCACCGTATAAGCTTCGGCTATACTCCCTCCCCCAGCCCGCTTCAATAATAATGGCGACTAGAACCGCTATGACTAGAAGAGTGTCACCGTATATTCTAAAACTGTGACCAAACGTTATATATAGTGGCACTAATCTTCTGATTGGAAGTACACGACGAATATTGAGACGAGGTCGAGTCAGAACAATATGCCGGCTCAGTGAAATCTACAGGGTTGGTCTTAAGCAATGTTTGGACAATACCGATTATTGAGTCCTCAGCTGCACCTAAAGTGTGTAGGGCTGCACATAAAACCAGGAGAAACCGCCGCCACTTGACTGGCAGGAGGTAGTGCTAGTAGTTGAAGTACCAGACCCAGATGTAGTGCCAGTACCATTAGTACCGTTAGGTTCTGGGGTGCTTAGATCTGAACAAGATACACTGGTCCATGTTCCCTGTCCTGGTGCAGGCGGCCCTACTAGCGGTACATAACAATACCCGGCACTAGAATTAAGAGGATTTACCATACTGGTCTGTACCACCAGCGGGACATGATGCCAATGGTGCCTCTACCTGACCTTTAGCTGGTGTATTTGCATAACAGCCCTGGGAATAAGTAATGCTAGTGCCGCTTGCAGGTGCTGCAGAAACTTTGCCTGTTAAGGTGAAGGCTGTCAAACTAGAAACTGCAACTATAATAAAACAAAACAAAAATCACCAATATTCTTTTTGTATGCCTCATCACATTATTGTGTTTATTACGCTTGTCCTTAACTGTTAGTAATTGTCTCATATTTGTTAGAAGGGTCATAGCTTAAATAGAGCCCGCATTAAGGGTCCTGGGCATTAGGATCATAGGGTTATACGCTCTTCGTTGTCTTTGCTCATTAAGTCCACGTACTTGAGGTGGCACTTGTGATTCTGCGCTACCAGGAGGGACAAGTCCGCCAGTGTGAATGTCGACGTTCTCACCAATCTCCCTCATTTCGTATAGCGGTGGAGGAGGAGCGGGAGGGCCAGCAGCCGGGCCAGCTGGAGGATGGGCTGGAGCACCAGGAGCGACGGGAGCTGCTGAGGCAATCGGAGGGGTAGGAGGAGCGGGGTTAGGGACTCTAACTGGTGCAACAGGAACCTCAAGCCTGATCTGTGATCTAGCCCGTGTAGTATTGTCCAAGGCTTGCTGCGTTTGTGTGACTCGAGATGGAGCGGCGTACATGCTACCAGTAGTATGTGTATTCTCTACTATAGACACTAACCTTCCACGTTCGGCTTGCTCATCGACAGTTAAGACAGCTCCACTGCGCTGTCTAGTGTCAAGTTCATTAAGTCTTTGCTGGGCAGACCCCATTAAACTACTAACACTATTGGTTTGGCTTCTAACGACAGTAACAGAATCGTTGTTTACGAGAGCGTCAAGGTTTAGAGCATGGGAGTCAACAGCGCCGGCAATTTGGTCATAAGTACCACCTGCTGCTCGGGCTCCAAGAGCATGGCGCAGCTCTCCACTCATAGCCCCAAAGCTAGCACCACCTTCCTCGAGACGACCGGCTTGTGTAGCCATACCTTTCATTCGGCCCATCATCTGGTTAGCCAGTACAGCATCTCCACCAGATGCTTCGGCAATTTCAGCCATCATGGCTTTAGAGGTGTCAATTGCATTACCATGTGAATCGGTCCTGCCCTCAAAACCTGTATTAATACCAGCAAGTGCCATAGTAGTAGCAACCTGTACTGCTCTAGAGCCACCGGCTCTCTGGACTGATTCTGCCTGGGCTATACCGTTTTCAAGTTCACGCTGAGTGTTAAATCTACCAAGTCCATCAGCTCTAAGTATCCTTCTTGCCTCCGCTCCATCACCTGCCGCTAGCGCTCTTGTAGCCTGTAACATGGTGTCATCCTGAGCCATGCCAGCAAATTCATGATTATTTTGCATAAGTTCTTGAGCTTGTGTGAATGATTGTCCACCACGTGCTTCATGCATTTTAGCCCTCCATCTTGTTGGGTTAAGTCCAGCTTTAGGTGCAAGCATAGCACCTTGCGCTAGACCACTATTAAATTTGGCTAGTCTACTATTACCACGAAATAGTTGACCATTCCTTGCTCGCTCACCTCTATCTTTACGGTTATTCTGACGCATGTTATTGGTAGCCTGTTTACCTCGGTCAGTAATACCACTTATTGCTCCGTGTACTTGGCCAATAGCTCCACCAGATAGTTTAAAGGCAAAAGGAATAAGAAATAGTGGTGCGCCTGCAGCAAATATGGCTATGAGGGTATTGAGCGGAGACGCCAACCCGAAGTTAGAGAATATTAAGGCTGCTATAGAGGAGGCCGCTATAACTATCATAACTATTGGATAAACTACTAAGGTTTTTATGAACAAGTCCCACCACTTCCGGAAATACTGTTCAGTGTTAGGCAGGCAATAAAGCGCAAAAGCAATTGGCGAGGTAAGTAGCAGAATAACTAATAGACCCTGCCTGATCATTATGGTTATAAGTACACCAAGAGCTGCCAATACAAAACTGCCTAGAACAAACAGTGCTATGCCGGCAATGCCTTCCGTAAAGCCAGCAACAACAGCTATACCACCAAGACCAAGCGTGGCTAATACACCAGCAGACCCAGAAACATGTATGGTGGACGCCACGCCATTTACAGGCGGAGCTCCAGATGGAGCTCCACTAATTCCATTAAACGGAGCTAGCATTAGATTTTGAATGCCACCACCAAGGACGTTAATTATGTCCTCAGCGCCTGCAATTATGTAGATAGATAGGTTGATTAAAATTGCGGCTACTAAAATACGAGGCAACATTCGCTTCACGGTGTAGGCTTCGGCTATACTGCCCCCACCTGCCGCTTCAATAATAATGGCGACTAGAACTGCTATGACCAGAAGGGTGTCGCCGTAGATTCTAAACTGCGACCATACACTATATATAGTGGCGCTAATCTTCTGGTTAGAAGTACAAGATGCATACTGACCTGAAGTTGGATCAGAACAGTATGCTGGCTCACTGAAATCTACAGGGTTGGTCTTAAGTAGGGACTGGACAATACCAATAATAGAATCTTCAACTGCACCTAGGGTATGAAGCGACATGCATATGAACCAAGAAAATGGGCCACCTGTTGATACGCAAGAGGTAGTAGGCGTAGTTGCGGTAGCAGTGCCTACTTGCGTACCATTTGTTCCAGTACAAGCGTCTGAGGTTTCATTGCCACTTCCCCTGTGTAATATATATATCTCTTGTATGTTGAGTAGCTGTGACATTTATGACTATGTCGCAAAAGTTAAACCCCTGTTGTAGCCCGTGCACACCAACGATACCACTAACACTATATTTACCGGACGTTATATCTGGGAATTTATAGCCTCCGTTCGTCAAACCGGATATCATGCCAGTCGGATTTAAGGTCAAAGCATCGTCATCTGTGGTACCACCAGCGGAAGTATAATCCTGAGCCTTCTGAGCGCTGCCACTAGTACAGCCAGTTTCCGTTGAATTAGCATCGCCACCCACACAAACATAAACAGTCCGGTTAGATTGATCTGGGTAGCAGTAGGAGTAGATGTTGAACCAGTAAGAGCTACACTGACATCATTTTGTCCACACGTATACTGTTTTGCCGGAGAAGTTGCTAAGGTTTTACCAGTACTTTTATCTACAACTTTAACTTCGAAGGTCAATATGTCTATAGCTTGCTGTTGGGGCGGATTACCTGTAGCTTCCGAGTGAATCTGATCACAGGAGGGCGTACCACTAGCAAATGGTGTCATATCATTAGCCCCATAAGTAGTAGAGTTGAGCTCGTCAACCGTTATTTTAGCGGCATAAGCACTGGGTTCACCGCTATAGGATGGCCTAATTACCTGTACCGTGACGCCAGTAGTAGGAACTGTGCCAGTGAGGTGAACTGTTATGGCCATACCCCTATTAGCATCAGAAACAGGCTCTTCAGCAGCAAAGGCTTTTGAAGTATGAATTAGATTAAATGCAACAAGACCAACAAGTGTTATAAATAATAACACCCCTAGCTTTTTTAATCTCGTCATTTTATTTACGTTTTATCTCTGTTACACGCTTAAGCTTAAACTTTATACAGTATCTCATAAAAACTACCATTGTAGAAGAAGTACCTCCTTTTTAGTAATTGCCAATATTGTTGTTTTATGTATTTTAAGATAACATAAGAAGAATGATTTAGATCTGGATATTGATCTAATTATGGGGATGAAAATAACTACTGTGAGTATAAAACTTTTCTAAAAAAACATATGGAAGTATACGACGACCAAAAAACAAGTAGTGACCAAGATAGTAAGTCCCCTGTAAATAGTTCTAACAACCAAAACATTACAACTAGTGGGTCAAACCAATCCATTAACGAACATTTAAGAACCAGCGAATCAACATCTGGAAGCTCTTCTAATAGCAACGTCGGATCAAACGCCAGGCTAAACACAAGCGAACTGAAGTCAGCGGAATCAAGCAGTCAATCTAGTACTAGTAGTGGCTTCAGCTTTAAGGGTGGTAATTCAGCTAACAATAAAAAGGGTATTAGAAACTTCTTCTGGGGCAGTAAAAGGCGTAAACAAACATCGGCTGGAGGTCTTGTTGGTGGTGTCCTAGTTGGTGGAGGTTTGCTCACTATGACGCTGTTTGGTGGCTCTTCATTCGAATTTATACAAATTGCCCAACTACTAGAACATATGCACTTTGGCAACGAACAAAGCACTCAAGATGGTCAATTTACGAAGTTAGTTAGATACGCTAAATACATACCAAAAGGCGAAATTGAAAAAACTAGAATGGGGTATCTCGGTAATAAGTTCGCAGATCATTACGAAACCCAATTAAATGAGAGTGGCCTAATCTCCTCCTACTCAGACAGGTATGGCTTATTTAATGGTTACGAGATAGATAAAGATAACCCCGAGTGGAAAGGCCAGACCGACGAACAAATACAAGATGCGGTGGAGAAGAAGTTTGGAGTGCGTCCAGTAACTGCCAGCTCTATCGAAAAAGGAGGTTTACCTAAGGGTACTGTTGAGGATGATTTATTTATTGACGCCACTGATTTGAAATTTAAGCAATCGTATTTACTAAATTTCAACATGCTAAAAGCTGCTAACCTAGAGAGTATAAGTGCAGTTATAGGTGCACATTTTATGGGTATAAGAGCTGGTTTGAACTGGCACCCTTTCTCAAATATTTCCAGTGATGCTAAACGAAAGATAGAAGCCTTACGTACGACCGATCTAAATGAAGAACAGGACGGTCAAACAAACGATACGATAGATGACGCTGGCACCACCGGAGATGAGGCCGATGGACAAGGAGCCGCTTCCACAGAGACTCAAATCAGTGCCGAAGCAGCAGCAGCCAATAAAGATCCATCGGCTCTCGCTGGTTTAACAAAAGATATTGGCGTAAAGCTGGTAGGAGGAATTTCTGCAGCGATTGCCATATTATGCACACTTAAGAGCTTTAACGGACAGTTCGACCAACTAAAAGAAACCCAGGTAGTCTTACCACTTATACGAATGGGTATACAAGCCATGGCAGCGGGTAATCAAGTAATGAGTAACCAGGACTTTAATCCAGCTGTACTAAGTAGTTTTGCGAGCCAACTTTATGGCAAAGACTCAGAGGGCAATAATACTAGCTGGGATGACAGTGAAAGTATACAAGCTAACATAGGCAACCCGAACCAAGGGCAGGCTCCAAATACAACGCTAAACAGTATTGGGAATGGTTCACCTTTTTCCTTTGTGAATAACATACCAGGTATAGACGCTGTATGCGGCGTTGCAGGACAGATAATAACTGGCGTTATTAGCGTGGCAATAGACTTTAGCGGCGTAGGCACTATCATACAGCTAGCTATAGGTGCCGTGGCTCAAGCCGGTATATCGAGTGTTTCGAACTCAGCAGCACACTGGTTAGCTGGAAAAGCCGTTGATGTCGCCGATGTTGGATCGGACTATGGAAATGATATAGATTTCGGCGCTGCACTTGCAGCAAACCAACAATCAGTTTCGGATGGCGGCACTCAGCTAACAGCAGCTCAGAGCGGCCTACTTCAGGCTCAAAACAATCTGGCATACAATCAGGAATTCCAGCAGCAAAGTTTAAGTAACAAATTATTCTCTGTTGATGACCCTCAATCTTTAGTATCGTCTATCATTAGTAACGCTAAACCAACTTTATCTGGCAACATTGAGGCACTAATCTCACATGCCGGAAATGCCTTTGGCCTAATGGCGAAGATACCAGAGCTATTACTAGGTAAAGCTAATGCCGCTTCAACGTCCACTGGTTACGATTATCCCTTCCCTACCTATGGTTTCAGCGAGACAGATATAGATAATCCAGCAGTTAATAACAATTATGAAAACGCCTGCTACGTTATAGGATGCCAAGATCCACAGTTCCCAGATATTCCGGACACTCCTATTACTGGCTTCTTAACTGGTACTACAACTGGCGATTGTGCACAAAGTGGTTGTAACCAAAGTCTAATAACAAAAGCAGATAATTGCTTCGGCATTACTCTTGCACAAGATTCGAGTGGGATGTGGGACGTAACAGCACCTGCCGGCTTCTTAAACGCCTATAGTACTGTCTATGCTGGGCAGGGATGTAGTGTTACGGCACCATCAGACTGCACCCTTAGTTCGGTTAGTAGTAGTGACGCCTGTGAATGGCTCAGGATGAGATTCTTTGTACTAGATACTGAGACATGGAATAGTATGGGCTGTTACGCTGGTGATGCTGAGTCCTGCCAGGATATTGGTATGTCTAGCGGGTCTAACGCTGCCAGCGGTGGTGCCACTTTTAATAACCAAGCTGCTCAACAAGTAGCCGATCTAGCATCCTTTAACGGACAGAGTGTTGGCTATTCACTATATGATTCAAATGGTAGTTCAATAGCCAGTTATAACAGTGCTGTTGAAAACTATGGCGGATCGATAACAAAGGCTATGATATTAGTAGCCTACCTGAACCAGATTGGTAGTGGTACGCTATCGACACAAGCTCAAAGTGAACTAACAAATATGATAGAGAACTCCGATGATGCCTCAGCTAACTGGGTATACAGCCAGCTAACTGACGGACCTAATGAAATAAATGACGTAGCTTCTGATGCTGGTATGCCCGAATTTATTTTCGATGACACTACCGACCCTACGTATATCCTGGGACAATCACAAATAACCGCCGATGATTTCGGACAATTCTTCGCTAATATAAACAACTTAATAACTCCTACTCAACAACAGTTTGGACTTAATCTACTATCTAACTTATCGCCTACCAGCCAGGTTGGGCTACTAAAATCTGGACTGCCTGGAACCGTCTACTCTATGGAGGGTGCGAAGTCAGAACCAGCTGGTATGACTGGCAGCCCTTATGTTGTTAACCAAGCCGCTCAATTCACAGATAATGGTACTACATATGGTATAGCCGTTACTGTTGCTGGAACAGGTGGTAGTTCACAAGCCAACCAAACATCAGAAGAGTCCACTATTCAATCGTTAGTCACTGCCTTACTCAGCACAAGCTCAGGAGGTTCAGATACTTCACAATGAGACTCATAAAGAAAAAGCTTGGGGCTCTAGTAAGAAATCTGCTTATCTTGCTTACTATTGGCGTATTTGTTACACAGTTTTTCGGCGGTGTGGTATCGGCAGTAGACGAGAATGTAGGTGCGTTATGTCCTCAAGACAAGCGGGATCTAGCACAAAATATTTATTACTTTAATGCCTGCACTGGTTGTGATAGTAGTGCTGTTACAACTAGCACTGGTACCCTTGCATCAAACCCTGGTGAGCCACCAGAGTGGAATAGTAATGTCCAACAACCATATTATTTAGAAGAGTTTGTGATAAATGTATTGGAGGATATTGCAACGATTGAAAAAGTTCCTACAACGGATGCCGTTACTCAGCAGCATGTACTGGCTCTGGTTGCCTGGGCATATGCAGAAGGAGGTAATATTGCTAATACAGACGTATTTAATCCCTGGAACACTGGTATAGACGATCCCGCCCTACTAGCAAGTGCTGCGGCTGGAAACGGAGTACAATCTTTTAACTCATTTAATGCCGGTGTTAGTGCAGCAGCTGATACTATGACGGGTTCAAATCAGAACCGTATTGCCCAAACGCTCATAGACCCAACCTCAAGCGCAGGTCAGTTTATGCAGAATTTAACCTATTACCAAAACTTTTCAGGCAACACTTTCTGGGCAGCGGCTGATCAAAACGCTACAGTAGATGGCACAGCCTACACACAAACTGGTTATCTAAACTCTCTAAACAGTGATTTAAGTGAAACTACAAAAAATTATGCAGAAATGGCTAGTGTAGAAATAGGTCCAGGTCAAGAAGACACTAACCACTACAGCGGAACATTAAAATACAGTGGAGGTACGGCATCACCGACTGGTACTCCTACAGTAGCAGGTTCAAATACTAGTGGGTCAAGTAGTTGTGGTAATTCGGCTGCTGCTGGAAGCTCCGTGACTTGTCAGGCCGCAGGCCAAGCATCTAGCGCGGCTCCTACTGGCAATGCCGCTATCCCCTGTGATGCTGAAAAGTATGACACACTAAGCTATAATCAGGGCTGGCATAGTTCAGGCTCAGTGTTTCATGCCAGATGTAATGCCACCTATCCATCTCAGGCTCCACCAGCTGTAGGCCCGGGATGTGCGACAGACTGTAGTGGACTAGTCAATCTAGTTTTGTATGATCTATTTGGTAATGACGTAAATGAAACCACATATACTGAGGTTTCCGATACCGTTAACTTTGAGAAGATAGATGCCAGCAAACTAATGCCAGGTGACTTTATACAGCCAGAAGCTGAGCATGGCGATCACGTTATGATTCTAGTTTCTTTAAGTGGAAATCAGGCAACGGTTTTTGAGGCACGAACTGAGAATGCTCCACAGCCTCAACAAGTTGAGCAAAACACCTACACGCTAGCCTCAGGTGATGTATACTTGCGATATATTGGAACAGGATCAACGTACCCTAAATGAACAATCAACCAACCCACATTAAGAAGTACGTAGGTTTAGGCCTTGTGCTGGTAGTTGTACTAATAGCAGGAATTGTAGTTAGAAGCTCCGTTATTGGTAACAAATATGTCCAGCTTAATAAAGCTCAGCCTCTATACGGTCAAATTTCGCAAGTCTTGCTTACTGGTACTGGTGGCAATAAGGTGTTATCGGCCAACGACTATAAGCTCTCAGGTGTAAAGTATCTCGATAACCAAGCCTGGGTAGTTGCACATTTTACACAACCAGGTAGCCAGGGTGGCTATGTTCTACTTAATAAAGTTGGACAGTTCTACCAGGTAGTTTTAGGTCCGGGTACTTTATTCCCCGCTAACTTAACTGGCATACCATCAGATGTTACTCAGTACTTAAGTAATAATGGCCTACTAGAGGTAAATGGTACTTAACATGAATAGAAGACGGACTTTTACCATATTAATCACACTCGTAGTTATAGCTATTGCTGTCTACATGGTCGTATCGGCTCTTTCTATAAAGAATTCAACAGGTGTACTGGATATTAATTCCTCAGATCCAAGTGCTACCATTGCTATAAGTGCAAATAATAGTCAGTCACAGTACTTAGGCCTAAATAGTGTAAGTGTAAGACTAAAACCTGGCGCTTATTTAATCAGTGCTGTTGATCAAAGCAACACGGTCACATCAGCAGTAACAGTTAGTAAGGGACAAACAACGACTAAGAACCTTAATATAAACGAAGTAAAAAAGACTAACAGTAAGAATAATAGTTTGCTTAGTAAATTACCGTTTACCGGCCCTGTCTCTGAATATACGATTAACTATAACCTTAACTACAATGGTAAAGGACAATTTACCCCAGTAATTATTATTGGTTCAACAAGTCCACAAGCCAAACAAGCAGCGCTAAGTTGGTTCCAATATGACAAGTTTAATCTAAACGACTATAAAGTTGAGTACCAGTCATTAAATCCGTTGCCAGCTAGCTATAATTACTTCTAATATGAATCCAGAAGACAACCAAACACAGCAACCTAGCACCGTCAGATACTCTGGTATCTCCGGCAATGAGATGTACTGTGCACACCTACTGGGCTATACTCCTGGCGATGTGCTCGTTGGCAACAGCGTATTTTCAATGGGTTATGTCGGTTCGCTTAGATCAAATGTTAGATCCTTTGTAGGTGGCGAAATAGTAACTATCACTAATATGATTGCTGAAGGTAGAAAGTTATCTCTGCAAAGGTTTTCAAAAGAACTGATCGACTCTAATGGTGTTGGTGCCAGTGGTGTAACTAGTGACGTAATATTCCATGAAGGTAATATTGAGTTTCTAACCGTCGGTTCTGGTATGTGTAATCCCCAGGGGGCTGCAGGTAGCTTTACAACCTCGGCTGACGTTCAGGAGCTGTTTTGCCAGTGGGATGCCGGATATATGCCAGTAAGCTTTGTTTTTGGTAATGTTGCCTACTCTGTTGGTTTTGGACGTAACTTGTTTGGCTCAATTAGACAAATGGCTAAAGGCGAAGTTAAACAATACAGCGAAATCTTTAACACCACTAGAAACTTGGCACTAAGCAGAATAACTGATGAAGCTAAAGCAAAGAACGCCGATAGTGTAATAGGGATTAGAACCAGTATCCTTCCTATAGGCGGCCAAGGTGTTCAGGAAATGATGATGCTCGGTACAGCCTCCATGAACAACTCTATCCCTTCTATGGCTCAGGCGGTAGGAGGTGTAGTAACCAGCGACCTAACAGCTGAGGAAACCTGGAATATTGCCAAGCTTGGTTATGCACCAATGAAACTGCTACTTGGTACCTCCGTTTACTCTTTAGGAATAGCCGGTGGTATTAGTTCTGCACTTAAGAATATGGTTAAGGGAGAAATCGGATCACTAACTAACCTTATATATGGAGCAAGACAACAATCTCTAGGTAAAATTCATGCTCAAGCCGAGGAAATTGGGGCTGATGATGTCCTTGGTATAAAGACCTACATCTATAACCTAGGTAATGGATTAATAGAATTTCTAGCGATTGGTACGGCCGTAAAGAAGGTAGACGGCCTTACTACTAGGTCTGAGCAATTGCCTCCACAAGCCATAATTGCAGATAAGAATACCTTTACGGACTCTACTGATGCTTTATATGGCACCAACCTCCAGTCAGGTAACGTGCAACCAGGAAAGTTTTAATTAAGCTTTGTTGCTGGTAAGGAGTAGTATAAGATATAATTCACTAGTTTTATGGTGCCTGTAGCTCAGTTCGGTTAGAGCGCCTGATTGTGGTCCAGGAGGTCGTGAGTTCAAGTCTCATCAGGCACCCCAGCTATTGACATATTATCCACTTTTGTTGTATTATATATGTATATGAGTTCAATGGAAGCACGTGGTCAACAAGTACAACCAACCTTATCGCTAGATCAAGGCAGTGCCTTATTCAATCTACGTGTAGAGCTAAACCCTAGCCTAATGGATACGATTGTAAATATATCTGGCGGAAACCCAGGTACAATGCAAGCTATTTTCAGTACTATGAGTGAGGCAGTAGCAGTCGGTCATGTTCAAGAATCAGATATTACGCCAACAATTCTTAAAGAATACCTAAACGTGCCAGAAAATTCAGATAACTTAGACTCTTGGCAACAAATCTTTAGATATAATCCGCAACCTCGACAGATATAACTTGTCTTAAGCCTATTTCAATCGGCTTTTTTCGCTAGCTAGAGTACTAGATAATTTCTGTAGACCAATCTCTATAGCTAGCAAGGCAACTATTAGGCCTAGGGATTCAAGACATAACGTAGTAATAGGTAGTTTACCTATTATTGCTAGCAAAACTCCCGTTACTACCAAACCAGCTGAACCGACGAATAGCGGCGTACGTCCCTCGTTAGGATAGCCTTTATTTTTTATAGCTAATACATATCTAAAAATAAAACCACCGCAAACAGCGACAACAAGTGTTAGATGTACCACTAAAATAAGAGAAATAAGCATCTATAATTAGTATAGGCATTAGCAATAGTTTAGGCAACTTAGTCTGATATAATTTCTAAGACATCTGAAAGGTAAATTTTGAATAAAATTAAGAGTGTATTTTGGTTTATTTGGCACTGGCGATTATTTAGTTTGGCTATAGTAGCGCTAGTCGCTGCTCTAATACTGTATTTCAGTGGCTTCCATACTGCAGCCAATATTACTCTGGCTGTTGTATCACTATTTGAAGTTGTTCCGCTACTTTGGGGGATGCTTGCTGACATACGAAGTGGTAGCTACGGTATAGACATTCTGGCAGCTACAGCCATAGTAGCCTCTGTTCTACTAGGACAATACTGGGCAGCTATTATAGTGGTCATAATGTTAACTGGTGGTGAGTCACTGGAAGATTACGCCGACCATAGAGCTCTTAGTGAGCTACGCTCTCTTCTAGACAACGCACCGACAAAGGCTCATCTAATTAAAAACAAGAAGCAAGTCGATATTAAAGCTAGTGAACTAAAAGTTGGCGATAGATTCATCGTTAAGCCCGGAGAACTGGTCCCGACTGATGGTGAAATAATAGATGGTACATCAACCTTTGATGAATCTTCACTAACCGGTGAAAGCGTACCCGTATCTAAAACTAATGGTGAAAAACTACTTAGTGGCTCAATAAACTTAGATGGGCCAGTAACAGTTAGGGCTACTGCTATAGCAAAAGATAGTCAGTACCAGCAGATTGTAAAACTAGTTGAATCTGCATCAGCCTCAAAGTCACCATTCGTTAGACTAGCAGACAGATACAGCATACCTTTTACGGTACTAGCCTATGCAATAGCCATTGCTGTCTGGGTAATATCTGGGCATGCTATTAGATTCCTGGAAGTCATTATTGTAGCTACACCATGTCCTCTGCTTCTAGCTGCACCCATAGCTCTAATCTCTGGTATGAGTCGAGCTAGTCGCTATGGAATAATTGTTAAGACTGGCGCCGCACTAGAGAAGCTAGCTGAAGCTGAGACTATTGCCTTTGATAAAACCGGTACATTAACTTCAGGTCAGCTAACTGTTGATGAGATTAAGAGCTTTGGTAACTTTAAACAACAAGATGTCCTAAGCTATGCTGCTAGCCTAGAGCAGTTCTCCAACCATATTATTGCTAAGGCAATAACTACTAAGGCCACTAGGGGGAAGTTTAAGACTGTAAAGGTTAAAGGTCTTGAGGAAGTTGCAGGCCTAGGTCTAAAAGCTAATTTTAAGTCACAAAAGTTAATAGTTGGTCGACTTAGCTTGCTGGAGTCTGAGTCTGTTGATATACCAGGAAAGTTACTGACTACAAAACAATCAAGCACAATCGTCTATGTCGGTTTAGATGAAAAACTAGTCGGGTATATAACATTGAAGGATCAAGTTAGAAAAGATTCTAAGAGTACCCTAAACACACTTAGAAAGTACGGCATTAAAAACTTTATGCTAGTAACTGGAGATAATTCTCGTGTTGCTCAAAAGGTAGCTAATGAACTAGGAATAGACTTTGTTATTGCTGATGCAATGCCAGCAGATAAGTTACGTGCTATTGAAAAGGTCAAAGAACGTCCAGTTATCTTTGTTGGAGACGGTGTTAACGACGCTCCCGTACTAACAGCTTCTGACGTCGGTATTGCTCTTGGAGCACGAGGTTCAACTGCTGCCAGTGAATCAGCAGATATGGTAATCCTGCCTGACGACATTGGACATGTGGCATCGGCATACAGTATAGCCAGACGGACATTTAAGATTGCTCAGCAAAGCATAATAATCGGCATAGCCCTAAGCGTTGTATTAATGCTAATTTTTGCTACAGGACACTTTAAACCTATCTACGGCGCAGTACTACAAGAGGTTGTTGATGTATTCGTCATATTTAATGCCCTAAGAGCTCACGCTATAAAGCTATCTTAGACAGATCGCAATAAGCAGCGGTACGAACAAGTTATCTAAGCCAAACACTGAGAAGTTCTCTAGTGCTGTTGAAGCTAGGGCCAATGCTAAGTAGGCTCCAGTAGCATGTGGTTGGCCTACGTGATTCGAGTAGTTAAGCAGTATTACGGCTGACACAATAAAGAACGTCAGACTACCAACTACGCTTTTAGTGTAGCCAAAAATATTGTAATTGGTATTCTTGCCAAAGTACGATCCAAAGATTGCTGCCAGACCATCTGCCAGACCCATAGATAGAATTGCTGTCATGTATATTAGCTTGTCGTGGGTGATTAGAGCTATTAATGTAACTGATGCTGCGAAGAATAGTTCTCCCCATGTTGGTCTCTGCACGCTATGTATAGCTTGAAATACTTTTAGTCGTTTAGATACGTATGTAACTACCAAGAAGGCTACTCCCAGTAATTCAATCTCGTTCCAGCTTAGAAAATATGGCCAGAAGGCTACAAGAACTCCGACGGTTATATGTACAGCTTTCCGGCTAATTTCATCATTCGGTTTTTTAATCCGCCACCAAAGTTCGTTGATGATCAGTATTATTAAGATTGAGACTATTGTTAGTATTAAAGCCATTTACTTAAGATAGTACATTAGGATAATTTAAGCCATCGCTAATAATAGCTTAGTTATACTGTTTGCCTAGTATGGGTTTGCAGATGAAGTGCTTGAACCAGTAGACGATCCTTGGCTAGCTGAAGCCGTGTTTGAAGCTATTGGGTTAGAGTTAGCAAAGTTCTGGCCAATTACTACTACGAACGCTGCGCTACGGCCTACAGCCTCTTTAGCTTCGGCTGAGCCTGTGTCGGTGATCACTACCGAACCTGGGAACATCTTTTGTAGTAAAGCTTTAGTCGCCGGATCTTTGCCACCAGAGTTATCTATAACCATTGAGGTTGGGTAGTTATTGCTAGCATCAGCTACCGTGACATTTGTTATATACTTGCCCTGCAATACCTTCTCTTCATTGCCAGCAAGTCCAGTAACATTAGTACCGTTTAATAGCACGACACTAGCATCTTCTTTAGCTACAGCGCTATTTGAAGTTAGTTGCTGGTAGTAACCCTTAAGGCCTGAGAAATTACCAAGACCAGCTTTTGGAATTAGTGCATCTTGGCCTGAGACCGGATCCCGATAACTCATAAGTAGTGGTGCAGTACTTCCGACTAACGTACTGCTATATGTATATGAGCCAATGATATTTAAGTTCATGCCTTTGGTAAGTTGAGCTAGTGCTAGAACATTTTGGATACTAAGGTCAGTTTTAACATTATTCGATAGCGAGCTAAACAGTGAGCTTACTTTAATAGGATTAGTTACTACGCCAGCTGATTTAGCTTTAGTAACTATTGCTACTCCCATTTCTCTCTGATACATAGTCCTAGTAAAGTCGCTATCTGGGAAACCATAGTATCTATCTCCGGTAGAGCCATCACCTCTAGCTCTAGCAAGCTCAAGAGCCTGCTGCCCAGTTATAGTATCCTCACCATTTGGTAGCTTTATGCCTGTATTAGAGTCATATATGCCTCTTGGGTCCGGACTATTAACATTTATGGTAATGCCCCCTAAGGCATTAACGGAGTCTCTAAAGGCAGCGTAGTTAACTAAAGCGTAATAATCGATAGGTATTCCAAGATTACTCTGAACAATTTCCTCTAACTGTCCCATGCCACCATTTGGATAGCCAGACTGGCTGAAATTGGTAACATCATTGGCTGCATTTATCTTCTGGTAAGACTTGAGCCCGGGTATATATACCCAAAGGTCTCTAGGAACACTTAACATAAAGGCAGTATGGTTTTTAGTATCAATACTTAAGACCATGATGGAATCAGTTAGATTTGCCCCGTTATGCCCTGGGTCATCAGCTGAATCACCTGCAACCAGTATATTAACTCTGCCTGTTGATTCACCCTTGAGCTGCCCTTGATCAAATAAGGCCTGGGCATCACTGAAGATGTTGCCATGAAATACCTTATCTAAACTGCCTACGATCCGAGAACCAAACCAGCCAGCAAAACCTAGTAGTATAACGACCACTGTAAGAATAGATGTAACTACTTTACGCTTACGAGACCATGGTCGTGACCAAGATCGTTTCTTGGACTTTGGTTTACTCCTAGTGATTACTGGAGCCCTAAGATTGGATTGTGGTAGGGTCATACCTATTAATGATTGTCCATTTTGCTGAGGAGAAGCATAAGATGGGGCAACTTTAGGTTTTGGAGTTCTTGGGCTGTTTATGGCAGGTTTTGGCTTAGGTTTACTATCTCCTGCTGCACCTAGCGAACTATCTTTAAAGATAGCCGGGCGACTTGGATGGCTACCTCTTCTTTGAAACCCATCTACACTTGTAGGTCTGTTTTTTTTGAAATCCATGTATATAGATACTAATTATACTAAAAACTTATCCTAGTTTTAAATCGTAATATTGTGAATTTAGAAAAATGACAAATATGTGGTCGGGGATAGAGGACTCGAACCTCCGACCTCCGCGTCCCAAACGCGGCGCGCTAGCCAACTGCGCCAATCCCCGAAGTCATTACATTATATCAACTGTCTAACACTTCTTGTACTTGCTTAATACTCCTTGCTAATCCATTACTTTCGTCTATATCTACGATAACAGCGTTAAACTGGCAAACTCCGCTGTCCTCAAGCTCATTCCTAGCCTTAACATCATCACGCCAGCGATTAATAATAACATCTAATTTAACGCCTAGTGATGAGTTTAGTGATCCGCACATACCAACATCGCTAATATGAGCCGTACCGCCTGGTAATACCCTAGCATCGGCTGTGGGTACATGCCAGTGGTCACCGACGACCGAACTTACCCGACCGTCTAGATAATGGCCAATGACAACTTTCTCACTTGAATAGTCGCCATGAAAGTTAACAATTACACCAATCTTATCTACATTCTTTTGAGATTCAAGTATTGAGTCAACAACTTTTAGTGGGTTATCTACTGGCTTATCTGAGTCCCTACCAACAATCTGCCCAAGTAAACTAATGAATAGGATTTTACCTTTGGGTGTATCTAGGTACTTATATCCAAGTCCTGGCGTACCGCTTGGATAATTAGCAGGTCTAATTATTGGCTGGTTGGGATCACTTACACTATCCACAATATCTAGCTGTGCCAGACTATGATTTCCGCCAGTAAAGAAATCCACACCGATTTCTTTTAACCTTTTTAGATCAGCTTTGGATATACCCTTACCTTCTGTTACGTTTTCGGCCTGAGCTACAACTACATCAATCTTTTCTCTAGATTTAAGCTCGGGTAGTATTCTTGCTACAACCCGAACTCCAAGATCTCCCATGATGTCACCGATATATAGAACTCTCACCTTTAAAACCTACTTCGCAAACTCTACAGCTCTAGTTTCTCGAATAACATTAACTTTGATAGTACCCGGATACTGCATGGTAGATTCAATCTTGTTAGCAATATCTCTGGAAAGCTTAATTGCAGACAGGTCATCAATTTGGTGTGGTCTAACAAACACTCTAACTTCACGGCCAGCACTAATAGCGTAGGACTTATCTATACCTGGGAAGCCATTAGCAACGTTTTCTAATTCTTTCATTCGCTCTGAAAAGTTCTCAGCACTAATGTTTCGTGCGCCTGGGCGAGAAGCACTAATAGCATCGACTACTCGGATTATTATGGCCTCTACACTAGTAGTCTGAACATCATCATGATGTTGTTCAGCAGCTAAAGCTACTTCCTCGGGTGCGCCATACTTACGCAAAACTTCACCAGATATATGGTGGTGCTTGCCTTCAATCTTGTGCGTAAGAGCCTTACCAAGATCATGAACTAGAGCAGCATATTTAGCGGTCTTAACGTTAGCATCCACTTCCTCGGCAATCATACCGGCCATGTGAGCCATTTCAGTACTGTGCTTTAGAACGTTCTGTCCATAGCTGGTTCGGTATTTAAGTTCACCAAGTAAATGTAGGATCTCTTTTGGAATACCAATGATACCAACTTCTCTTGCTGCATCCTCACCAGCTCTAATAACGTCCTTCTCGACGTTCTTCTGAGCCTTATCAACAACTTCTTCAATTCGTCCTGGATGGATACGACCATCCTTCATTAACATTTCAAGAGTTTGTCTTGCTACTTCTCTCCTGACAGGATCAAAGCTACTTAGAACAACATAGCCAGGTGTGTCATCGACCATAATGTCGACACCAGTTGCTCGTTGAAGAGCTTGAATGTTTCGGCCTTCCTTACCAATGATACGGCCCTTCATTTCCTCATCTTCTAACTTGATTGAGGTAATGGTGCGCTCAGCTGTAACTTCACTAGCCATGCGTTCCATAGCTGTAGTGATAATTAAACCAGCCTGCTCATCAGCGTTCTCTCTAGCTTCGTTTTGTAGTTTGTTGACTAGACCAAGTAGATCATCCTTGATGTCTCGCTCAGTCATCTGCATCAACTTCTCAGCAGCATCAGCTTTTGTAAGCTTAGCTATTTTCTCTAGCTTATCTTGCTGCTTAACCCTGATGTCCCTAATCTCGTTTTTAAGTTGTTCGATCTCATCTTCACTAGATCTAACTTTTTCAGTTCGCTTATCTAGATCATCTATCTTTTTATCCAGAGTTTCCTCACGACCAACTAGACGCTGCTCAATATCTTTGAGCTCCTTACGTCTGGATTGCTCGTCTTTCTTAGCTTCCTCAACTGACTTGCTAGCATCCTCTTTGGCTTGGTCAACAAGTTTAGTTGCTTCTTTTTTTGCTTTCTCTAATTCCTTTTTGGCACTCTCCTCGGCTGTATTCAAGCGGTTTTTAGTAATGACCATATTGGCTCCAAAGCCAACAATTAGCCCAACTATCGCAAATACGACAATAAGCATATCTCCCCCTTTATAGCAGGTAGATCTAGAACACTCGCTATCACTTCTCTAGTTTCTAAATCTGTCCTGACAAGTCTAATAACAATAAATCTCTCGGATTCGTCGATTGAAAAAGATCAACGATACTTCCTTAGTAGATAATATACCCTATTTACTGTAGTGGCTGCAACACTTACGACTGCTACTTCTTCGGTTTCGTTATATTAGGTTCTGCCCCATAAAATGGCATAACCGTTTTGTCATTTTGTTTTTGCAGGAGCTTATTTATAGCTTTAGTCTGCCAGTCATTATCCTGCTCACCAACAATTGGAATATCTAGGCCATACGCCAGACTATTGGCAACACTAAGCCCAATTCGTAGTCCAGTAAAACTACCGGGACCCTTAAAACAAATGACTCCTTCTATATTTTGCCAGTCTAGATTTTGAGATTTAAGTAATTCGACTATCTTTAGATGGATAGTGTCTGCTAGATCCTTATGTGCCAGATACTTAATCTCTGCCACCCGCTCATGGTCATTAAACAAAGCGAACTCGCTTTCTGGTTGATCAGTTTTAAGACTTAGAATTATCATGATAGTCCCTCTACTAAATAGTTGAGTTCTTTTGGATAGTCTATCTTAATAAGCCGTTTGTCGTCTTTGGTAACCGAAATGGTAATCACTAGTCTACTTAGAGGCAGTATGTTTTCTATAACTGTTGGCCATTCAATAACAATAACGTTTGATGGCTCATCTACAACTTCAGCTAGTTCACGTTTTATGATGCCAGGATCATTTAATCTATAGAAGTCAAAGTGATATATTTTAAACTTTGGGCAAGCGTATTCATTGCAGATTGTAAAACTGGGACTAGAAACAAGCTCCCTACTACCGCTTCCATCAGCTAAACCTTTTACGAATGTGGTCTTACCGCTGCCAAGGTCACTAATTAATTCGATGGCTTCACCACCCTTTAACCTAGAGCCAAGCTGGGCACCAATTTCTTTAGTCCTGTTTGTAGAATCGGAAATAATACTTAGTGAATTGTCTGACATAGTTATTAAATAGTAACTAGCAAAAGTAACTCTAGCAAGAAGAGTTATACTAAAGTGTACATGTTAATACTAAGTAGAGACTTAATAAACAAAAAGGTCTTGTCCCTCAGGACCAATACACCTATAGCTACTGCTCTTAGCCCAATAATCAATCCCAATAACTTAATGATTGAAGGGTTCTACTGCCAAGACAAGTTTGATAAAAAGAAAAAGTTAATACTTCTTTGCCAGGATATTAGAGAGACACTACCCTCAGGCTATATCGTTAATGATCATGACGTACTAACATCCCCGGAGGACCTTGTTAGATTAAAGGAGATTCTAAATATTAACTTTGATCCTATTGCTAAACAGGTTGAGACTATATCTGATGTAAAAGTAGGTAAAGTTTTTGATTACGCTGCCGAGCTTAAGTCTATGTATATACAAAAGCTCTATGTATCTAAGCCACTATACAAGAGTATCGGTGGTGGTAATTTAATTGTTGATAGAAGCCAGATCAATGAGATAACTCCCAGAAGAATTATTATTAACGACATACTAGGAACAGTACCGGCTCAAGCTAAGGCTAGTGTCGTCTAGCTTTCTGGATCTTTATCCAAGGCTTTCTTAACATCGCCATAATTAAAACCGTTTCTTACTAGGTACTGCATTAGCTTTAAGTCGTCTTGGTATTTTGATTGTTTCCTTTTAATAACAACGAGTTTATCTAGACTGTCCTCATCCGATATTAAGTCATTTGATAGAGAGTTCTCTATTATGTTCTCGGCTATGAATTTCTTTTTAAGTTCATAGGATATTTTACGTTTGGATTTAGGTGTTACCATCAATCTGTCGTGGATGAAGGCTTGAGTGAATTTCTCATCATTAATTAGATCTAACTTCTTAAGCCTAGTTATTACTGCTTTTTGTTGGTCTGTGCTTGCCCCTTTACGTTTTAGGTATTGGTTAACCTCACCTTCGCTTCTAATTCTTAAACTTATATATTTAAGAGCTTTTAGAAAGAGTTGATCAACATTAGATAGATTAGTTAGCTCACTGACTCGCTCGTCAGTTATCTCCTGACCAATGCTTAAGTTGTTGTCTAGTATTGATTGTCCAGATAGAAATATCTTTAGGACATCATCAATAAAGACTGCAAACTTATCTTCTTTGCCAATCTTAGCAATCTTAGTTATCTGCATAGCACTAACTATTCGTCTTTGGCGGCAGCGTCAACAACAGCTTTCGCAATCTCATCCCTTACTTTAGGATTTTTATCCAGGTAAGCTTTGGTTGCTTCTCGACCTTGCCCAATCTTTTCACCCTTGTAGGCGTACCAGGCACCTGATTTTTCAACAATGTCTCTAGCGGCAGCAAGATCTAATATGTCACCAGCCTTAGATATACCCTGGTTATACATAATGTCGAACTCAGCTTCTTTAAAAGGTGGTGCGATCTTGTTTTTAACTACCTTAATCCTGGTGCGATTGCCAATAACCTTATCGCCCTGTTTAATCTGGCCAATACGACGGATGTCCATTCGAACTGAAGCGTAGAACTTAAGAGCATTACCACCAGCTGTAGTTTCTGGATTGCCAAACATAACGCCAATCTTCATACGTATTTGGTTAATAAAGATGACGGTAGTATTGGATCTGCTAATTACACCAGTTAGTTTTCGAAGAGCCTGGCTCATTAGTCGAGCTTGAAGACCCGGTAGTGAATCACCCATGTCTCCTTCTATCTCAGCTCTTGGGACTAATGCTGCAACTGAGTCGATAACGACTACATCAACTGCGTTAGAGCGCACTAGAGCTTCGGCAATCTCTAAAGCTTGTTCACCATTATCTGGTTGGCTTAAAAGTAGATTTTCAATATCTACACCAATTCGTTTAGCATAGGATGGATCAAGTGCATGCTCAGCATCTATAAAAGCTGCTGTGCCACCAAGCTTTTGTATTTCAGCAATGGTATGCAGAGTAATAGTCGTTTTACCTGAACTCTCTGGTCCATAAATTTCAACAACACGTCCCTTAGGTAAACCGCCACCTAGCGCTAAGTCTAGTGATATTGAACCAGTTGGTACAGTTTCAACTACGGCGTTAGCTGACTCACCTAATTTCATTATCGAGCCCTTGCCAAATTGTTTTTCAATTTGATCAAGCGCTAGGCCCAAAGCCTTACTCTTAGTGTCTTTTGATTTGTCGTCGCTCATTATCCCTCCAATCAGAAAATCTATATGTACTATAACTGAAACCTCAAGCATAAATAAACTGCTAATGCTTAAGCAAGATTTAATATTTACTAGCTATAAATAGTAAATAACTCTTTGAAATAGAGTTTTGTAGCGTTAAATGTAGTCTATAAAGTAATCTAGATTAAGCTGCTCTCCTTGCTAAAACAACGTTTATGGTAATAAAATAGCAGCAGATATACTTAGTACCCTCAAGGAAATATTAATGATAAAACTATCCAAAAAACAAAATGGCTTCACTATCATTGAACTGCTGATAGTTATTATCGTAATTGGTATCCTAGCGGCCATCGTTATTTCAACTTACAGCGGTATTCAAGTTAAGCAACGAAACTCTAAAAGACAAACTGATGTCCAGGCACTACAAACTCAACTAGAAGCTTTTTATAGTCAGAACGGTTACTACCCATCGCTAACTGACATTAATACTGTTACCTGGCGAGATAAGAATATGACCAACCTTAATGCTGGTGATATGGTTGACCCATCAGCTAAGGATCAAAACTCAGCTGATGCTAAGCTAGCCTCAACTCCAGCTATTGATACTTACTCATACCAAGTAACGGACAGCAACGGTAACTCCTGCGAATCAAAAGATACTAACTGTGCTAAATATACGCTAACCGCAAGCTTTGAAGGCACAGTTAACGGGCAGAAAACTTACATTAAACAAAACCTAGATTAAGTCTTGTGCTTGCATGCTGCCTCTTGGTAGTGGATAATAGACCAACTATGTACGATGATTATGAAACTTGGAAACGTTGGACACCTGCCCCTCAGGAGAATATAGCTCATGGCCCCTATATGCCCTTAAATAATGAGGAGCTAGTAGAATTTCCCGATATATCTGGATATGATATTACGGATAAGACAGCCCTTCAGTCACTATATCAGCTTGTACAGCACAGCCACTCAATAGCTATTGCGAGAGAGAATAGCGATATTACAGACGACACTGCAAAGTTTTTATCTATTGATAATCTAGAAGCAGAGATAGAAATTCTGACGAAAAACAGACCAGTTAGCGAATATAGTTTCTAGGTTAACTTAAGCTGTTCAATACCTTTAATGTGCTTAACGGCCTTAGGTGTAACTTTACGCCCTCTTGGAGTTCGTTCTAGTAAGCCAATCTGCATTAGGTATGGTTCAACTACATCCTCTATTGTTGATCGCTCCTCGGCCGTAATAGCGGCCAATGTTTCAACGCCAACTGGCCCACCGTTGTAGTTATCAATTATGGCTATAAGTAGTGCTCTATCTATTGGATCTAGTCCTATTTCATCTACTTCCAGTAAAGCTAGAGCTTTTGTAGTTATGCTAGAGTCAATAATCCCATCACCGTTAACATCAGCGTAGTCTCTTACTCTTTTAAGTAATCTGTTAGCAATACGAGGAGTTAGTCTAGATCTTCCAGCTAGTATTTTAGGCGCTTCTTTGTCTATGGAGACCTTAATGATCTTAGCGGCTCTTTTAATAATGGCTTCTATTTCCTCTGGAGTATAAAACTCTAGACGGTGAACAATACCGAATCTATCTCTAAGGGGGGCAGCCAGTGATCCGGCCCTAGTAGTTGCGCCAATAATAGTGAACTTAGGCAGATCAAGTCTTAGAGACCTAGCGCTAGGTCCTTTACCAACCATAATGTCTAGCTTAAAGTCCTCCATTGCTGAGTAGAGTACTTCCTCAACTGAGCGATTAAGTCTATGGATCTCATCAATAAAGAGAATGTCGTGGTCTTTTAGGTTAGTAAGAAGACTAGCAAGATCACCGGCTCTTTCTACAGCTGGTCCTGATGTTACCCGTATCTGTGCACCCATCTCGTGAGCAATAACGTTAGCCATGGTAGTTTTACCTAGCCCTGGCGGACCATAAAGCAAAACATGATCAAGCGGCTCGCCTCTTTTATTGGCAGCATCAATGGCTAGCTTTAAATTCTGTTTTAGCCGTACCTGGCCTATATAACTATTAAAGTCTCTTGGTCTTAGAGTATCTTCAATAACCTTATCTTCATCATCATCTGTAGTTGCTTTTGTAATACGGTCAATCATATGTTCAAATTATGGCACTAGCGTAGGGTTCCAACAAGTTCTAAGGTCTTTGTCTAAGCCTCTTAGTACATCCATGTCCTCATCGCTTAGCTCAAAATCGAAGATATCAATGTTTTCTTTGATGCGCTTTGGTGTTATAGATTTTGGTATAACAACAAGCCCTAGTTGACTTAGAAAACGTAACATAATTTGAGCATAGGTTTTTGAGTACTTGGCTGCTAAGTCATTAATCTCTTTATTATCCATTGAGCTAGCATGGGCTAGCGGTGAGTAGGCCTCTATTTGGATGTTCTCTTTTCTACAGTACTCAATTAATTCAGGTTGCTGAAGAAAAACGTGTAGTTCTACTTGGTTAACTACTGGCATCTCGCTTGCATAGTTCTTCATCTCCTCTAAGTGCCTGATAGTGTAGTTACTTACACCAATGGAACGAAATAGGCCGTCAGCTTTTAGTTTTTCTAGTGCTAGCCAGGATTTTTTACGAAGGACAGGAACTGGAAAATGTAGCAGCATCAAGTCTACATAATCAGTACCTAGTTTTTTTAGTGACTCACTAGCTGATGAGATGGTCTTCTTCTCACCAAAATTAGTAACTGATATTTTAGTAGTAATAAAAAGGTCACTTCTTTTTGCTTTCGAACCCTCCAGGGCCTTGCCTAGGAACTGTTCATTCTTATATATCTGAGCAGAATCAAATAGCGTATAGCCAGCATCAATGGCACTGTTAAAAGCTAGTGTAAGATCCTTTGGATCTTCAACCTTCCAGAGACCTAGACCAACTTGAGGTATAGATTTACCATCGGCCAACTTTAAATTCGGTACGCTCATTTTCTGGCACCTTTTAATGCCAGTTTAAGTCTTTCATCAACTTCAAGCTTCTCATCAACGTCCTTTAATAAGTGGGCAGCATCTTGTTCGCTATAACCTAAATTAACTAAACCTTGAAGAGCCTCATCGCTTTGATCAATAGCTCCTCTAAATAATATATCCTCAGCTTCAGCAGTCGATACTAGCCCAACCTTATCTCTAAGTTCGACTACTATCTGCTCCGCAGCTTTCTTGCCTACACCCTTAGCAGACGTTAGAAGTGCGATATCACCTGAGGCTATACCAGCTTTTAATCTATCTGCTGAACCAATACTTAATATTGCCAGTCCAGCCTTAGGGCCAACATTCTTAACGCTGATTAGCAGCTCGAATAGTTTTTTAGATTGTTCATTAACAAAACCATATAGATCATAAGCATCTTCTCTTATACTCTCATATACAAATAGTCTGTATTTTTCACCGACTTGTAGCTCTTCAAATTCCTGGGCACTAATATATAGCCTATAACCAACACCATTAACTTCAACAATAACCTCGTTGAGTGATTTGTCTGTTATCTCGCCATTTAAGGATGCTATCACTCTGATAGTATAACAGCCGGAGAGCTCACTACTTTAGATCTATCAGCTCCATGCCAAACTTCTTAGCATTACGCATACCTGTAGCAATTACCTTGTCTACGTCTTCTCTGTCTATGCCAAGGTTATCACCATACTCATATAAAAGGGGCCTAGCTCGACCAGAGGTATAGGTTAGGCTACTTGCTGCTGATACTGCAATAGCCGGCCTAAGTATTGTTGTAAAGGCATCTATACGAGCGGTAGTATTATTAATGTGATTTCTGTCTCCAGTATCTAAAGCAGCTCTAGCAACCTTCATTAGTACATCTCTTAATGTATCGCCTCCAAGTACTATAGATGTAAAATGTCCGTCCTTAATATCATGATCATAATTTACTAGTGATCCACTGGATATAACGTGCATGCCGTCACTATATGCTTTTAGATATTCTGGTCCTTTTACATCTTCTTCTGTAACCTCCGGAAATAGTCGTACCTTTATACCTAGTCTATCTGCTACATTTACTATTGTGAGTGGTGACGGTAGACCAGTAGCTACTGCCGAACCATCAGGCAGATTAAGTACATCATACCCAAAAGCTCTCATTAACTTTTCTACACCACCAACAAGGTTTGGATTTGACATGTAATGCTTAAGTAAAAACTCTGATTGAAGTGTTCTACCTAGTTCTGTGGACACGATGTCAACTGAATGCACCTTTACCGGCCTTCTGTCTTCATGATCTGATTTTCTTGTAAGACCAATTTCATAGTGTCCAACTGGTATTTCATCTATGGCAGTCGGTAATATCGCCGGTGTACCTGGGAAATCTTCGGTCTCAGAAAGAGTTGTAGACCTTCAGGCAAATTAGTTCCATAGCTTGTACTAGCTACAACTATATCGTGATAACGACCTCTCTCTAAAGAGATAGCTGCAGCACCAAGTTCTACTAGTGGCATTTGATGTGGCGTTAGGGGCTGTATACCCTTATTTTCTGCCGATATTATAGCCATATTTAATAACCATATTCTACCATTCTATAGTTACTTTGTCAATTTACGTTCATCGAATGAGTAATAGCAGCAGCTAACGCATCAGCACAATCATCTGGTTTAGGAACTTCTTTTAGGGCTAGTATGGTTTTAACCATTTCTTGTATCTGCTTCTTCTCGGCTCGGCCATAGCCAGTTACCGCTTGTTTTATTTGCAAGGGGGTATATTCGTATATATCCATATTTGCCTGACGTCCGCAAAGCAGCACCACGCCTCTGGCCTGGGCTACGCTCATTGCCGTAGTAACATTTCTAGCAAAGAATAGTCTTTCAACTGCCATAACGTCTGGCTTTGATTCTTTAATGACATTACTTAGCTCGTTATAGATAGTCTCGAGTCTTAGATCATCTTTTTGTTTAACAGGAGTTCTAATTACACCGGCATCAATAAGTTCAAGTTTACGATCATGAACTTCAATAATGCCAAAACCGAGTATACCGGTGCCAGGATCTATGCCAATGATACGCATGAGCTTAGTCTAATAGATTTTCGTCTATATCAAAATTAACGAAAGTGTTGCTAACATCATCTAGATCCTCAAGAGCATCCATAAGTCTCATGATCTTGCCTGCTGTATCTTTTTCGGTTATCTCAACTGTATTGCTTGGGATGTAGGTAAGTTCAGCTTCGACTATTTCTAGGCCAGCGTCATTTAGACCTATTGCGTACTTTAGCTAGATCACCAGGCTGGCAATAAATACTGTCTCCTGATCTTCACTAAATACATCATCAGCACCAGCTTCAATAGCAGCTAGTTCAATTTCATCACCACTCCCCTTAACTCTGATTTGCCCTTTGCGTTTCAAACTGAAAAGCTACGGCACCTTTTTCTGCCATGTTGCCACCGTGTTTTGTAATGCCAAGCGAACTTCTGGATAAGTTCTGTTTAGGTTGTCGGTTGCAGCTTCAACCATGATAGCTACGCCACCAGGCCCATAGCCTTCATATAGTACTTCCTGTATGCTGAGCGGCTGTCTTATCTTTAACTCTGTCTATTGAGCGTTGGATGTTTGCCATTGGCATGTTAGCGGTCTTAGCTTTATCTATAGCTAGTCTTAGAGCAAAGTTGGTATCTGGATCAGTGCCACTTCTAGCTGCAATAGCAATGCCGTTACCAAGTTTGGTAAAGACCGCTCCTCTGGCTGCATCCTTAACACCTTTTTGGCGCTTAATTGTTGACCATTTTGAATGACCGCTCAATATATTGCTCCTTGTTAGTGACTAGTGTCTTCTATTAATTATACCTTGAGGCTGTCTATTAGAGCGAGTATTTCGTTCTTATTTTGCTCTTTAATATTTAGGTCGTTTAATAAGTCCTTGGATTTTTTGAGGTAGCTATTTATATAGTCTTTTGATGCTTGCTGAGCTCCCGAGCTAATTAAAATATCTACTACTTTGTCTTTTTGGCTAGGGCTTAGCTTTTGTTTAGAAAAGTGTTTGTTTAGTTTTTTTAGTGAGTAGCCGTTGTTATATTCTGAGCTGCAATTAGTGGATAAGTTAACTTACCAGAACTAAAGTCACCCAGTAAATAATCTCCTTGCTGTTTTTTAAAGTAGTCTTCGTAGTCGTTAACTAGTTGGATATATATACCGAGAGTTTTAGCAAAGTTGGTTAATCTAGCGATGTCCTTTTTAGGAACATTAGCCAAAATTATACTCAAACTAATTGGCAGTAAACTGCTGTAAACCAGCCGTTTTTAGGCTATGTATCTTAATTAGTCGGGAGTCATCAAAGGGCACCAATGATCCATCAATGTTATATGAGTCTAACTGCTGACCATAAATGGTGCTCATAATTGTTTGGTTGAATAAGCTTAGAATATCCAGTTTGTTTTTATTTGTAAGCTTAGCGTCATTTATTGATGATTTGATTAACAAGACTAAAAACTAGGTCAACCCGTCAAAAGAGCCATAGCATATGGGATATTGGTTGAGCCGTACTGTGGGTCTGTTTGATACAAGCCGACCATATTTGGTTTGCCCGTGCCGAGTATTGTCCTCATCAATTAAGTCGTCGTGTATTAATAAGGCTTGGTGTAGTAGTTCATACTCATGCCAACGCTTAGTGGCTTGTCTTTGCCGCCATAAGCTTTGTAGGTCAGGTAAAACAATTTCGGTCTAGTACGTTTACCACCAAGAGATATTACTTTCTTTAATCTCTTTAGTAGGACCTTGGATTCAGGAGATGGAGATTTAGATATCTGCTGATCTAAGTATTTAGTTAAGCCCACTTCTAGTTTTGACTTATATTGGGTTGAATTCACGCTACAATCATAGCACTTTAATGGTATATGATTTAGATGATGTAGTCATTATTATTGGCCTTACAATTATTGCCGCTCTACTGAATGCCTGGTCGGTGGTTATTCAACGCTATGAAGCTGGAGAAGTAGATCCCAAGGAATTATTCCGTCGGGATTTTATGAAGAATCTATCTAAAAATCCAAAAATGGCTAGGAGCCCTTGGGCTAGAAGCGTTAGCTTTTTTGTTCCAGGCTGCAGCTCTTAGAAATGGTTCTATAATCTTGGTACAGCCCATTATGACGATTGATCTAGTGTTTCTGCTACTAATATTGCACTTCTATAAAAAAATACGCATCGGTAAGGGTGAGTGGATAGCCATTGCTATGGTTTGCTTGGGATTATCTGGAGCCTTAATATTTTCTAATCCAACTACTGGACAAAAAGGCTATGACGTATCCAATCTACTAGTAGTTATCTATGTAATATCGGCCATTATTCTGGTGGTATTTTTCTAGTTAGACGAACGATGTCTAGAAGCCGGAGAGCCCTAATCTCTGCAATAGCGGCGGGTTTTAGTTTTGCACTCCTTGATGTCTTTGTGAAAATTGTTAGCAAAGAAGTTGGACATGGCTTTATGCACTTAATTACCGGATTGGCAATTATGGGGACTAATAATAACCGGCATTGTTGCAATTATTATGACGCAGAATACCTATGGATCCGGACCCAATAGCAGTATCTCAACCAAGTATGGAAATAGTAGAGCCAATTGTTGGTGTAGCACTGGCTATTTAATATATTCGGCGATAGTGTTAACCTTAGTGCACTAAACTTAACCCTCGCTATTGTCTCGGCACTAATAGCCTGTATTGGTATGTTAGCTTGAGCCGTTCAAAAAGATTGAAAAGTCATAATATATAACTTGGTAAGCACTAACCTAGATGGTAAGGTAAAATTATGGCTAGCAATCGCAGAATATTAATACTTGGTAATAAAACGTCCGGAGAGGAAGAGTTCGTTTAAAGCTATTGAGAAGATTAATGCTAATCTTGAGATAACTCTAACGACTTACATAAATATAGACGTATTCATTGATGAGTCTGAAACTATTATTAAGTTACATGATCAGAATGTCGATCTAACCAGTTTTGATTTTAGTCTTTTTTAAGGCAACAGCTAAGTATGCTGATCTAGCTGCCTCAGTTGCTAATATCTAGATAAACGAAACATTAAATACATCGATGGAGCCGCTAAGTACGCAAGAATAACATCAAAGATTTATCAGTATGTGGTTCTCAAAGATAATAGCGTAAGTGTGCCGCCATCAATCTTTATACCTCGCACACGTTTAAAGGATAGCTACAACCTTATTGAGGAAACCTTTGGCACACCATTTATTCTAAAAGACATACATGGTTATAAAGGAAAACTTAATTACTTAATTAACGATCACGCTTCATTTGATAAAGCCCTAGTTGAAGCTGACGAACTAGAAGCTGAATTGGTAGCTCAGCAGAATATAGATAACGACGGAGACTACCGACTGCTAGTTTTTGGCAATAAAGTCTATATGGTTATTTATCGATCTAGAGCCGACAGTTCAACTCATCTGAATAATATCTACCGGTGGTCATTTAAGATGCTAAGTTCTGATGATCTACCTGACGAGGTAGTAAAAGAAGCTTTAGTCTCAGCTAGGGCACTAGACCGTCAGGTAGCCGGAGTAGACATGGTTAAGGATACAAAAGACAATAAATGGTATTGTCTTGAACTCAACGAAGGCCCACAGATATCTAGTGGTGCCTTAATTGAGGAGAAGCAAGCAGCATTTGCTGAGTTCCTAGAAGACTATCTAAACTAGCGATCTTCTTTTCTATAAACAAACTTAAGCCCCGACCAAACTTCATTAATTGCAGCAACTTTAACATCTACTAAGCCACAAGCAAGTCCAACGGAGCGAACAACTACATCATTCAAATTACTACCCTTATTGGCTGAGCGCTTGGCCAACATACCCATAGACAACCGTTTTTGGATAGTTTGTTTTCTAATTGCAGGTAACTCTTTAGTCATTTCATCCTCATGCCCATAAAAGACCTGAATCCAGTCTATGTCGTTAGTGTCGTCTATTGAGTTTAGGTTCTCAGTACCCGGCAACATATAGTCATCAGGCGCATGCATAATGTATGAACTACCCTGGTTCTTTAAGCTTAGTTTTTTTACTAGTTCATCTATTTCTGTTTGGTTCACATTATTCCTCAAAATAGACTCTACCCGTTTTATACGCTTCTATGTAGTTATCCAATGGACCGAATACTGGTGATGGCAGTTTATCTAGATCATACCAAGCCCAGTCCTCTTTCTTTTCCGGTTCCATTCGTATTGGTTCACCACTTATCCACTCGGCTACCATACCAATATCTGCATAATGCTTTGGTAGATACTTACGCACATTGGTAACGCATAGGAACTTTGGCTTAGTGACTTTAATATCACTGCCGGCTTCTTCCGCTAATTCTCTAAGTGCGCACTCCTCAAAGCTTTCATTAATTTCTAGGTGACCACCAGCTAGAGAGTACTCGCCTACTCCATGAGAAGACTTGCGTATCGCTAGCAAAGTAGTATTGCCTTTTATTAATCAGCAGCCCAATACCAACTTTAGGTCTATTCTCATCCATGTCTTTATATTAACAAAGTATGTAGAAATAGCATTTATAGTTACCGGTAGACTACGTTACAATTGAGTGGTGATTAAAGTCGAACACCTAACTAAGAAATACGGCAAGAAAGTTGCTGTTAACGACATCTCGTTTAAGGTAGAGAACGGAAAAGTAACGGTTTTCTTGGTCCTAACGGTGCTGGTAAGTCTACGACCATGCGTAATGATGCTTGGTCTAGCCAATGGCCAAGGTACAACACTTTTCGACAACAAACCACTTCATTCATATAAGAACCCATCTGGAGTTGTAGTATCCTACTTGAAGCTAAGGCCTTCCACCCTACTCGTTCAGCTCGTAACCACTTAAAGATCCTGGCTACTGAAGGTAATGTACCACTAAGTAGAGTTGATGAAGTTCTAGATATTGTTGGCTTAAAAAGCGAAGCAAAAAAGGACCAGGTAAGTTCTCGCTTGGTATGAGCCAACGTCTTGACTTAGCTGCAGCACTACTGGCTAATCCTACCTATCTACTGCTTGATGAACCGGCTAATGGGTTAGACCCCGAGGGTATCGTCTGGCTAAGAGAATTTTTGAAGTCTTTTGCTGACGATAACCACGGTGTCTTTGTTTCCTCACACCTGCTTAGTGAGATGTCTCAGTTCGCAGATAACGTAGTAGTAATTGGTAGAGGTAAGGTACTGGCCGATACTTCTATGAACCAATTCATTGCTGGTAATGTTGGTACGTCAGTATTCGTTAGAGTGTCGGATAAAGATAAATTTGAGAAGATCCTAGGCGACAAAAAGATTGAATATAAGAAATCTAGTGGTGGCTTAGAATTATTTGGAGTTAAGACGGACAAGGTTGGCAAGCTAGCTTTTGATAATAAGATTACTGTACTTGAACTAGCTAGTATTACCGCCTCTCTAGAGGAAGCCTTCCTTGAAGTTACTGCTGGAAGCGAAGAGTATCGACCAAAAGAGGTAGCCAAATGATAAATCAAATAAAAGCTGAATTTAAAAAAGTCTTTACTGTTAGGTCTACATATATAATCTTTTGCTCTAATGATCGTACTGATGGGCTTCTTTGGTTTCTATGTTGGTGGTTGGCATAGTGATAAGTCTGACCTAATCAATCCACTAACCTTTACCAGGTATCTCAACATGCCATAAGCTTCCTGGCTATATTCACGTCAATAATAGGTGTGCTTTTATTCACTCATGAGTTTAGGCATAACACCATTGCCTACACACTAAGTCTAAGCAATAGCCGAAGCAAAGTCTTAGCTTCTAAGATAATAGTTATTAGCGTAGTAGCTATAGTTGCTACAGCCGTCATTGGCATATTCGCTCCACTTTTATCCAGCTGGGGTGTCCATGTCCATCACTTAAAACTTGTTCATCAACAATTCTACTATCTGGTCTATAGCCTGGAAAGGCATAGTCTATGGCTGGGTTATGCGATGATTGCATTAGTCTTCGCAGCCATAATAAGAAACCAGATTGGTGCTATAGTTGCGCTATTATTCTACCAGGTACAGTTGAGGGACTACTGAGCATTTGGCTCAAGAACAATACAGACTATCTACCCTTTAGTGCTCTAAAGACAATAATAGGTGTCGAGAATATGTCGGGCAATACCAGTTCGGGATCATTCATAACTCCAATACATGCCTTCTTTGTATTCATGGCTTATCTTATTGGTGCCTGGCTAATTGCTTGGTACTTATTTATTAGGCGTGATGCCGCATAGAGAATATTGAGATTATCTGTTATAGATGTTAACCTATAGCTGATATAAATCCTCCTTGCAACAACCCCCCTCGCTGCCTGCGAAATAAGGGAATGAGGTATTCACCTAAAGGCAACTAGTAGAATGGTCGATATGCTAGTTTCTATTTGTTAAACAAGGTGAAGAATATGAACGAAAAAACTAGGAAGAAGCTGGAAGAAGCCCACCAAATCCATACTGACTACAACTGGCCAAAGCAAAATTGGCGAGCTTGGGGTTCATGGTTTAGCTGGGGTTCACCAGTGGTCTAGCGCTATTTTACGCAATAATAATTGTATCGACTGGAATGTTTATCTGGTTGATACCACCACAAATAGCCTAGCTAATAAGCACTGCTTTGAAATATAGGTGGTGCTTTTAGTTTGTTTTAACTCTATAATGTTCGTAATGGAATCGCCAAGAAAATTAAAACTCACCGTGTCTAAAGTATTGCCGCTTCTACTAATAACAATTGGTGTAGTAGGAATTATAGTAAGTCTAGTTATCTATGAGAGACAGCCTAAGCCTCCCGGTAATGTAAAGTCAGTAAATGTACAGTCTGCACCGTCGTCAGTTAAGCTTAAGCCTCAAACAATAGCTAATTACAGCGTGCCACCTACAAACCCTAAATACATAGCAATACCAGCAATTAACATAGCTAATACTCCAATCCTAGTTTAGGTCTACTTAAGTCAGGAGCCATAGCAACACCCGACAACATCTTTGAAACTGGTTGGTATGACGGCAGTAGTAAGCCAGGGACAGGCTGGAGCTATGTTTATCTACGGCCATGTATCAAGCTGGACTGCCGATGGCATATTTTTCAATCTAAAGAAATTGGTTCAAGGCGATAAAATTGTAATAACCAGAGGAGATAATAAAACCTATACCTACCAGGTTGTAAGTACTAAAATATACCCTTATAACAATGTTGATATGCAACCAAGTGCTATCACCCATTAACTCTAACTCTCCTGGGCTAAACTTATGACATGTAACTGGCCAGGTCATACAAGGAACCAGTGAGTTTAACGAGAGATTAGTTGTCCTTTACTAGCCTAGTATCCAGCTAGATGTTAATTGGTTTATAGCCAATTCTGTTACTAGCAATCCTTAGTTCTTTAGCACAAACATCAAGTACGAGGTGGTCAACAAATTTAGCCTCAGTACCGGCGAACTTAAGGGATATCCAGTTGTGTGACTCATTAGATTCATGCTCCCCAGCTAGCTATCTCTTTATTTTGGAATAATCTCTCAATGTCTGCTAGATCAGTTACATAGAAGTCCACATGATCTAAACCTGTTGGATCAGCTGATTTAGGCCTTTTCTGCATTAGTTTAATGATATAGATGTCATCAACTATTGGTTTATGTAGAACAATTGATGCAATGTATCTATTGTCCACTGCACCTATATGACATTGTTCAATTAGTCCTTGTTCTGCTAGCGCAGATATAATCTCATTAAAGTTAGCTATGTTCTCAGCTTTGTAGCCAATCGTAGCGGGTTTAAACTCTTCAAGCTTATATTTGGTTCTAAAGTCTTCCCACTTTTTTAAATAATCTTTTGTACTACTTTTTATATCTGCTAAAAAGTCTGCCATTTATAGATGATAGCATCCACAAACTTTATTGACTAACTCATAAAATGCAGCTAACTACTTAGACATGGGTATAGGCATAACGAAAGCAGAGAATGATGTTAGGCCAATTGTAGCCTTTATTCAGGAGTATAAGAAAAAGGCATTAAACAGAAATCTGGCATATTAACCTATTACGGATTTATAGCTATATTCCCTCTTGCACTTTTTACTATGACAATCCTAAACATACTTTTGCCTAATGTTAGTTGGGGAGATAATTTTCGTCAAGCAATAGCTCATGTAATTCCAATTATTGGTGAGGCAGTTCTTCCATAATCTAACTACAATCGAAGCATAGGGATTATGGCTAGTAATTGAATTATTCTTAGTCTTACTTGCCACTCGTGCCTGGATTAATGAATTTGGAATAAGCTTATCCAGGATATGGGGTATTAGAAAACCGGCCTATAACACGCTTCAGAGACTGAAGTATGATTCTCAACTACTCTGTTTATTGGGCCTTAGCTTGTTAACAACAATCCTAGTACTTTATGGTGACCTATTCGTTTTTAAAGGCAGCTGGTTGTCGTCATTTTGTTTACTGTTATCCTGTCTAGTTAATGCTATCTGGTGGTTGTTAATTATCTATCTAGCATTAAACAAAACTGTTCCAATTAAAAAGTTACTGCCAGGAGCAGTAGTTATTGGCATACTACTGCAACTATTGTCTAGGTTTGGTGGCTTTATATTAGGCTATGAACTCAAGCACTTAAGTTCACTCTATGGCAGTTCAGGCCTTATATTGGGTTTGGCTGTATGGCTATATATATTAATTCAGATGATATTTATTATTTCGCTCACAATGTAATGGTAGTAGGTAAGTCTCTTAACTTGTTACATAGGTAGAGTTTCGTAAACGCAAACTGCACCCTCAGGTTCATTTATTACTGGGCATCCCTGGGCTAGAGCTAAAGCCTCATCCATGCTGTTTGCTTTTACAATTGAGTAGCCAGTTGATGGCATATCCTTTACGTCCATTGTACCGGCCTTACTAATAGCTTTTCCACCATCATTGAATGGATTCCCGGCATCAACTATTTTATCTCCTAAACTACCGAACCAATTGCCCCACTCTGACTTAAAATCTTCTGGTGAGACATCTTCTCTAACCCCTTTATTAAAATATAGTAGTACGTAGTTCTTCATGTATCTCTCCTTGTTTAGTTAATTATCATCATTGCTGCCGATGGCAGTTTATGACTCATCCTTAAAGCTGGCGATGTAATTCTCCAGCGATTCCTTATCATTACCCCATTCGGTATGGAACTGATTCAACCAAGCTTGGGTACTACGAAGTGACTTACGGTTTAAAGCTACGAAATTAATACGGCCGACTTTGCGCCTTTGAATAAGGCTAGCTTTTTCAGTATTCTAATGTGTTTATGAATAGCAGGTAGCGTCAAATTAAAATCATTAGCTAACTGTGAAACTGTAGATGGCCTAAAGGAAAGGCTATACATCATACCACGACGTTATCGTTGGCCAGTGCTTCAAAAGCATTATTTAGTAGCGAAGAGTTATACGATAAACGTTGATGATGTCACCGTTTTTGCCGTACTTAGCTTTAAGCTGAGTAAACTGGCTACCTGTAGCAGACTTAACGTAGCTAGCTGTACGAGCCATTACTTTATATATCTTTGTAGCGTTATGCTGAGCAGTTGATTTATTAGCAGATTTGCTTCCAGTATTCATTAGGTTCATAGCCTGGTTGTACTCGTTAGAGTAGCTAAAGCTATTGTCTATTGGTCCTTTAGTTGAAGGAGCTACTAAAGCTGCAAATTCTGCGGCTATTGAACCACGAACTGCTTTATTGCCGTTTAGTGGACCTTTAGCTGAAAACCAGCTTTCTACTTCTTTACCGGCTTGATCCTCTAGGCTTGTTTTAGCGTGAGGGTTTAGCTTAAAGGTTGGTAGGAAAGCACCTGATTCATAAGCCTTTGGAGTATGACCGTTAAGTCTAAGTGAATTAAAATTAGGTAGAGAAGATACTATTTCAGATTTATGCTCATTAGCTGCGGCTGGAGCAGTTTCAGCGATTGTAGAACCAAAACCAATAGCAGCGGCGCCGACTAGAGCTACTCGACCAATTGCTCGGCCATGTCGTTCTCTAATGCTAGATATTGTTTCAGCAATCTTGTTACGCTTGTCTGCAAGCTTTTCTTTGAAAGCTGATAGTCGGCTAGGCACAACCTCTTCTTTTTAACCTGAGTTTGGGCTGTTTCAATATAAGTATGAGCTGGGGTAGCTCTTCCGATTTCTATTTTGGCAGGTGTAAATGGAGTAAGTGGAGCTAGTCGTTCACTAGCAGGCATAAGAGCATCAAACTGGTTAGCAATTCTAACACTCTCGTTCATAACGCTGGCTAAACCGGCAATCGGTCGCTTAGCCTCTGGGATTATAAATGTTTCAGATACAGGTGGCACAATTGCGTCACTCTGTTCTGGGATTCTTGTAGTTCTTCCTGACCACATATCCTCACAAGTAATTCTATTCTCCATAGTCTCCCTTTCTCCTCACTTACTTTGATCTTATTATATTTAAGACCGTTAATAATAAATGAATGATTTCTCACTTATATATGTAAAAACTGGCACCTGCCCTTTTACTTATGCACATGATACCACACTATGTTTGTTATGTCAATATTGTTGTTAAGCTTACTTTTTTACTTATGCTTATTTCTTAAGCACACGTCGTACTGCTCGAGCTAACTGAGCATCCAATGGCTTTAGTGAACCACCGTCAGGCTCAACCAAAACTAGTGAGCCATCACTTAGTTCACTGTCATAACGATCAAGCGGATAACCACCATCAAAAGTTGAGGTAGCGGCTAGAGTTATACCTCTCCTGCCTAGATCCGATACAGTATCAAGATGTAGCTTGCTTAGCTTCTTGTTCTGTCTTTCTAGCCTAGCCTTGCCAAATCTGGTATGTACAGTTGTATCTATAGCTCGCCCCTTACCAGCAGGAATAATACCGATATTTGCAGGTATTTGAAGCTCAACTGGGTGGTTGGTTTTAACTGCAACCGTCCGCCTGAAATCTTCCCTAGTCCCGTTGCTACGACCTGGGTTTAGGCTACCTAGAGGTAAATTAACAAAGTCGCTAATTAAAATGCTAGCTGCAGCTGGCCTACATAAAGCAGCTATCTTCTCGGCAGCTGCTTTAGGCTTAGCAGAACCTTTTACGAAGCTAACTTCTCGACCATATTGATCTCGATCTGCTGATTACCAACTACATATACACTAAGCTCATCGCCTAGATGTGCGGCACGCTGTATAGCCTTATGAACGCCTTGTGCAATACCATATTTGTACTGTGTTATGGCACTGACGCTCTCTGGGTTTGCATGGTCACCGCTATCGTCATGAATTATGACGCTCATCTCAACAGGGTTATCTGGGATCCTCATTGGTACTTGTGGCCATCCGGTAAGTCTGCCTAAAGCTGAGTTAGCATTAATCATTGAAGCTGGCTGGCTGGCTGGGTCCCAGCGAGAGTCCCCAACAAATATACCTCGACCACCAAACTTTACTTGGTCAGACATATGCATACCAAAACCAGTAGCATCGCTAGATCTAAGTTCGCTAAGAGCGTGGGCAGTTTGTTCTAATTCGTACACTTTAAATTCTCCTTCTATTGATTGAGGACTTAACGGTAAGCTCGACCTAGAACTTCGTTGATAGCTGGAGTTACTTCTCGAGCTTTCATTTCCATAGAGGCCATTCGAGCAGTCATTGCGTAGTTAACAGCTTCCAATATATTTAGGTCACTAACTGCAACTGCACTATCTGGTGTCTCAACATTCTTGTCGAACATAGCTAGAGTCTGAGCAATTCGTCTAACTTGTTTTGAGATACGAACATCTGCACTCTCTAAATCAGCGTCATCTTCAATCTTGTCTAGCATTAAAGAGACCATTCTCTCTGTTAGAGCTTGTTGTCCAGTTCCGTATTTAACGTTATGTATGTTTTTACGTATGTCTAGAAGTGCACTTCGATCTATAACTGGGCTGACAGGGATTATTCTTCGAGGTTCCTCATTAGGGTGACTAATAACCCACTTGGCACCTTCACTAAGCCTGGGTACATATGGCTGTTCAGCTGCTGGTGTGCCATCCTTTACATGTTTACCACTAACATCGCCGGCTTTTCTTAAAGCTCGTGCGTCTCTGCGGTCTTGTCTTCGCTCTCTCCTACTTCTATCACCAACTTCAACGTCTCGTTGTTTTGCTTCCTCGGGCCTTGGGGGTCTTTCACCAACAAAGGCACCCATAGCACGTCGGTTAATTAGAGCTGGGTCAGTTCTAAAAGTATATTTAGTACCGTAGTTGTTTTCAGCAAACACTACTAGGTCAAAGGTTTCAGAATCAACTTCAAGACCAGACTCATCGTATATTCTTATACCACCGTCTTGTAATATTTTTAATGCTGATTGAATTGCCAGTTGGTTAGTACGGTTAGATTCATCAAATTGAACAACCCTACTGTTAGGAGTAATTATTGACCTTACAACAGCTGTAAGAGATTTTCGGTATTCTGCACCATCTGGGCCAACTTCAATAGTTTCCGTAGGTGTTTCCTCACCAATTAATCTAGCGACAGTTAAGTCGATGCTGTGAGGTACTTCAGCAACGTGTTCACGTTCGATGCCACCAACAATCTTATAACCATTGCTAAGAAGAAGAGACTTACCGCCACCGGTACCACCAAATAGGACAATACCCATACCGTCGTGAGCACCCATGGCTAGACAGCAATATACATTTTCTTAGCCCAGTCATCACCATGCATGAACGTACCAAGCTCTGTCATACCTTTTTGGTAGAATCTACCAGCCATAAGCTCAGCGGCTTGCTGCTCAGAAAGCTTCTTATCTACTTCTGCTCTATAGTTCTGGCGAGCATCAGCATCCATTAGCATGCTATCTGCTAGTGCTTGTCCTTCTGATAGATCTTCAAAAGCTGCCACTTCTGCTGGCACATCTGGTGCAGCTTGACCCCAACTTGGTGGGATTTGTGGACCTGAGTCGCCTAATACTTCAAATTTACTCATAATAATTCTCCTTCTTAATTAATTTAAGATGCTCCTACTTCGCCAAATTTCGACTTAGCGTGAGTTCTATAACGCAGCGCAATAAGGCCTGCACCAAGAACTATAGGGACCAACCATTCTATCGGTTGTTGTTTGACTTCTCGCTAATAGGCTCTGTCTTAATAGCACCCTTAAGGGCATTAGCTATAGCCGTAGGGTTATCTTTGTAGTTGCTAGCTAGGAAATATTGACCGCCGGTTATGCTAGCATCGACACTAAGTGCACTGTTGTCTGCACCAAACTCCACTATATATAAAGGAATGCGTTCTGGATCAGCAGCTTGGATATCACCGATATCATCGTCATTATCAAAAACTACTATTCCACCATCTTTTTCTTTGCTTTGAGCACCTAATAGGTTAGTAACATTTACGTTACTGTTGCCTGCTGTACTGTTAATAGCGTCTCCTACTGTAGTAGCCATGACTGGCACACCACCATTTTCAGTATCACCGAAAGGTTTGTACTGAGGTAGGTCACCTAGGGAAATAGGCTCGACATTAGAATAATGGTCTAGAAACGACTTAACTACTAGGTCTTTAGTGTTAACACTATTCATATTTTGAGCAACCTGGTTTATTTCACTAAAGTTATTGCTCTCTAGTACGGTTGAGCTGTCGTCAATAGCATAAGCTAGAGTAGATGGAGATCTATCTATGGAAGCCTCTGTAGATATAAAAGCACCAGTCGAGTAACCAAACATAGCGCCAGCTAGACCTAAAGTGCCTACAAAGTGTTTAAGCGTAATAGGGTATCTTTGTCGTACCTTATCTAGTGGGCCAGTCAAATGAGTAAAGCGTGCAATCCTAGCAAGAGCATCAGGACTTTGCTCGGCATTCTCAATAGTGCCGGTAAGTCCCGGTTGTTTTGCTAGGGCATGTGCACTATGAAACTCAATAGCTTCACCACCCAAGTAACCTAGGGCAGTAGTAATAGCAGTTGTATCGTTTAAAATCTCACCAAACATGAAGGTAATAATACAGTAAAAGTGCTGATTTGTCAATTACCTTTTATGGTTAACTTATTGTATCCGTAAAGCTAGTTTAAACTGGTGCTAGCTCTTTGTCTTTATCTCTAACCATTTCTTCTTTAACGGGCATCTTACCACCGTCTTTAGGGCTTAACTTGGCTTTAGAGAACACAAAGCCGAATGTACTACCCTTACCCTCTTGGCTCTCAAATATTATTGAGCCACCTTCTGCTAGAATAACCTTCTTAGCCATAAATAGGCCTAGTCCAGTACCGTCTGGTCTAGCTTTCCTGGCGTTACCTGCACGATAAAACTTAGTGAATAGATGATGCTGTTCAGTGACGGGTACGCCTATACCGTTGTCTTCTACTCTTAGCTCAACGCTCGACGGATTGTCCACTAGCCCAACATGTATCTTACCTCCGGCAGGGGTGTAATATATGGCGTTGTCTACAAAGTTCATAATTACCTGACGTGTCTTAGTTTCATCAAGCATAAGGGTAGGAAAGGCCTTTGGCTTATCGTAAGTAAGGGTAATGTCCTTTGATTTGTGGTTTCATCAAGCTGGCTTAACTCTTGTTGTACCAGTTCGGATAGATTAACTGGGTTAGACTCAATTATAAATTTGCCAGTCTTAAGTCTGGAGACATTTAGTAGATCAGCTATTAAATAGACCATCCTTTGGGACGAAAAGAAGGCTTGTCCTAACATATCCTTCTGAGGTTTGGTTATCTTACCTACATCACCTTCAAGCACCATACTTAAATAGCCTTTTATGCTGGTTAGAGGAGTTCTTAACTGATGAGATGCCATGGATATGAAATCGTCCTTGGTTTCATCTAGCGCCCTAAGCTTTTCATTAGCTCGGCGTAATTTAATCGTTGCTTCGTCAACTCTATCTTGCAAGGTAATGTTGAATTGCTGTATTTCTTCAAACCTTAAAGCATTTTGTAAGCCTACAGCTACTTCATCTGCGGCTATAGTTAGTAATCTACTGTCAGTCTGCGTATACAAGCTACCTGATTTCTTATAACCCACCATCATGAATCCTAGATCTTCTTTTGTAGTTCTTAGCCTAATAGCAAGACTTACACTGGCATCATTTAACCCCGTATAAACATCCTGGTGCTTACTTATGTCTAAGTCATCTGTAGATATGACGTTTGCTTTGAATTGTAATAGTTTCTCAGTAAGTCCGGCTTGTTCTTGATCTTTATCCGTAAGAAGAGCGTACTTTATAAAGCTAGACTTCAGTGGCTTGCCAAGTATCTTAGAACTACCACTTTTTATTTCAGATAAATCTATGCTTCGAACTAATAAGTCACCTAGCTCGTCCAAGACATCCTGAAAATTATAATAATCCCTGAAGAATATTCTTCTGGTAACCTTATCAAATGTAGCTTTAAGAAATTGAAATATAATAGCTACAATACATGTAACAATGCCTAGGAATATTGCAGTACTAGTAGGTATCGTACCGTGAAGAATCTTTGTAGTAAAAAGTATTGCTGGGAAGATAAATATAACTGTAATAGCAGCTAAGGTAAGTACATAGCCGACTGATCGTGCTACAACCAAGCGTATATCTAGTAAGCCATGACGGATGATGGCAATGGACGTAAATACTGCAAGTATAACTGCCGAGTTTGGACCATAATAGGCGGCAAGAGTTGATGCGCCATTATTTAGTAGTGGCAATACTATGCTGGTGATAATTGCTGGGATTGCGGTCAACACTATACCGATGAAGATATATTTTATTTGTTGCTTTTGAGTTTCAGAAGTTGATGCTTCTTTATAGAGAGTGTATAGCCGTCTTAGAGCTATAGTGAAGTAAACAATAAGTTCAACTATCAACAGGTAGTATGCATAGCCTGGTTTTATGTTTAAACCATTTGCACCTATAGATTGTACGTTCAAACTGGTGGGAGTTAAAGCTAACAGTATAAGAGTGGAATACCAAACTTAATAAGTTTCTTTTCTGTTTTTTTTACTAACACCTTCTTCTGAATAAACGTAGCAGAAAATTAAGAAAGAGTAAGATACAAGTACTCCTCCTATAAGAGTTGACCTAGCAAAACTAAGAGATAGCGAAGCCGAGGATGAGATGTTGGTTAGAAAGTTTGTTATAAGCCAGATGAACACTGAAAATACAAAGAAAGTTAAAGTTTTGTTTGTTAACCTTCTTGGGTTACTCAAAAAGATAAGCAGCATTAATACTGCCGTTACCAACATACTGATTACAAGTAGTATATTTGCTAATAACATAAGCTTTCTTACATAAGTCTATTTTATATTGTGTTTTAGCGCTAGGGCTTTACTTAGAATACGATCAGGCCAGCGATAATTTAAGGGCTTTATACTCTTGGTTACCGACCTCATTGAAGTGTATTGTACCCTCGTCAGTTGCCGCTACGGCATGCTCTATTAATATATTGAGTACACCTTTATTGGCATCTCCACAATCAAATCCGACAGTAGCCTCATTGGACCCGTGCTTTAAGGCATGACAAATATGGGCCATCACCTGCCCAGCATAGTTCATCCCCTTTTTATTTGGGTCAGTAGCTAGGGTAGGGAATATAGAAACTGTGACTCTGGCTTGCCAACTGGGAAATTTGATGTATAAAAGTCCGGGTTAATCCAATCGAATTTATCAAGCTCATCTCCTAGAAGGCAGACAGTTGCTATCTCATCATCAACAAGATATACGACTTTTGCTACTTCTGGCTGGTGAGTCATAGTCTCAACGAATTCTTCTGGCGTATAGTCCTGTCTACAAGGATGGTTGTTTACTTTTTTAAATGCAGCAGCATATGCAGCCTGCATACCAAGTGTCTTATCTAGATCGATTTCAGGCATATAAGATGGGCCGGTGTGGCTACCATCAACTCCTGAGATTGTTTCAATTGCAGCTAAAGAATCACGAAAATTTACAAAGGTAGCACCTGGATCAACACCATCATTTAAACGAAATTTGCCGACATAATATGTTTGGCTGCCAAGATCTACCTCTTCGTCAACCTTTATGCCCTCACCAGAAAGTAAATGAACCAAACGGTCTCCGTACTCAGGGTCTGAGCTTGGATGATCAAAGGTTAAAACTCCTCCGTTTTGCGCTAATGTACGTAGTCCGGCTTTCACATAGGGAGATGGTTCTACATCATTAATTTCTGTGAAGTTTAGAACTTCACTCTTTTGCATTTGTTCTGGAAAATGCTCTGCATAGAAGTCCCTATTCAGCCAAGAGAAGTTTTTTACAGCAGCAAGTTGAGGCACTCTAATAAGTCCATCAGCTTCCGTCTCTACTTCCGTTATACATGTATTTGGGTCATTTATTGCAACCTCATAATCCTCAAGCATCATACCTTGGTGTTGAGGATAGAGACCACCCTGCTCAATGATATGCTCGTAACCGCTGTACTCTCCCTCTAACGACTGTTCGAGTATTCGTTCGCTCATCTATAACTCATCCGTTTTAGTTTGTTCATATTCAGAGTTAGATCTATGTGATAATCGGCCCCTAACCCATCTATATGCACTATATCCAAATGCGACCGCTGCTGCAGCTGCTCCAGTTTTTTCGGGGCCAAACACATCATAGCCCGTCTGTGCTCCGTAAGTGCCTGCTGCTACAAGGGCGGAACTACCAAGTGACATTAATAGGCCATACACTCTATTCTCTTGACGAGTTAGCACCGGCTCTCGAGAACGACGAAGTATCATGGCTGCTGGTGCTCCGGCAGTTATGCCTACAAACGATTCTACAGGTAAGCTTGTAACCTTTTCTGTATACTTAAGGAGACTTTCTCCTTTTTTAGTACCTCTCATCCATGTCAAGAATTTATCAATATTTTGCGATGCCAAAAGGTCTGCGGTAATAACCGCACCTGCACCTTCTATCAACATCGTTGATGCTCCCGCAACTGCTGCTGTTATTGCCGGGTCGTGGAATCCCGCTATAGCTCCACCTATTACTGCAACTCTAGCTAGTTCATTGGTTGGTGCAACTTCAAGTACCACTGCACCAGAAGCAGCAGTAAAACCAAGCTTAGAGTCAGTCCAGATACGTTCCCTATCAACAATAGTAGGTTCTTCGGCTACTAAGGGTGGGCTGTTTTCTCCAAATGGGATAGTATTACTCATGATTATCTACCAATCTTCGGTCTTATAAACGGCTACTACTAGAGCACAAACTGGATGATGTGTACAAGTTCGACCAACTACATGCATATTTATTTCCCCAAAATCTACATTTCTAGTCGCCATTAAAGCCTCTAGGCTCTGCTGTATATCTCTTCTTACGGCCTCTTCACTTTGTCCTTCGTGTTCAACAAATAGACCTTTGCCAGTTTCCTTCTCTTGCACCCAACCTATGCCCGCCCATGCTTCAACATTAGGAGTATCTACTCTCATTTCTGCCATTACAAGGTAAAGTCGATCACCCCATTTGCCAGGGATTTTTGTTACAGGACCCTCGTCGTGTACTACTATTTTGGACTTAGGAGGTATTACTGAACTAAGCCTGATAAGGTTAAAGTTAGCAACACCAGCATCATTCAGAGCAGAGTCAAAGGCTGAAAGCTTTGTTGGACCAGTGCCTAAACCGGATGAGATATGTATATCCATAGTGATGGTTTTAAAACAAAAAACATCCGCCGTTAGAACCAAGATTAGTTCTTACGTTACGGATGCTTTTATTCTGAAAATGTACTAAAATACGAACAGGTAAAATATACTATTATTTGAGAGAAAAGTCAAGCATAAAGTTTATGGTTAAGATTAAAGTCAAAATAGCGGTTATCGAAGATGATATCCCCATTAAAGAGCTCTACTGCTTTTAAACTTAAAAAGGAAGGCTTCGACGTTCAAGATGCTGGAGATGGTGAGCAAGGCCTAGAACTAATCAAAAACTTCAGACCGGATCTTATTCTATTAGACTTATTAATGCCAATAAAAAACGGTGAGGATATGCTTGAAGAACTTCGTCAGTTTAATTGGGCGAAGGATATTAGGGTTATTGTGTTAACTAATATATCCAAAGATGAGGCGCCATCTAAGCTCAGACTTCTAAACGTAGACAGGTATATAGTTAAAGCACACTATACTCCCATCAAGTTGTGGATATTGTTAGAAAAGTATTAGCTTGAAATTGTCAAAGCAGGAAGCTTAACGTAGGATTAGTTTATGGCCAAGATTGCAATTATTGAAGATGATCAGGCTATCAGCCAGATGTATCGCTTTAAGTTTGAAGGCGAAGGCTATGATGTTGAAACAGCTGAGAATGGCCGAATAGGGCTAGAACTAGCTGAGAAAATGAAGCCCGATGTTATCCTGCTTGATCTTATGATGCCGGAGATGACTGGCGATCAAATGCTTGAGAAAATGCGTACCACTTCTTGGGGTAAAAATATTAAGGTCATTATCTTAACAAACATGGGTGAACAGGAAATACAGATAAGGTTAAGAAGCTTGGTGTTAGTGGTGTTATATTGAAGGCCGACATGACCCCTAGGCAGGTTGCAGACACAGTTAAGAAACTACTAGCTTAGTGATAAAAGTTACATAAACCAGCATGTTATTGACGCTTTCATTTCTTTATCTATAGAATTAGATTACTAACTTAAGGAGAGCAGCGATATGGGTGAAAATAGCAGTTTTAGATAGACTTGAAGAGGGAGAAGAAGAGAAGCTTAGACCACAAATAGAAGAAAACCTTGGAAAAGTTACTTTACTTGAGGTATTGCAGAAAGCACCGGTACAATCGACCCTTCAATGACCTGGCAGTCAGCTTGGCAGAGAGAAGATAGATAAAACCTCTGAAGTAGCATAAACCTCAGAGTTTCATTATGCCTTATCCCTATATAGAAAACGATGCGGCATATAATATCAATGCTCCCGTGAAGTTCCCTGAGAAGCGTAGAGAGCTATTATATTTATTGTCTGCAGATCAAAAAGAACTTAAGAAGCTAAGCTTATCCATAAGAAATACAAAGCCAGAAAGCAAAAAAATACTCGAAATAAAAGAGGTAGCAATTAAATGCCAACAAAGGTCTGACCGTGTCTTAGAAATTATCGATGAGATAGTTGAGCCTTCTATCGGTAATGTAGGGAGAGAGGGATCTGAGGCAATAGTGATACTTACAATGCACTCGTACGTAGAGGCAATGAAGAAAGTACTATACATATACCAAGCAATATTTAAAGACCGCCCAAATGATATTGCCGGGTACATGATACCAATGCTTATAGATAGAGTAATGGTTTTAGAGAAAAGAAGGCAAAGCTTGGTACTGATTGGTTTCCACTGAATAATCATTGGTATCTAATACCCATAATCAACTTTCGTGGTGTTAATAAGCGACGCAAGCATTACGGACTAAGCCCGCTTGTAAGGCCGAATGATAATGAGGCACATAACCCAAAGTTAGCGACGGCAAATGATCAGAAAGATATACCAGAGAATGAATTTCGATTAAATTATGCTTTTATGGATACACGGTTAACTTAATATTTAGGATTAGATATGGAAAAAGGAACTATATTAATTGCGTCCTCTAGTGAATCTAGCCAAGAATATAAACCAGTGGTTGAGAAGCTCGAATCTAACGGTCATGCGGTAGTTGTTTACAATTCAGACTTAGTTATAAAAGGTAAAGAGAACTTTTACCTAGGCATATCGCCTAATGGCTCACTCGGAATTAATTACGAAGGGCACTCAATAGAGCCAGAATCAGTAAGTGCTGCTTGGTTTAGAAAGGTCTCGAACTTTAGCTTTGAAGACAGAACTGATGATAAAGCTTTACAGATTATGGTTCATGAAGAAGTAGATGACTTTCATAGAACTATTTGGTCACTTTATCCGGAAGATACCTGGCTTAATTCTCCTTCTAGAATGCAGGCCGCATCCAGTAAGCTCATGCAGCTACTGGTGGCCAATCAAGTGGGCTTCTCTATCCCCGAGACTGTACTGAGTAATAGCTGGGAGTCTATAGGTCAAAAACTATTTTCTGATGAGGGATATAGGCAGATCATCGTTAAGATGATCCGTGGAGTAATAGTAATGGACAATGAGGCAAAAGCCCTTCCGACTACAGTGTTAAACGAGGAATCAGTTAGTAAGTTAAAAGAACTTGCCACAGCATTTCCGGGTATCTATCAGCCATTTATTCCTAAGGCTAGAGAGTGGAGAGTTACGGTTGTAGGTGATGATGTTTTTCCTGTTGCAATATATAGTGACGCAAGTGCGAAAGACGATTGGCGAATACATCAACAAACAGAAGCAATCAGATTCTCAGCAGAGGAATTACCAGAAGCTGAACAAGCTATGTGTATAGAATTTCTAGATAAGATGCAGCTTGGATTTGGAGCTTTTGACTTCATAGAAACCCCCGAGGGTGAAGTAGTATTTTTAGAATGCAACGCCAATGGGCAGTACTATTGGTTAGAGAATCAACTAGGCATACCAGTATCAAGCTCAATAGCAAAAAGATTAATGACTATATCGGATGAGAGTTAAAGGGTCGTGAATGGGCCTACAAGTTTCGTAGCTAGATAAGACATATAGTTCATTAGAACGTGCACTCCTTAAGCTAAACTGGCATAATACTAAGCAAATGAAAATTGCTATTTTAGGATATGGCCTTCAGGGTCAATCCGTCTATGAATACTACAAAGGTCAGGACAACCAGATAACTGTCTGTGATAGGGGTATGGTTGAGGATTTACCACCAGATGTAGATAATCAGTTTGGAGATAGTTATTTAGCTAGATTAGATCGTTTTGACCTTATCTTTAGGAGTCCTAGTGTTCATCCTAAGGAGATAGTAGACGCTGGTAACGGTGAGCAGATACTATCTAAGGTTACGACTAACACTAACGAATTCTTTAAGCTCTGTCCTACTAAGAATATTATCGGCATAACTGGTACTAAAGGTAAGGGGACTACTTCTACTTTAATTACTAAGATGCTGGAGGGTAGTGGCAGGAGAGTACACCTCGGCGGTAACATCGGCATACCTCCTCTAGATTTACTTAGAGAAGACATTAAAGAGGAAGACTGGGTAGTTTTAGAGCTGGCTAATTTTCAGTTAATTGATCTGAAGCAGTCACCTAAAATTGCTGTCTGTTTAATTATCGAACCAGAACACCTAGATTGGCATCATGATGTTGATGAATACTACCAGGCTAAAACTGAGTTATTTAGAAATCAGACTAAAGAGGATATAGGAATATATTACGCAAAAAGTGAGAACTCTAAACGCATCGCTTCAACTTCTCCAGGTAAGTTAATACCCTACTACGAAGTACCCGGAGCATTAGTAGCCGGTAGTCACATAACTATTGATGGCATCCCAATTATTCGCTTAGGTGAGCTAAAGCTCCTAGGTAAACACAACTGGCAGAATGTTTGTGCCGCTGTTACTACTGTTTGGCAAATAAGTAAGGATAGTGAGCCAATTGCAGGTGTCCTGCGAGAATTTAGCGGTTTGCCCTTTAGAATTGAGTTAATTCGAGAAGTAAATGGTATTAAGTACTATGACGATTCCTTTGCTAGTGCACCAACTGCAACCATTGCAGCTGTTGAGGCTATTAGGGAACCTAAAATACTAATTATTGGCGGTAAGGATAGAGGGCTTGATCTTAAGAGTTTAGCCGAGGCTCTAAATGATCAGGCAGATAGTATTAAAAAGGTATTTCTAATTGGTGAGGCTGCCAATAGATTAGTTTATGATCTAGATAAGTACGGTTTTACTAACGTCCAGGTTATTAAATCACCAACTACCATGAAAGATATTGTTGAGGAGGCTAACAAGTTAGCTGAGGATGGCGATAGCGTAGTACTGTCTCCTGGTTTCCCAAGTTTTGATATGTTTAAGAACTTTGAGGATCGTGGCCAACAGTTTAACGAAGTGGTCAATGGCCTATGAACAAACCACAGACATTTGTTTTTAAGTACTACATCTTTGATAGGGATCTAAAGGCTCTAGAACTTAAGTACGAATTTTATAATGGACAAACATTTACTGAAACTTATTATTTCAACTTTGAATTTGCTGATTACGACGATAGCCAACTAAATAGGGCTCTAGAGAATCTGCTGCTAATAGCTGGGGTGTCCTATTTTAAAGCCTATGCCCCACCTAATATTGAGATGACGAGGGGTAGCCTAACTAAAGAGGAGGCGGAGTTTTACTCTAAGACCTATGAAAAAGGATTAGGTGAGTTTTGGTATGTTAATAATCTAGATCCAAGTACAAGGATAAACTTTAGTGCTAATTCAGAACATAAGGAGCCAATAAGTATCGGGCCTCATAACGGTCTTTTAGTCGGCATTGGTGGTGGCAAGGATTCACTGGTAGTTGTTGAGGCCCTAAAGGAAGCAAACGTAGACTTTATGACTTGGAGCCTAAACCATAGGCATCAACTGGAGCCGCTTAACGAAAGAGTTGGCACTAAGCATGCTTACGTTGATCGTAGGATAGATCCAAAGCTACTGGAGTTAAATGAAGCCGGAGCACTTAATGGCCATGTGCCAATATCTGCCATTTTTGCTAGCGTTGGCGTAATAGTGGCTATTCTAAGTGGTAAACGTGATGTTGTAGTTGGTAATGAGCAAGCCGCTAACGAGCCGACTCTTAAATATAGGGGTGTAGATATTAACCATCAATATTCTAAGAGTCAGGAGTTCGAACAAGACTTCCAGGCAATCCTTAAAGCTAGTTATGGTGACTCCATAAGATACTATTCATTCCTAAGACCACTTAGTGAGCTATTTATTGGTGAGGTATTTGCAAGCATTGGTTTTAATAAGTACAAGGATGTCTTTAGCTCGTGCAATAGGGCCTATACCTTGCATTCAGACCATTTGTATTGGTGTGGTGAGTGTCCTAAGTGTGCCTTTATATTTATGATACTAACGCCGTTTATTGAAGCCAGTGAGCTTACTAAGCTCTGGAATGGTAAGAACTTACTACATGATCCAAACCTTAAACAAACATACAGACGGCTTTTAGGTATTGAAGGAGATAAGCCACTAGACTGTGTTGGTGAGATTAAGGAAACCAGAGCGGCAATGAGAATGTGTTTTAAGGTTTATCCTGAACTTGAGAACGAGTACCAGTTTGAACTACCTGATGATTATGATTACAGAACTTTATATAAGAGTGAGATGCCAACTGAAATCCAAGCAATATTCGATAACTTTATTTCGAAGTTTGTGAACGCTGAGCGGCCCTAATAACATTCTCAAACAGGGCACAGACAGTTAGTGGTCCTACACCGCCCTTCTTAGGTGTAATTGTAAGGTCTTCCCTTTCATAAACTGAATCATCTACATCCCCTACAGTCTTACCACCTTCACTGGCCACACCGGCATCAACTACCACTGCTCCATTTTTTAATCATATCGGGATGTAAAATAGCTGGACTGCCAGTTGCAGTAATAATTACGTCTGCTTCTATGGTTTCTTTTGATAGATCACTTGAACGATCGGCGATTCGAACATCAATATTGCTACTTTTAAGTATTCTCTCTAGCGGCCTGCCAACTAGCTTCCCTTTTCCTATTAATAGGACTAATTTGTCTCTAAGATCAATGTTGTATCCGGCCAGTAGCCACATAATAGCCATTGGCGTAGCCGGTTCAAATTCAGCTTTATCCCCCAGGGCATCAACATCTTTAGATGGTTCTACCAGATTAACTAGTTCATCAGTTTGCTTAGGATCCTCAATTGGTAACTGAATAATTATGCCGCTGACTGAATCGTCGGTGTTTAGTTCTTTTAGCTTGGCTGGCACTTCACTTTGTTTTATTGAATGAACATCAACGTCAATGCCAATGTCCTCACCATACTGTTTCTTTAGTCTCATATAGACATTAATAATTGGGTTATCGACAGTGACAACTATCGCTAATTTTGGCTTGGATTTAGAGACAGAAGAAAAAGATCTGACTTCTCTAGCCTGTCTTTCCTTAATAAAACTGGATAGTTCACTACCGTACAGTAATTTCATGTTAGATTATTGTATCAGAGTTAACACTTAAGATAATCTGGAAAATACTTTAGTTTTTTGCTAGAGTTATCCGATACGGGCCATTAGCTCAGCTGGTTAGAGCACCTGCCTCTTAAGCAGGGTGTCCAGGGTTCAAGTCCCTGATGGCCCTCCAATATGCTTGTGCTTGCAATATAGAATTAAAGACAGATAATTAGTAGCTACTATGACAGGCGAACAACTTACAGTCAGAGAACGTGTCGAAGCAGGTGAACTAGTATGGCTTGAAGATGCACAGGATTTAGATACCGACATCCCGCATTTCTTTTGGGCAGGCGGGTGTACTAATTCAGGGTTTATAACTGGTCGTAAACAATTAGAGCGCGCAGTGAATACGTATGGAGAAGATGCAGTATTGGTGGATGCGCCCCTACACGCACCAAGAAACCCTCACGAACCAAGAGAAAATAGATTTGGCATGTATGTTGTTATGCAGGCCTATGAACTGGTTCGTGATGCTCAAGATGCTTTAGAATTAGCTAGAGACTGAAATTTAGTAGATATAACTAACACTGTGGCCCTCCAGTGTACCTCAGGTACACACCTTTTTATCCCTGATTCACTTAATGGAAAAAGCAGCTAAGATAAACGACACCTGGAAAGAGACAATATAAGCGATTTGTAGATATAAGTAATTGGATAGTAAGTGTGGCTTGCCTTTTATCGAGTATAAAATATAGACACTGTAGACCATATACAGAGCTGTCAGCACAAACAGCAACTTCGACAGTCCATGTATAGTTGGAGCGAAACAAAGAAGAACTGCTAAGATGAACATCCCCAGCGCAAATGCGTTTGCTAAATGAAGATGAATAACGCTTGTCTTACCCTTCATTCTGTCTGGTATGAAGGAAACCACTATTTGTAGCCACGCAGTTATTGTGTAGACGATCGTAAATAGCGTAGACAATTGGAAGTGCGGTATAAACCACTTCAGCATGAATACCCAGAGTATAAAGCCAATCGGTGCCTGCACTATCGTAAAGAATATATAAGACGATCTATGGCTAGCTGCGTGTTGGGAAATACTCTTGTTGCCACTTCTGGGCCAATAAGTTATAAGAAAAATAAGTGCTGACCAAAAAATAATAAGACATATTAGGGCAATATCTGGCCAAATCATTACTTAATGATAGCAAAGTTAGACTTCGACACCGTAGATATAGCCATCACGGTGGCCCTCCAATATGGTATTGCTTGCAAACTGTCCTAGCTAAAGTAAACTAGGTCTATTATGACCGAACGCCACCACTATAGTTATCCTGACGGTTCCTGGGCTACTGGAGCTAGTTATCAAGATGAAGATAGAACATCATCAATACTGCAGGTGGTCAAAGAAATGGCGGATGTGCTTGACGGTACTAGTGAAGAGGCTCAAATGTTCCGTATGAGCGATCCAACTCCAGAAACTTATACTGAAAAAGAGCTAAGTGATTGGGGTGTTGAGATTGTGGGCTCAAAAACAGTCCTAAGACTGCCTATAGTATCGTGGGTAGCCGAACAGGACCCCAATAGTCCTAGTGAGCCGGGAGAGATGCCTAATCCACAAAGACTTGATCTAGGAATCTATTTTGCTAAAAAATTCCCAGATAGGTCTCCTAGTGAAATATTTGACATTGCTTTTGCTTTGGGTGCCGAAGCTGCCGCTAACGGACTAATTGGATCAACTGGCCTGATGTATGAAGAGCCACTCCTGGGTACTGACACTTAGTTGCGATAGCGTAGACGATGGCCCTCCAATGTGCTTATGTTTGTGTTTTGTTATCGGTGGGTAGATAATTTTTAAATATGGAAACTCTGATGGACCAGCAACCAGCTGAATATGAAGCAACTTCATTAAGAGGACAAGAGACGGATTGAGCAGAACATTTAGGTTTTGATCCAGCATTATATGGTATAGACGTTGGTATGGGTATTGTTGATGGTAACCATATAGGTATAATGAGCGCCTGCGTATGTGCAATATCCAGAAATGGGCGTTGGCAAGCTTATTTACAGAAGACTAAAGGTCAGGAAACTCCTGCTGACAATAGTTGATATATAAAGCACGATGGTCCTCTGATATGGTGTAGATCACTTATTAATTACATCTGACACTATACATATTAAATTTAAAGAAAGTAAATGGCACTTTTGAAGCATCAGTTGCAGCAGTCGATTGCGCACTGACTGGAGCCAAGCTTATTATCGAAGGACAAACTGCAGTTTATTGTCTATGTCGGCCACCCGGTCATCATGCTGGACATCACACCATGGGTGGATACTGCTACTTTAACAACGCAGCTATAGCAACTAGCAATCTTTCATCTCAAGGCAAGGTAGCGGTCCTAGATATTGATTTTCACCACGGTAACGGTACACAGGAAGCTTTTTACGATCGTAACGATGTGCTCTATAGCTCAATTCATGTTAACCCTAAACAGCGCTACCCTTACACCAGTGGTTTTATAGAGGAGATTGGTGTAGGCAAGGGCCGAGGTTACAACCATAATTATCCCCTACCTGAAGGTACGAGTGATAAAGAGTATCTTGAGACACTAGACTTAGTGATTCCCAAAATAAAAGAATTTAAACCTGATTATTTAGTAGTATCGCTTGGATTTGATACTTTTATTGACGACCCTATAGGGGGATTTAAGCTAACCAAGAACGTTTATTCTGAAATAGCTCAGCGAATAAAAACCATTCAGTTACCTACACTGATTATTCAAGAGGGTGGCTATAACATTGAGCATCTTGGCAGTTTAGCGGCCAACTTCTTGTCTGTCTTTAAATAATATTTACAGATGAACCAGCAGTATGTTGTTTTACCAGCCAAATTCTGAATACTTTATCCCCTTCTTGTAGGACTCAATAGCATATGCGACGTAAGGAATAATATTGTCGGGCAAGTTATCTAGGGGGAACCAACTAAGATCATCGCACTTGTCTGGCTCTTTATTCACAGGGCTTCCACCCCAGGATTTAGCTGTATAGAAAAAATCAATACGCTCTTCACTCGACATGCGATGCATGACATGTGTAAACTCTAAATTCTTAGGATCAATCTTAATACCGGCCTCCTCAAAAGCTTCACGAGGACATAGCACTAGATGCAGCCTCTCCCCCATCTATGTGCCCTGCCACAACACTATATTTGCCATCTTCATATCCTGTATTAAATCTGCGTAGAAGCAGGATCTTATCTTTATCTACTAACAGAAGATGTACAGCCGGTATGAGTTTAAACTTATCTTTTGACATGTTTATATGATAGCAAGATTAAAAAAATAGCTACATTAAATATACTACGATTGGCCACCTATTAAATACTGTTCTAGCATAGTATTCTTCATTAATATCAATTTCTGCATAGCATCAACTAGAACAACTTCTTCTTGTCTTTCATTCACTGCTATTGCTGTCAGTAGTTCCGGTAGTGGTCGGGCACTATCTACATGGACCGGAGATATATGACGCCTTACATCCTCGACTACCGAGGCTTCCATGTCTCCCCATCTCGACTTAAGTGGATAGTCATTAAATGAAGGACCTAGTAGATCCGCAGCAACAATAGCATCGTTTCTATCAGTTCTTCCTATAATCTCAAGCTCTTTAGATGCACGTAGAAATAGCAGTTGCCACAGACATCTATACTCTGCTCCTCGCAAGATTTGCTGAGCAATAAGATATCTATCAGCTGGATTATTCTCCACATTAATAGGGCTCCATTCCATATTGCATGTCATTATCTGTTAGCTGTTTGCTTATCGCAAGCTTAAGCAATACATATTTCTGCTATAGTTTAACTAAGTGAAAATAGCAGATTTAGATCTCAAAATTATTGGCTGGCTAAACAAACTGTTTCTGCCGCTTGCTAGGGTAGCTATCTTCGTAGTCTATTTCTGGTTTGGAATCCTAAAGTTATTTAACCTAAGCCCCGCTACTCCAATCGCAAGAGCTCTAACAGCTCAGACTATTGGACTAGGTCATTACAATTTAGCTTTTAATATCCTAGCGGTCTTTGAATGTATTATTGGTGTCTTATTCTTGTTTCCTAAGGCTACAAGGATAGTTATACCCCTGCTTGTTATACATCTAGTAATTGTCTGCTCACCACTAGTATTAGTGCCACATCTTGCCTGGAGTAAGGCTTTTGTACCCACCCTAGATGGTCAGTACATAATTAAGAACATAGTTATTGCCGCTCTAGCTATAGGCATAGCCTCTCAAACTAAACCAATACGTAAAAAGACTAGATAGTTCTTGGTTGCTCGTTACTATGGCTTGAGGGCTTATACATTGTCTTAGCAATAATTGCTGCTATTACTGCTGATATACCACCAACAGCTAGGCCAATTCTCGGATTAGTGTGATCGCTGATGAATCCAATGATTGGACCGCCAACAGGTGTTGTACCTAGGAAGGCTACAGTCCAAAGTGCCATTACCCTACCCCTCATCTCTTGTGTACTTGTCAGTTGGAGAGTTGTGTTACCAATAGCAATAAACAGTACAGACAGTGCGCCGACTAGCACCAGAAAAACAAGCACAAGTAGATGAGTAGGCATGAAGGCGGCGAGTAGAATACTAACGCCAAATATAAAAGCGATCAGTATTAGGGGATTCTCTGTCCTTGGTGTATGACCAGCTGCGTACAAACCACCAAGAACTGCTCCAATTCCTGTTGCCACCATCATTGAAGAATAGGTACTAGCGTTGCCGTGTAACACGTGGGTTGCAAATAATGGAAAAACTACTGGGAACTCGTAGGCAAAGGTGCCAATGATAAACATCATAATAAGAGTAACTTTTAGGTTTGGCTCACTAAGAACATACTTAAATCCAGCTTTGAGCTGGCCTGGTTCCCTTTTGGCTGGCCTGGTAGTTCTTAGTTCACTAACATGCATTAGGAATAGAGCTATTAAAACAGCCACGAAAGTAAAGGCATTTACAATAAAGCACGTCCCAACACCAACTGTGGCAATTAATATACCTCCAAAAGATGGACCTATAACTCTAGCTACATTTACCATGGTAGAGTTTAGAGTTACAGCGTTTCTAACTTGTTCAGTTCCAACCATTTCAACAACAAATGACTGTCTAGTTGGGTTATCTACAACCTGAACTAGGCCTATTAGTACGGCTATGATAAAGACTTCCAAGAGGTCTATATTATGACTTAGTACTAGTATGCCTAAGGTTAAAGCTAATACTCCAAATATTGATTGGGTAATAAAAAGAACACGCCTTTTATTAAATCTATCCGCAATCACTCCACCCCATACTCCGAAAAGTAACACTGGCACAAACTGTGCAGCGATAGCTAGACCAAGTATTGTTCCTGAATGACTAAGCTGTAGTACCAGCCAAGATATGGCTATGGTCTGCATCCAGGTACCGCATAACGAAATAGCCTGACCAATAATAAATAGTCGGAAATTCCGAATACTCAAAGAGCTAAATGTTTTTCTTATTCCCTTTTCCAAAACCGTTTCCTTTTTTGCTAGTAAGTTAATTATACTGCACTTTTGATAACCTGATTCAGCTATAGTATAAGATCGTACAGTAACTGACGACACTACTGTTACAATAAAGTTATTAAGTATAAGGAGGTTGCTATGTTAAAAGCTCAAGCTGCATTTAGTGGACTAACGGTTGACAATTTAGAGAAAGCTAAACAATTCTACACTCAAGTTTTAGGCTTGGAAGTAGAGAACGAAAAGATGGGGCTTCAGCTAAAACTAGCTGGTGGTGGTAGCCTATACATTTATTCTAAGGATGATCATAAACCAGCTGACTATACGGTGCTTAATTTTGTAGTTGATAGTATTGATGAGGCTGTTGATGAACTTACTAAGCAAGGTGTTAATTTCGAACACTATGACAATATGCCTGGAAAGCAGGATGATAAAGGCATAATGCGTGGCTTAAGCATTAACATGGGACCTGATATAGCCTGGTTTAAGGATCCTGCAGGCAATATACTTTCTGTACTCCAGGATAAATAGTATTATCTAGTTATGCATGGTGAAAGCATGTCTTAACCAATTAGACTTCCAGGTGAGAGAGTAGCTATTGGGCAACATACAGACGTCCAGCCTCTAACTAATGAAGCAGCCATAGCATTTGATGCCGAGTCAGATGCAATTATTGAAGTTACCCGACCCGATCCAGAGGACGAAGGCATTACACTTGCTGATAGCGTGCAGAAACTGTCTCCACTAGGCCAGCAAACTCTTGCCGAACTCAACCGTCGAGCTCGTGAGACTGAAAGGAACCGTGAGATTTCTCAAGGTAATCCCAGGAATCTCAGTACCAATAGAATTGCTATGTCCCGCTTGTTCCTTGAGGGCAGAATACCCATAAGCCATAGAAGGCGCACTAAAAGATAACACTACGTATTATTTAGTCGGTTGGTTGATATACTCTATATATGCAATTAAATCGATGTAGCTGGGCAGAGAGCAATGAGCTTTTAAGAGATTATCATGACAAAGAGTGGGGTGTTGTACAGCATGATGATAACAAGCTCTTTGAGTTTCTTAACCTAGAAGGCGCACAAGCAGGTCTAAGCTGGCTGACTATTCTAAAGAGACGAGATGGTTATATAAAAGCTTTTGATAACTTCAACCCAAACAAGATTAAAAACTATGATGATAAAAAGATTGCTAGTTTACTAAATGACCCAGGCATTATTAGAAATAGACTTAAGGTTAACGCAGTCATAGAGAATTCCAAAGCTTATCTTAAAATAAAGAAGAACTATGGAAGTTTAGATAAATATCTATGGCAGTTTACAGGCAATAAAACTCTAACTAGAAAAGACCATGTTAAAGCCGAGCAAATTAGTAACTTAATGAGTAAGGAACTAAAGAGCCGAGGATTTAAATTTGTCGGACCAACTATATGCTATGCCTTTATGCAGGCAACCGGCATGATTAACGATCATGCACCTGATTGCTATAGATACGAAGAACTAAAGCCTTAGGCGCTAAGCTTAACTGTACAGAAAGCACAACGTGTAGCCTGTTCTGGTACGTCACTTAGACACTCAGGACATTTCTTTGTACCTGGTGCTTTGGGCTTATTTCTATTTGAATAGGCCACCAACTTATTTATTGGGTTAACAACTGCAAAGAAGACGACAGCTGCAACTATTAGGAATGACAGGACACTGCTTAGAAAGTCACCCCAGTTAAATACAAAGCGATGAGCAATTGTCCATTGCCCTATTAGAAGTGCGCCTTTCTTACCAGTAGCACCAGTTACCAGTGGAGTAATGAAATCCTTAACTAAAGACTGAACAACGCCATTAAAGGCAGCACCAATTACAACCGCAACGGCTAGATCAACTACATTGCCACGAAGGATAAATTTCTTAAAATCTTGTTTCATCTTATATTCTCCAAAATACCTTTATTTATTCCTCTTAAAAAATACTAATTTGTAACCATCAGGATCTCTTAGTGCAAACTCTCTGTTACCCCATGGCCAATCTCTTGGTTCGCTAGAAGGTTTCAGACCCTTATCTGACAACTCTTTGTAGAACTCGTCGACATCATCAACGCTTATATACACAAACATACCGGCACCTTTGTTTTCTAAATTAGCTTCTTTTTGAAACTCGGGTTTATCTTCTTTGTCCTGTGGGTGAAAATCCATCCAGAAAAAGTTTAAGTGCATAGATGCGTGATCGGGCTCTTTTTTGTCAAAAACAAAACCAAGGGTTTCATAGAAATCAGTAGTCTTATCTATATCCTTAACGTAACAAACAAAACCCGAGACGCTCTTCATTCTCATGGACTGTATTATACAGACCTGCCTCAGATTAGTCTTCTATGAAACCACCAGACTGATGAGCCCAAAGTCTAGCGTAAGTTCCGTTGCTATCTAATAGTTCTTTATGGGAGCCTTCCTCAACAATACGACCATCATCCATAACAATGATACGATCCATCTTTTGAATAGTGCTTAGTCTATGAGCAATAACAATAGTTGTCTTGCCTTCCATTAACTTCCACAGAGCATCCTGGATTAGTTTTTCACTTTCAGAATCTAGTGCACTAGTCGCTTCATCAAGTACTAGTATTGGGGCATCTTTTATCATAGCTCTAGCTATTGCTACTCGCTGACGCTGTCCGCCAGATAGCTTTACGCCTCGCTCACCAACCAATGTTTCGTATTTCTCGGGTAGGGCGTTAATGAAGTCATTAGCGTGTGCAAACTTAGCTGCACTTATTACCTTTTGCATGCTAGCAGTCTGCATACCATAGCTAATATTGTCAGCTAGACTTCTGTGGAACATCACTGGCTCCTGTGGAACATAAGCTAAGTTACGTCGAAGATCATCCTGGTCTATACGGGCGATGTTCTGATCGTCAATTAATATCTCACCACCATCTATATCTAAAGCGAGAGAGCAAACGCATAAAGGTTGTTTTCCCAGAACCGGAATGACCAACTAAACCTACTTTCTCACAGGCTTAATCTTTAGGTTTAGATCATGGAAAAGAGCTTCGCCAGCACCATCGTGTGTAAAGTCTACATGCTTAAATTCAATGGCACCTTTCTTAATCTTTACCTTCTCAGGATCAATAGGATCCTTAACTTCAGGTTCTATAAACAGTACCTCGGCCATGTCGGAAGCATCGCCAAACGATCGGTTGTAGTTTCTAAGTGATGAGTTACCAAAGTTAAACAACTGCGATGCAACTGATGCAGTATAGGTAAGAATTAGATAAACAGTTGCTAGATCAGACTTTAGAACAGTAACGCCAACAACGCCATAATAATAGCGACTAGTGACATGGTGTTAGTTATCGATGTTAGATAGTTAAACTGGCGCCTTTGTTCTTTCATTATATCTAGAGTCTTCTCTTTGGTATCATCTGTAACTGCAGCAAATTGAGAATTCTCAAAATCTAAACAGCAAAGCTTTTTATAGCCATTACATTAGTAACCGCATCAGCTAGATAACCTGTCTGAGCAGTTTTCGCAGTGGCTTGAATCTCAGCGAAGTACCTAACCTTCCTAGTAACAGTGAAAGATACTACAACAAAAGCTATTGATACAAGAATGAATATAGTCGCAAAGATAGGTGCTTTAGGTAGCAGAATTATTAATGTAAAGACTAGTCCAGATAATAGCGGTACGACCTGGAAAACGGTAGTGTCTGCAAAACGAACATAGGGCACCCATTAACTTATTGGTTCTAGAAACTAGTGAACCACCAAAACTATTAGCATGGAAGTTGGCGCTTTGGATTAGCAAGTGGGTTAAAGACTCTTCTTGCAATATCTCTCTGCACATTAGCTTCTAGCTTCCAGACTAGTGTGTCTACAGCTCGCCAGAAAATAATAGAACCAGCAAATGTAAGCAGCGCATAGAGTATTATATCTGGGCCAAAGCTGGACCAGATATGATTATGCATGTAATCACCCTTACTTAGTTTATTAATGATATTGGCAACGATAAGTGGTGGAAGAAAGTTCTGTTCTAGTGTGGTTATAGGCACTAGGATACAGAGCCCAATAAAATACTTGGGGATAATTCCATACGTGGTGCCAAAACACCTTTAAAACTTTTATGCTTTTTGGAGAGACATCTAGAAGCCTCCTGCTTCGTTTAGATTAATTTGGATTATGTTTCGTGTTTGTCTTAGAGCTAACAAGATATAGCGGTAGCTGGCTGTTGGTATGTCATAACTGTAAATGAAGCCATATTAGCTACCTCTCTATTAGATTTGTATATTTTAACTGATCAGACGCTTAAGCGCAATCTGTTACTTGCAATTTATTAGATCTAGTTGTATAAATAAGTTAATTATGGCAGACAGAATAGAAGATCGAATCGAACATCACATTGATAGACACCCTGTAGAAAGAACTGCTCTTGTGTTAGCAGCAGCCGGCCTCGCTCTAGGCGCTGTTGGTATAACCTTAGATCAAGCTGGTCAGGGTATTAATCAGTTAGTTCACAACTTATTTTAGAAAACTAGTAAATTTAGCTCGTAGTTTATCTAGCTTAGGATTAATAATTATCTGACAGTAATCTGGTCGATTAATTTCGTAGTCCTTGTGGTACTCACTAGCCGGATAGAAATCTTTGAACTTCTCAATTTCTGTTACGACTTTGTTATCCCAAACTTTATTAGCTTTTACTAAGGCCTCACCTACAACTTTCTTTTGAGCATCATCCATATAGAAGATGATTGAGCGATACTGATGACCAACGTCTGGTCCTTGCCTATCTTTAGTTGTGGATCATGGATAGTGAAGAATATGTCTAGGATGTCATCTAGGTTAATTACTTTAGGGTCAAAGGTTAGTTTAACGACTTCAGCATGCCCAGTGTTTTCATAATATATCTGCTCGTCAGTTGGATTAGCAACGCTACCACCGCTATAGCCTTCCTCAACTTTAGTTATACCCTTTACCAGATTATAGTAGCATCAAGGCACCAGAAACAGCCTCCTCCAAGAACAATAACCTCAGCGTTAGTAGCCATAGATATATCTAAGCACTACCAAACCTAATAAACAATCTGATTAATTACTTAGCATACAACTTAAAGCTAAAGTTTAGGCCGTTTTCACTATATGGACCATCGGTATCTTGGAGCTTAAAGTTGTTATATTCAGGGAAGAACTGATCGCAGTTAAAGTCACCATCAACTAATGTTAGATAAAGTTCGTCAGCTACATTAATCGTAGCGGCAAATATAACCTGCCCCACCAATAACCCATATGTCATCTTTGAATTCACTTAGGAACTTAACTGGATCTTTTACCAGCACACAACCAGCTTTGAGCTTTAGGTCACTATGACTAACAACATAGATGTTGGTGGTTAGGTAGATAATCGCCCATCGACTCATAGGTCGCTCTGCCGACTAAAACGTTAGCTCCTTTAGTTAGAGTTAATTGTCTAAATCTAGCCACATCTTTTGGTAGCTTCCATGGTATCTGACCATTTTTAGCTAAACCTCGCTTGTTGTCTATGGCTGCAATTTGTCCTAATCATGACCTACCCTTCCTCTAATTTGAGCTATTAAGTAAAAAGAACCAGTGATTATTAATTCTTTGGGATTAGAGTTAAGTAACTTCTTATATGCTTGCTCATTACTTGCTTCAATGCTGACACTGTTAGCGCCAATTGCTACAAGCTCGTTATATATATCCTCAGGAGGACAAGACGTCACCGGTAGATCTTGTGATGATTCAAAAGTAGTAACAATAATCTCGCTAGCTATGTCTTTTATTAAAGGCAACGTTTCTACGTAAGCTTTGTCGCTCTTTAAAGGCTACTAAAACTGCCGGTCTAGCCTCTGGGTCTTGTGCTTGTAGCTAGGATATAAAAGCTGTCATCTTTTGCATATTATGAGCACCATCCATAACTATTAGATGATCGTTAACTCTAGATAAATCCATTCTGGCTGGTATAACAATTCTCTGACTAGTCTCAATTTGCTCATTACTTAAGTTATTAAGCCCGTCCCCTATCTCTAACAAACCTAAAGGCAAAGTATGCGAGTAGCCAGTTACGCTTTTGTAATCTGGGAGTTCGCCGTAGGCTAAGCCATGTCCGTAATCTTTTGCTCACTGTTTTGAGTTATTAAATGCAGCTCAGCTTCTCTGTCTTTAACCCAAGCCTCAACTACATCCATAACTTCCTTACCCTGAGCGTACATTAAGAGTGGATTATGCTCATGGACAATGCCAACCTTTTGAGCAGTAATCTCTTTAATTGTGTGGCCAAGTATGTGCATATGGTCAAAACCAATATCAGTGATTACACAAATCATGTCCTCACGACTAACAACGTTGAGTTGCATCGTAAAGACCACCAAGTCCTGTTTCAATAACGGCATAGTCCACTTTGAGCTCAGCAAACAGCCAGATGAGAAACGCATAGATTAGTTCGAAGTAGGAAGGTTTAATATTACTTTGATCGACAAGGTCTAAAAACTCAGATAGCTTTTCAAAAAAAACAGAATCGGTAACGGGCTTACCGTTACTTGAGTTCGCTCCTTATCTTATCTATGTGTGGTGAGACAGTTAGCCCTACGGTCTTACCGGATAAGATAATAGGGCTGGACGTGTAGTAAGCTGTTGAGGTTTTACCACTGGTACCAGCTATATGTATAGTCCTTAATTTATTCTCGGGATGTCCTAGATAGCTCATTAGTGGCATAATTCTATCTAGTACTGTGTCCTTTACCGGTCAGTTCTTTAACAAGTGGAACATATGGTCTTAGAGCAAGTTCCCACATCATTAAAGCTTTTGAGGCTTCGTTTCATATATGTAATCTTATCTGATACGATAGTATACGCCTAAAAAATACCGGCCCGTAGCTCAGCGGATTAGAGTACTTGGCTTCGAACCAAGGGGTCGCAAGTTCGAATCTTGCCGGCGTACCATTGATTTATCAGTGAGTACTAAGCATTGTAAATTTTTAGTATATTGCTTATGATTACGACAAGATGGATGAACAAAATCAAAATCCAGAAAATCAAAGAGTCACAATACCGCAAGAACAACTAGCCTATAGTCCCTAATACAATTGCAAGCAGAGATAACCCAATTACTAATATTGCGGGGGGGTTAATGACAGCGTTCAATATAATCGTAAACACAGACTTTTTTTATTCGTATTTCCACCTATTCTCATAATACTTAGCAATATCCTACGGCACTTTTTGGCAATGGTATGTTACGATTACATCTTTAGTAATTCTGGAATTATAGCGTTGGGATGTTTGATTTATGGATATACTGCCCAAACGAAAAAAGTTTGCTGTAACTTGCCTCGTAAAAAAGCCATCCATCGAATATACCTACCTATAGCTGGGGTTATTTTTATCACGGCAGCTGTGATTGCAGGAAATATAACGGTAACGCAAGATATGGCCCGCAAGATTATGGAACTGTGTTCCCTAACTGGCTCGGAATTATATATGGCCTATACGTAGCTATGATAATTGTCTACTTGTCAGCTATTGGTAATGAAATAACTATCGCAACACAATATAAAAATAAAACTATTTTAGTGTTTAATAAAATTATATACATAATTGGTTGGGGTAGTATTAGTGGTAATAAGTTTTCTTCTATACTCAATAGTTAATAGTTTATATAATCCAGATACCGATTAATTTCCAATGAAAGCAGTCGAATATGGAGATTTCTTTTCAAAGTTATCAAGGCCACAAAACGTTATATACTCTGGTCTACTGGCTTCTCTAACTGCCCTTATATCTGGCTCATCTGTATTACGTTCAATAACTTGTTACTTCACCCTTACTGCTTTTATATGCCATTGCAGCAACATACAATAACCTTACAGATATAGAAACTGACAAGCTAAACTCACGTTTGATAACCCTCTGTTATCCAAAAAAGTAAATATAGTATCTATAAAATACTTTTTTGTGGCTTGTTGTATTAATTCTAATCGCTTTCCAAGCCATACTTTCGCAACCAATTACTTTGTTAATTTGGTTTTTGTTTATATAGTAATTATTATTCTCTACTCGCACCCTAAGCTAAAACTAAAATCCAGAAGTTGGTTAGCTATAATTTCTCTCGGAGTTTGTTACGGCTCATTACCTTTTGTAATAGGGAATTTCGCAAATAAAAACAGAGGATACAGTAAAAATAGTTTTGTTTGCGGTGTTTCAAGTACTATTACTATTTCCGATACTTCTGGCTAAAGACTACAAGGATCTTAAGGGTGATAAACTAACTAAAAAAGATACTCCTCTTGTTAAACACGGGGGAACAATTATTTTAAGAGTTAGTATAGTCGGCTTATTAATCCGACCGTAATATACCTGTATATAGGCCTATAGGTACCGATTGAATTAGCACTTTGCCTTAGTCCTAATACTAGTCTATTGCTTTCTGGGATATAGGATTCACCGATATTACGGTGAGAATAGTAAAATAATGAGAAAGTTTTTAACACTAGATATGTTAGCGGTTAGTTAATCTATAGTGTACAAATTATTCTAGGTAAAAATATACAATGACTAGGCCCTTTTACTAATAAGACGGTTCTAGCCTCGGCCAGCGTGGTGTACTAGGCTTACTAACTAGCTAGAAATAGATATCTTTGATTTGGATCTTGAGAAGTAACTACTGTCGTTTGTTCAGCGGACTCGCTAAATTGTCCCTTGTTCCCATAAATCTAGTATGTGATGGGCACCCTCTATATCACCCTGATCATGTAGAGTATCTGCAATGGCGAGGACAGAGGGCGGGATAACAATATTTACGTTAACTTCCGCTTTCTCGTTGTTATAGTCGGCTATGCTTCTACTACCATTAGCTTATTTCCCTCGAGTTATAGTTTTTGTACTACCAGTCTCTCTTCGTATTTATTTAATCACCAATTTCAAAAAGCTATTAGCAAAATATGTTGTAATAACTGCTAATTTATATGTTTATAAGTTTTGCTATCTATAACCTAGGCCATGGCTGAGCTTAGAGCTTCTTTAACTTTGCTCCAAGCGTCTTCTGATGCTTCCTTGTTATACGTAATTGGGTTAGTGGTCGTTAAAGAAAGCATGTCCACAGTCGTCATATACTTTAGCAACGAAATCTACACCAGCTTCACTCATGCGCTTTTTTAAATCATCAAACTAGACATTAGACCTTCGTCATTTTTACCATAGAAAGCTCTAATTGGGCATTTGATCTTTTTAAGTTCTCTACTGATTGTTCAGCATGACCATAGAATGGTAGAGCAATTTTAAGTCTAGGTTCAGTGGCGGCTAATGCAAAGCTATAGGTGCCACCAAAACAAAAGCCGTTAATTGCTACTTTTTGTTTAGCCTCTGGTAGATCATATAGATAATCGAAGCAAGCTTTAGTACGCTCTATGGGTCTTTGAACCGAATGATGGATCCTGCCATAGGTGTCATAAGCTGACGAAGCTTTGGTTGAACTTCCGATCTAGTCTTAGGATCAAGAGTTGTTTTTGCATCTCAGGTAAGTCGATATTGGAAAAGTCTATTTCAAATAATAGATTAGGAGCTAAGGCTATATAGCCCTCAGCGGCATAACGATCAGCAACAGATTTAATTTGGTCTACTAGTCCCCAAACTTCATGAATAACAATTATTGCACCTTTGGCTTCTCCCTCAGTTTAGCTAGATATGCATCTATTGGTTGGTCTGCATTAATCTCAATCATTTCACCCATATAAACTACCTCCTCTTTTGTATCATTATAGTTTAACAGACCTAGCTTAGATTAATCTTTAGTTATTAGCTTCATATATTTAGAGGTGATATACTTCGAATTATGGCTAACGGAGTTAATGTACCAAAACCAGGCGAATGGCCAGGAGCTGTAGAATCCTACAAGTTAGTAAAAGACTTCGTTAAACCCAAGATATGGGATTTTATAACAGTCTTTGGTTTAGGTTTTGTAATAGTTTCTTGTATTTGAAGTTATCTTTAGTGCCGCATTTAAACATAATACATTCGAAGGCACTACTCTTAACGATATTGTCAGCTTACTTGTTGGCGCTTTTATACAGATTGTTGTCATCTCAATATACTTCTCAGTACTTAGAGATAAAGAGTATGAACTAAAAGACTTGATATCTCATGCCTCGAACATACTACTTAGGATGGTTGGTTTAGTCCTTGTTTTATACGTGGTTATTATAGCTAGCCTAGTCTTCTTTATAGTGCCATTCTTTTTTGTTCTACCTAGAGTATGTTTGGCACCATACTTCTTTATTTACGGGGACTTAAAAGTTGGTGAGGCTATAGCTGCTAGTTGGCATTCCACAAAAGGTCACTCTAAATCTATTTACGGTATCTTGATTATAAATGTTGCTCTAGCTCTACTATTTATAACAATTATCGGTATACCTTTGCGATTTACTTTGGAATTATTAACTCAGGATCCACTAGCGCTGTTTGTACTATATTTGTCTCAACCAAAAAAAGACTAAGAAGCTAGCTACTAAAACCTCTAAGGCTTAGTTCTGGGTGTCGTAGCTTAAAGTCTATTGGGCTATTTGAAGTTACATAGATAAAGTTAGTCGGATAATAATAGATCCGCTCTGGACCGGCAGGATAGACCTTACTGTGCTTAAGATATTTATTTAGTGAACTATGCATTCTATCCATGCTTGAGTTAAGTGAGGTATCACTGATTACATTAGCGACCAATACGCCGTTGTTGGCTAGAGAAGACTCGGCTAACTTTGCGAATTTCTTGGACATTATCTCCTCAGGTATCTCATTATCTAGATAGGCATCGACTATTATTAGGTCGTACTTCTTCTGTTTTTCTTTAGGTAGTGCAAACCATAGTCGTTAATTACTTTAATGTTATCGCCTCGTGCAAAGTTAAAGTATTTAGCAGCTATAGACTCGAGCTTTTTATCTGGCTCTACAATGTCAAAGTGTATTTTTGTTATCTTTTGAGGTTATATAGGTTGGCAGTGTGAAGGCCCCACCCCCAATGCTAGAACTTCTTTAGGCTTAAGTTGATTAATAAGTTCAACCAGCCTCTGGTTATACTCAAATAGCATTTCATCAAGGTTATCCAGTGGCATGCCAGATTGGGCTGTCTTATATTTACCACCATATAGATACCCTGGATGGACGACCAGTATATATTTCCTCAATTACCTGGTAATTATCCAGGTCGGTTTCTATCTCAAATATTACAGTTCTAGAACTAACAGCCATATATTCTTAATTATAACGGCAAGCTTTATTTCTTTATAAGTGTTTGTTGGATAGAGAACTTCTTAGCACTCTCGTGTAAATTTCCTAGTAATTTCTCGATGGTCACGTTGGCTAGTTGATCCTTTATGTATTTAGGTTAGATTATATTAAATTACGCCTATATCTAGACTAAAACAGTAATATTTATTACTTAGTGTCACCCTTGGTAGGGCTTTTGGTCCCTTTAGATACTTGTGCCTTAGAAGCACTTTCTGAAGAGTCTCATATACTTTTGAGGCTTGCTCATAGCTCATGCCAAGTTTAGCGACTGACATTGGGTTGGTTTGACCAGCAACTTGTTTAAAGTTTAATACTAGTCCGCTAGCATCGAATGGATATCTAGTGAGTCTGAGTAGAGAGTTCTCTGCTCCAAAGCTAGTAACATAATAATATTCTTAGGGGATAGCTTCGCCTAACAGTGGATCAATATCCTCAACAAAGAGATCATCGGTATCATAACCGGCTAGTGACCATAGTCTAAGAGCATCTTTATCTTCCATCTGGTAGTGGTTAATTAACTGCTCAAGTAACTCCTCATCAGGTCGTTCTTTGCCAGACTCTATGCTGTTTAGTACAGTCTCATCAATCTCAACAGCTCCACAAACTTCGTTGATTGTACGATTATGTTTGTGTCTAAGACGCTGGAGGACGTAAGCCCAGAGTCTTGTATGGTATATTAGGCCTCTGCATATTACTCACTGTTTTTATATTAACTCGCACCATATAGTAGTGCAAGGCTAGGCAAGCTTAAAGTATACTTTGAATATGAAGATTGAGACCAACGTTAGCTTAGTAGACTACTCCACCATGAGACTCGGTGGTAAGGCTAAGCATTTAGCTATTATGAGAGTAAAGAGGATCTAATTGAAGCACTGAACTTTGCTACTCAAAATAAGCTAGCTACCCTAATGATTGGTGATGGCAGTAATATTGTTTGGCGTGATGAAGGTTTTGACGGACTACTACTGGTTTGCAGGATACGTGGCTTTGAGATCGAGAGTGAAGATGACCAAGGAGCTGACATATTAATTGGTGGCGGTGAGAACTGGGACTTAGTTGTAGGATAGAGCCGTTAGTCTTGGTTTAACTGGCATAGAATGTTTAAGCCTAGTACCAGGCACAACTGGCGCTACACCAGTTCAGAACGTTGGAGCTTACGGACAAGAGATAGCTGAAACCCTTATTAGCCTTGATGCCTACGATACTAAGACCAAGGCATTTCTAACAATGCGTAATAAGGACTGTGACTTTAGTTATAGAAACAGTTGCTTTAAAAAGGAACCAGGACGCTACTTAATACTATCTATTCGTCTACATCTTAAAAAAGACAGCTATCCCCCCCTCTATATAAGGCACTCTCAAACTATTTAAGTGAAAAAGGTATAACCGCATTTATCTCCAGCGACTATACGTAATGCTGTCATAGACATTAGAAAATCCAAGCTACCTGATCCAAAAGTCGTAAACAACTGTGGATCGTTCTTTGAGAATCCAATAGTATCAAAAGAACAATTTGAAAACCTTCACTCTAAACATGAGGATATATCCCACTGGCAAACTAAAGATGACCGAATAAAGTTATCTGCAGCCTGGCTAATAGAAAAGGCCGGTTTTAAAGATTATAAGGATGAGACTACTGGCATGAGTACCTGGAAGGGCAGCCATTAATCCTCTATTAATGAAAATGCTAAAAAGACTGCTGACTTACTTAACTTCAAGCAAAAGATAATTGATGGCGTTAGGGATAAGTTTGGCGTTGAACTAAGACAAGAACCTCAGCTACTTCCCTAGCTAGGCAGTGGATATTGTTTAGCAAAGTTCTTAATAGTAGTTCTAAGACTTGCTAGTTTTTTGTCATCATTACGATTTTTTAGAGCCTCACTAATCCAATCAGCTATTTGATCCATCTCTTTTTCTTTCATGCCTCGAGTAGTTAAAGCCGGTGTACCAAGTCTTATACCACTAGGATCGAAAGGTGAGCGGGGATCATGAGGATGGTGTTCTTGTTAACAGTAATTCCAGCCTTACCTAAGGCCTTCTCAGCTTCCTTGCCTGGAATATCTTGGTTAGTTAGATCTATGGAGCAATAGATGGGAATCAGTACCACCAGTTACTAGCTCAAAGCCTTTAGATAGTAGAGACTCAGCTAACCTTTGAGCGTTTGCTAGAACTTGTTTTCCATAGGTCTTAAATTCTGGCTGCATGGCTTCTTTTAGAGGCTACAGCTATGGCAGCTGTTGGTGATTATGTGGGCCACCTTGCAATCCTGGGATTAAGGCTCTGTCTACAAGAGTTGGTATGTTCTCTTTAGTCCCTTGGTACAGCTTTTAGTGGATTTGAGGGTAGGCCGTTACACAGTATTAGTGCGCCACGAGGACCACGTAGTGTTTTATGAGTAGTGGTGGTAACAACATCGGCAATACCAATTGGAGACGGATATACGCCAGCAGCTACTAGACCAGCAACGTGACTCATGTCAGCCAGAAGATAGGCACCAACTGAGTCAGCAACTTCCTTATACTTTGCCCACTCGTAGACTCTTGGATAAGCACTGCCGCCAGCAATAATTAGCTTTGGCTTATGCTCTTTAGCCAGCTTATACATCTCATCAATGTCTATATAACCATCTTTGCGATCATGGTATTGAACGCTCTTATAGAAGGTGCTAGAAAAGTTAAGCTTTAAACCATGTGTCCATGTGACCGCCATCAGTCAGACTTAGACCCATAAGAGTATCTCCAGGATCAAGCAAGGCAAAGTAAGCGATTAGATTAGCTGGGCAACCAGAATGTGGTTGAACGTTAGGCGTGAGTACAGCCAAATAGTTCTTTGGCTCTGTCTCTTGCTATATTCTCGACCTTATCGACAAACTCACAGCCACCGTAATATCTCATACCAGGATAGCCTTCTGAGTATTTATCGGTTAGACGTGTGCCAAGGGCTTTTAATACAGCTCCGGAGGTATGATTCTCACTTGGAATCATCTCAAGACCATCAGTCTGTCTATCAACTTCGTCATCAATTAAGCTAAAAAATATCTGTGTCTTGCATTACCCCTCCTATTTCAATATATTTTAGCTTAATAAAGTAGCAATAGCTAAATATTGGTATATAATAGGTTAGTTAAGCAAAAACAAACAATACAATTAATATACCAAATATGGTAATATATTAGTCTATGGTATCGTCTTACGAGAAGATTGGTAATTTAATATCTCAAATACGACAAGAACGAGGCCTATCTCAGGCAGAGTTCGCACGCCGCCTTGGTACTAGCCAGTCGGCTGTTAATCGTATGGAGCACGGTCGTCAAAACCTAAGTTTAGATACGCTAGGCCGTATTAGTGATGTACTTGATAAACAACTTATTAGTTTAAGTGGTGAGGCTGTTAACCTTCGAATTGAAGGCGGGCATCAACTTAAGGGCAGTATTACACTTAAGACTTCCAAGAATGCAGCTGTCGGCCTACTTGCTGCTAGTTTACTTAATGAAGGTGTAACTAGATTTAAGTCTTTCCCTAGGATTGAGGAAGTCTACAGGATTATAGAGGTACTTGAGAGCATTGGTGTTTCAGTTAAGTGGCTAGAAGGTAATGATCTAGAAATACGTAGACCAAAGAAACTTAAGCTAGATAAAATTAACTCCGAGGCTGCTAGGCGAACTCGAAGTGTCCTAATGTTTATTGGCCCGCTTATTCATGAGTTTAATAAGTTTAAGATCCCATATGCTGGTGGCTGCAAGCTAGGCACCAGAACTATTCAACCACACCTGTTTGGCCTAGAGGAGTTTGGTGTCAGCATTGTGGCTACCAGTGGACACTACAATATTGATGTTAAGAAGAAGTCTGCTGATCGTATCACTCTATACGAACCTGGAGATACTGTTACTGAGAATATCTTAATGGCTGCCTCCAAGTTTAAATCTGAAACAATTATAGAATTTGCTAGTGCTAATTATGCCATCCAAGAAGTCTGTTTGTATCTAAAGAGATTGGGTGTAAGTATCGAAAATGTTGGTAGTACCACTATTAAAGTTAGAGGCGTAACTGGACCAATCAAAAAGAATATTACCTATGCACCGAGTGAAGACCCAATTGAGGCTATGTTCTTTGTGTCCGCAGCCGTTACAACTAACTCTAAAATCACCATTAAACGTGTACCAATAGAATTCATGGCAGTAGAGATTCTAAAGTTAGAGAAGATGGGTCTAAAGATTGATCAAAGCAAAAGATATAAGGCAAACAATGGCTTTACGGATTTAGTTGATCTAACCATTCATCAACACAACGGTGAACTTAGAGCGTTATCAGATAAGATTCACTCTCTCCCCCTATCCTGGCCTTAATGCAGATAACCTGCCTTACTTTGTACCAATAGCTGCCTGTGCTAGAGGAAGAACTCTAATTCATGACTGGATGTATGATAACCGAGCCCTCTACTACACTGAGATGACTAAAATTGGCGCCCAAGTTGAGCTGGCAGATCCACACAGAGTATATGTAACTGGACCAACTAGGTTTAGGCATGCAGATGTAGTTTGCCCACCTGCCCTTCGTCCAGCTTCACTGTTGCTAATAGGTATGATGGCTGCTAATGGTGTTAGCATGCTTAGAAACGTCTACACTATAAACCGAGGTTATGAAGATCTAGCAGCTAGACTAAGTACATTAGGGGCACATATTACCGTAGTTCATGATATTTAAGGTATAATCTTAGCTCATACGAGCGGGGTGTCGTATAACGTTTATTACCACGGCCTTCCAAGCCGTTGACCGGAGTTAGACTCTCCGCACCCGCACCAAGCGTAATATTTTAGAATTTGTATTTTTTAACTATTTCTTGTCTTCGGTAATCTTTCAGCTTATGCTTATACCATGATTAAAAGGCACAGGCACCAAAGAGGCTTTACCTTAATAGAAACGTTGCTCGTATTAATAATAGTTGTGGTATTGGTACTAGTGGGTTATTCAGTTTATAGGCATGCACATAAACCAGGTACATTAAATGTGTCGGCTACTGCCATATCTAAAAATAGTGCAACGACAATAATTAGTGGATTTCAAAGCTCTATTGAAAAGAACTTTCACACAGTTTCCTCACTTGAATGTAACGCTATGAGTGCCACCGAGTGTACGAACTACCCTGCTTCGACTGTATCCATAATGGGTAACAACACGTTTACACCACCAAGAAAGATTTCAGGAACGAGTTTTTTTGTCATGCCATATTTAAGTGGAAACTATGCAATAGACATTAATACACAAAACAATAAAAGTACAGAAAATGTCTTATCGTTTATAACAAAAGACATAGACGCAAATAACTTCTCTTATTCTACAAGTATGCTTAGCTCTGTATCTGAACCAACTTATGGTTCTGCAAAAACCTACGTCACTTTTTACTCTGCAAGCTCACTGTGTGAAGTTGATACAAACAATATTACATCTAGTAGTGGACAATATATAGGTGGTGACATATTGCTAAGCTGTGCTCCAATTTCAGTTTATGCACCGACTGCATCCGAACTCGAGCCAATATTCAATGCTTACTTAGCTGCGAGACCACAGTTCTCTAATCCTCAAAGCACTGGCAAATGGTTGAGGCTTCAGCCAGATGATACAAGTGCCTACCCTTTGGCCTACATATTCAACAGTAAGACTCCGGGTTATAAAATTGGCATAGTAGATATACTGCAAATCACTACAAATAGTTATGATCAGATAGCCTACTTTTACGAAACAAATGGTAATTGGCAGTTAGTCAACGACAATGAGAGCAACTATGCAATTGATTGTAATGTTAGCTTCCCAGACAGCGATGCGCACCTAGCATTTATTGGACAAGAATGTATTGACCAGAATAATAACAATAGCACGATTAAATAATAGATATATTGCATAAAACTTCAGTTATATTTAGTGTAGGTTTTAGAATAGATTAATAGTTGTAGGTATAGGCCTAAGTTCTTGGACTATTTGGAATTGTCTATGGCATCATCCGATAGATCTAGGTATTGAGTTTTGAAATTGCCTTAAAGAACTTACAGCTAGCAACAAGAAATAGCTAATTGTTCCAGTGCCAAGTAGATTCAAGTTCGTCTAGATTAACAGCGCTATCGTTAACGGCGTGAACTATTGTAAAGAAGTTGTCTCTAGCTGATGGATCATTATGTAATATGGTCTCCTCAATAACAGCTACATTCGTAGAGCTGTTATATGCCTGAATATAGTAAGCAGGGCTACCACTAAAAATATTGCTTGATTGGTTAGTTATATTAAAACCAGGCAGGTTCTTAGATACATCTGATTCAATTGCCTGTTTTGCAGTGCTATCAAAGTTAGCTGTAGTTATCTGATTTGTTTGACTAGCCAAAACTTTATATATATTTGATGAGTCTACAAAATTAGATTCGTTATAAGCATTTATCGTGCAGCTACCGCTAGCGTTATTTACATTAAACTCGGTTTTAAAAGTTAGGGTGTAACAGGGAGTTGTGACACTCATCGAGGAAATACCATTGCTAGTCCCTGCGCTATTGCTGGCTGTTTGCTTGGCATTATTGGCGGAGTTGTTAACCCAGAAACCAATACTTAGCAGTAGGGCTAGAACAGGCACAATTAAACTGACAGGTTTAAGCCAACCATGAGTTTTTCTATAACTTGAGGTAGACATCACTACACCAGTTATTCCAAAAACGATACCTAGTAGTGGCACTAGCGCTCCACCACCAATTGCTATAACTCCAAATGCTAAGGCCATAGCTGCCCAGTGCTGTCTGTGGTGGGTTGTAGGTATATCGTAGGCAGGTATTGCTGCCTCTTGAGCCTGATTAGAACTTATAGAGTTTGAATTAACCTGCTGGGCAGTTGCACTGGTATCTAGCTTAAAGCCACAGTTACCACAGTAGATGGCACCATTCTCAATAGGCTGCTGACAATTCGGACATTGCTGTTCTTCTGGCATGTTTTTGTTTTTATTATCTATGCTTATTTAAGCACGCTTGCCACACTGGGTGCAATAGAGGTAATGGTTAGTATTTACAGCACCACATGAGCGACAAAAACTGTTGTGCCCGACTGCAGCTAGTCCCGTATCCTCATCCAGGTCTTTGGCTTTAAAGAATAGATAAAATAAGTTAGCACTTAGTGCCAGAGTTATTGCTATGGATATAAAAGTAAACAGATCAGATCCAGAAGCTAGTCCAAAGTCATAGAGAGTATGCAAGCCAATAGCTAGAAGAAAGTAGGGCCAGACGGTAAATGGACTCTTTTTAGCAAGCTTGGCTCTTACTAAGTAGAAACCAACCATAGCCGTTATAGCGGCATGGAAGAATGGTGTCATTACTAACCTGCCGACTCCAGCTTTAGCTCCGTATTGAATGGTATATAGAATATTCTCGGGCAAGCCAAAGCCTAGGCCTGCAATAGCAAAATAGATGATACCATCGGTATGTTCGTTAAAGTATTTCTTAGGATAAATAATTAGAGCTAGTGGTAGGAATTTAAGAGTCTCCTCAATAACCCCCACTCCAAGGAAAGACAAAAACATAGTCCCAAAAGGTGTACCAAGTTTCGTGTTAGCCATAGGTATAACAAGTCGCTCAACAATAGCAGCAATAACAGCAGCACTTAGGCCAAGCCCAGCTGCAAGCCATAGATCAATAGTTGGTTCTTTTTCACCTTTATCTTCTTTTAGCAGGAACAGTACTAGGCCAACCGCTATAGCAATAAATATGACAATAACGAGGTAAATTAACAT